>NZ_JAFIBZ010000021.1:0-81471 GCF_017832375.1 Methylocaldum sp. RMAD-M | reverse complement strand
TCCTCGTCCTGGCCTACGGCGTCCTTAAGTCCGGCCGACCGTTCGATCCCAATCATGGGCTTGCATCGTGATTTCTAAGACGGTATCTACGTTCTTCCCGCCCGACACGAAGCCGTACGCCGGGATGAAAAACGCTCTAAACAGACGGCGGCTTCGATAGGCCAGCGGAAATCGAAACCGCCTCGGATTGATTCATTCGTAGTACAGACTGATCGACCCGATGATATCGTTCTCCTGCGCAACGCCGAAGCGGTTGTATCCGCCCAAGATGCCCGTCACGCCCAGGGACACCGGCAGATTGGGAACCAGGTAACTCAATTGCAGAATCACGTGGCCGAAGGTATTGCTGACGGGCAATTTGCCCGGATAGCAGCCGGTCACGTTCATGGCGCTGTCCGGAGGGCAATCGGTCTTCAAATAGGTGTCCCGCGTCCCGTAAAACTTCCCTTCGCGGCGGAAGCTGAACCAGCCGAGGGTGGCGTTGAAGTTCAGATTCCAGGGCAGAACCCGGCGATAGTTGAGAGTCCAGTAGGTGTCGCCCGCGTTGCCCAGAAGGGAATCGTTCATCAGGGTTTGCGAAAACAGGCTGAAGTCGCCGTACCCGATGCCGACCCTGCTTTCCAGGGTCTCGGCGTGGCGGCTGTTGGTGTAAAGATACCCGGTCAATCCCGCTGTGATCGTGAACTCGCCCAGCGGCAGTTGATAGCCGCCGTAAATATCGTGCTCTATCGATTTCTCGTCGTCGAATACGCTGACGCTCCGGTTCGAGTAGGCCTGGCCCAGGCGCAGGTAGGAATAGTTGATCATGGAGCCGAAGTAGCCCAGATACCATCCGGAAGCGAATTTCAAATCGGCGCCCCATTGCAAGACCGGATCTTCGGATTCCGGCGCGTCGGCGGACGCGTTGCCCAAAGGCTCTCCGTTGAAGTAAGTCGTGGTAAAGCCGCGAACGACGTAACTGGACACCAGATCGACATGGGCACTCAGGTTGTAGAGCGGGGGCGTGCCGGAGGGAAGGTCGCCTGCGACCGCCGACAGCGCCGGCAGCAGTCCGAGAACAGCAAGACACGCCAGGCGCATTTCCGGATAGGGGGAAATCGAATGAAGCATCGGATGTCTTCTTGTTTTTTTGGATCGAGCGGGTCGAGCCGGTCGTCGGTTGCCCGAGATCGCAGGCCGCTCGCCCCGTGGCTCACCGAAGGGTTTCGAGAGCCTATCGGGATCGGTTCTTATCGGATCGTGCCTCCGCCGTTCTCCACCTGCGCGACCTTCTGACGCACGTCCTTCGGCACGAAGGGTTTTTCGATGACCGGACAGCGGGCGGCGTCCAGGAATACCTGCACGTTGGGGCTCAAGCTGTCGCCGGTGACGAAAATGACCTTCCGCGCCAGTTCCGGCCAGCGCCGCTCGATCTCCCGGTACAGCGCCGGGCCGTCCATCTCCGGCATCCGGAGATCGCTCAGAATCGCCGCATACCCGCCGTTATTGCCCAGCAGGCGCAAGGCCTCCCGACCGCTCGCCGCGACGTCGACGCCGTGCCGGTCGCTCGCCAGGATGTCCGCCAGCAAAGCGCTCACCTCCGGTTCGTCGTCGACGATCAGGATGCGTCCGCGTCCGCTCTCCGGCGGCTCCGGCGCCGCCGTGTCGGCTTCGACCGCATCCGCCGCCTGCACCGGCAGCCGCACGGTGAACACCGCCCCGCCCGCGGGCGGACAGGTGGCGCTCAGGCTCCCGCCATGGGCTTCGACGATGCCGAGACTGACCGCCAAGCCCACCCCGGTGCCGCTGCCGACCGGCTTGGTGGTGAAGTAGGGATCGAAGATCCGCGAGCGAATGGCTTCCGGGATGCCGGGACCGTTGTCCGCCACCTCCACCCACAGGGCGTTCGCCGCCGGGTCGTGGCCCGAGCGGATCCACAGGCGGCGGGGCTCGGGCTGGTCGGCCAGGGCCTGCTGCGCGTTGATGAGGAGGTTGATGAACACCTGGTGCAGCTGGTCGGCATCGGCGGCGATCTCCGGCAGGTCCTTCGCCAGGTCGGTGACGACCTCGACGCCGCCTGTGCGCAGGCTATAGCTCAGGATTTCCAGGGAATCCTCGATAACCCGGTTGAGCCGAACCGCCGTGTGCTGCGGCGTGTGCTGGCGGGCCATCGCGAGAAACGTCTTGACGATGCGGGCGCAGCGCTCGGCGGCGGCGCGGATTTTCCCGGCGGCCGCCACCGTGGTTTCGTTTCCTGCCTCTTCCTCCAGCATGATGGCCCGCCCCACCACGATGGAGAGGGGATTGTTGAGTTCATGCGCCACCCCGGCCAGGAGCGAACCCATCGCCGCGAGCTTTTCCCGCTGATAGAGCGTGTCGCGCTGACGGGCGATCTCGGCTTCCGCCTTGACGGCCTCGGTGATGTCGCGGGCATTGACGACTATTCCTTCCACCGAGGGATTGTCGAGCTGATTGGTGCCCGTGGCTTCGAACACCCGCCACTCGCCGTTGGCATGCCGGACCCGGTATTCGAGGCGCTCGATGGGGGCGCCGGGGTTCTCGATCGCGGCCCGATACGCGTGTTCCACTCCCGCGGCGTCCTCCGGGTGCACGATCTCGAAGATGCTCCTGCCGACGTAATGCGCCGGGGGAAGATTCAACACCGCGGCGACCGAGGGGCTCACGTAACGGATGATGCCCTCGGCATCGACCACGCTGATGATGTCGGCGGCATGCTCGATCAGGGCGCGAAAGCGCTCCTTTTCCCGGCGCACCGCGATGTCCCGCTCCGAGACCTTAGCCACCATGTGATTGAACGCATTGGCCAGTTGACCAATTTCGTTGCGCGGATTTTCCCGCCCGCCCAGGTTCGCGACGGGCGCCTGCCCGGAAGCCACGCTGCGGGTGGCAGCGAGCAGCCGGTTCAGGGGCTGGGCGATTTGGCGGCGCAAAATCGCGGTCAAAATCAGGAGCAGAAACGCGAGTGACGAGATGCCGCTCCAGAACACCCATTGCGCCGAGCGAAACGCCTGGGCGCGGACCAAGGCGCCCGGCAGGGTCGAGGCGAAATACCAGCCGGTGCTGGGCAATCGGCTGATCGCGTAGTATTCGTCGATTTCAGGGGCCAAGCCGGAACGCGGCAGCCCCGCGCTCTCCGTCGCCAAGCGCAAGAGCGCGTTCAGCCGCGGGTCCTGGGCGTCGCGAATGTTGAATCCTTCGAAGCTTTCCGAGATCTGGACCATGTATGACGGATCGATGATCAGCCGTCCGTCGCCGCGGAACACGGTATGGGTGGCGCCGGCAATGTCCGACTGGCGAATGCTGGCCTCCAGTTCGTCGAGAATCTCATCGGTGCCGATGTTGGCGATATGCTCGCCGCCCACGTACACGGGGGTTACCCCCGGCACCAGAATCTTCTTATAGGCCGGCTCATAGTAGGTGCCTCCCCAAACCGTTTTGCGCTCGGGATTGTGCGCCGCATCGGCCAGATAAAAATACTCGCGTTGATCCAGCGCATAGTCCGCCGGCGTGTCGTAGGCCCAGCGCACGTGTCCTGAGCGTTCGGGATCGTCGTAGCCCATGTCGGAGGGTTGGCTGGGATGCATGAAGTAGAAGTTGGCGAATTGACTGGTGAAGGTTCCCTTATATTTTTCGGACAGATCGAAAAACAGCATCCAGCGTCGCTTGAACTCCGTATCGGGCTGCACCCGGCGATGGATCCAGCCGGTGGAATAACGTTCCACGTCGGAGAACTTCTCGCTGTTGCGCATCGCGCCGTCCGGATACCGGCTCATCAGCTCATCGAACCGATGTTCGAAATCGGGGGAGGGCGGTGCGGAATAGCGTTCCACGAAATCCCGGCGCACGACCTCGTGCAATCCCTTGAGAAACGCGAAATGGGATTCGTGATAGCGCGCCCGCTGGACGCCGTAGTCGGTCAGCCGCGCCAGAGCGCTCTGCTCGATTTCCCGGTACAGCAAGTGGTATGTGACCGCCGTGGACAGGGCGATGATGGCTGTCACCCCGGCGGCGATCCGGTACAGCGTAGCCCGAGTAAGCGATGTGGAGATGCCCATGATGTCGATTGATGTCGCTGGAGTGCCGGAGTTGAACGGGAATGGCCGGTCGAATCATTCGCCGTCGGGAACGAAACGGTAACCCACGCCTCGAACCGTTTTGATGAAGCGCGGATGCTCCGGATTCGGTTCTATCTTCTTGCGCACCCGCGTCACGCAAATGTCGACGCTGCGGTCGAACGGGTCCCACGACCGCCGCTGGGTCAGATCGAGGATCTGATCGCGCGACAGCACTCTATTGGGATGGGTTGCGAACACCTTCAACAGGTCGAACTCCCCGTTGGTGATCGGCAGTTCCCGGCCGCTCTCGTTCAGCAGGCGATGGCTTTCCAGGTCGAGTTCGCAGCAGCCGAACCGCAAGAGCTGCGCCGGTCTTGCTGCTATGGCCTGATCCGGTTCCGCCGCCGAAGTTATGGTGCGTCGGAGGACGCTTTTGATCCGTGCCAAGAGCTCGCGGGGATCGCACGGTTTGGCGAGGTAGTCGTCGGCCCCGATTTCAAGGCCGACGACTCGATCCGTTACCGAATCGGCAGCAGTGAGCATGATCACCGCCGTCGTCCGGTTTTCCCGAATATGGCGGGCAAGGCTGAGCCCGTCTTCGCCCGGCATCGTGATGTCCAATACCGCGAGATCGATGGCTTCCCTTCGGAGAACTTCGCGCGCCTTCAGGGCCGACTCGGCCTGCCAAACCCGAAACCCGTGCTTGCCGAGATACTCGGCAAGCATCTCGCGAATGCATGGCTCATCGTCCACGACCAAAATATTGGCATTCATATTTTCAACTCCGCTTACCCCCCAGATTCGACGGAGCTCGACCATCGGCTGAACTGTGCCAGCACCGAGCGTTCGCAACAATAAATTATTAATCAGGCCCTAAATACCCTCTCGGTATTTAGGGCCGCAGCCCAGGCCGCGGTACACGCCCGGTCTGGGCTCACGCCGCTTGTCGCCGCGCCGGGGCATCCCGGCCCCGGATTAACCCGGCCTGATTTAGAAGCCGGATTAATAGAGCGTGTCGCATCAAATCCGCTCATGTTAGCTCATAAGCCGACAAGCGATATCAATGATCGATCGGAAAGATACTGGTGTCACTGAAGTTGGTCGGCTAGTGTGAATGCCAAAGGTTAAGCCACCCGTTGGTTCCGGTCAGTTATTTTTTCCCTGCGTAAAAGGAGTGGACCGGTCCTCTCGCCGTTCGAGGCCGAAGCCGTGTCGAGGGTGTCGCGGTTTTCAGCAGAGGGCTTTTCCATACACAGCCGGTATCCGGGCCATCGCTCCACGCGCAGCAGGCGGCGCAGCGGCGTCTTGATCACGGAGACGCACAAGGCGATGGACAGCAGACACCACACGGCGGCATGTTCGTTGGGATGGCGCGTCAGAATGTCGGCCAGCAAAGGACCCACGACGAGATGAAGAGAGACGAATCGCCATGATCCGTAAAGGAAAGGCAGAAAAAAACTCACTGCGAAATAGGAAAAACCGTGCAGGCCGAACTGAAACGGGATGAGGTTATCGGGATAAATCGACATCAGGCCGTTAAGAGGAAGCTGCCAGGCTATGTGCCAGTCGCCGGACAGGGAACACACCTCGGGCCCGCAAAATCCCTCGTATCCTCGGATGCAGGTTCTCGCCCAGGAAAAGGGATACATCTTGAGCAGCATCGCCGCGCTGGCGAGTCCGCACAACGAATAGACCATCCCGCCGATTCGCCGCTTCACCGGGGCAGGAATGAAGTACAGCGCGACCATGTTGACGAAGAAGGGTTGAAACGTGATGTGCAGATAACCCAGCCAGGTCAGCAGCTGGTTCTGCGGGGTATCGCACTGATCGATGTATACGTAGGTCGCGGCCTGCAACAATTCCATGCAGGCAAAATAAGTCAGGGGCAACCACAGTTCCCGTGTTTCCCCTTTGTAGGCCAAGTAGCTTGCCGTCGCAAAACCGCCTGTCGCTAACATGGCCGAAGCTTCGCCGCTCCAACACATGAGGAGATCCCCCCAAACTTGATTCAAAAGCTTGAAAGTGAACACCAAAACGATACGCCAACAGGATTTCGCGCATTCTGTCGACCGGATCATCTATGTTGACGCCGCGGAAAGCGAATGTACGGTTCTTCCCGTTGATGTCAATAGTTTGTGATATTGCGGCGCAGCGCGTCCGTTGATCGGGGGGGGCCGAATGAGTCGACGGGAAGGCCCGACTCTCTGATTGTCGCCAGTGTTGCTGACACTCGGCCAAAACCGTGGTCAGACCATTAAGAGATGTGCTCGCGCGAACCGGATAAGATCGGATTCGGCCGGGGCGGGGACACCGACCCTAGATCCTAATTCCGTTCGGCATTCGAGTGAACATTCATCGTAGGATGGGTAGAGCGAAGCGAAACCCATCGATGGCGGGTTAGCCCCTAGAGCGTTTTCATCGCGCTCGTACGGCAAAACCAGTTTGGCGGACGTCGTTGGCGCCTTCGGCTCGGGTGAATGGATTCAAGCATTCGTAGGTCGGCAATCCTTTCCCAATCGCAAACGGTCGCTTTAGTCGCGACCCTTCCGACGAAGACGCTCGGCCGGGACGTGGCGTCGGGAAGGGGGGCTTCGGCGCTCCCGAAGACGCCGTTTGCGATTGGAAGGGTCATTCGGGCGCTCCCCGGATGACCGTTTGCGATTGGGAAGGATTCCCGACCTACTCGCGAGTGCCCGTACAGTAGATATGAAAATGCTTTAGTCTCCGCTCGGGACAGGCTCCGCCTAACCCACCGATGGAAGGCCGCTCGGCGGGTTACGGCGCACGCGAAGGGCAGTGATCGGCGGTCGGTCAGTGCTGATGTGCGCCTAACCCACCCTACGACAATGAATTCCGGATTGAAGGCGATTTGGAATAACACCAGGGTATAGTTTGAATCAGGAGACGACTCATGAAGGTCTACGAACTGCAAGGCGGCTTCGGCATCGATTCATTGGCTCTTGTCGAGCGGCCGATGCCTCGGCCCGCCGCGGGGCAGGTGCTTCTGAAAATGAGGGCGTGGTCGCTCAACTACCGCGACCTGATGCTGGTCAACGGAAGCTATAACCCGAATCTCCGTTTGCCGATGACGCCGCTCTCGGACGGCGTCGGCGAGGTGGTCGACGTCGGCCCGGGCGTATCGCGCCTAAAGCCGGGGGAGCGGGTCGCGGGCATCTTCATGCCCAAGTGGCTGGACGGCGAATTGACCGAAGAGAAAACCAAGAGCGCGCTGGGCGGCGGTGATACCGGCATGGCGGCGGAGTACGTCGTGCTCGACGCGGAAGGCGTCGTTCCGGTTCCGGACCATCTCACGGACGAAGAGGCCGCAACCTTGCCTTGTGCCGCAGTGACCGCCTGGCATGCGCTGGTCGCCTCGGGCCGGGTCAAGGCGGGGGATACGGTGCTGACGTTGGGCACCGGCGGCGTCTCATTATTCGCGTTGCAGTTCGCGAAGCTGTCCGGAGCGCGAGTGATCGCCACGTCCAGCAGTGACGAAAAACTTGCGCGAGCGCTCGATCTCGGCGCTTTGGAAGGCATCAACTACAAGAACACGCCCGAATGGGGCCATGTCGTGCGCGAACTCACCGACGGCGTTGGCGTCGATCATGTCGTCGAGGTCGGCGGCGCCGGCACCCTCGGCCAATCGCTCCGAGCCGTGCGCATGGGCGGGCGTATCAGCCTGATCGGCGTTCTGTCCGGCGGCGGCCAGGTCGATCCCACGCCCATTCTGATGAAGAACGTGTGCGTGCAAGGCATCTTCGTCGGCAGTCGAGCGATGTTCGAGGCCATGAACGAGGCCATCGCGCAGCACCGGATGCGGCCCGTGGTGGACCGCGTGTTTCGGTTCGGCGAGTTGCCCGATGCCCTTCGCCACATGGAGCGGGGCGCCCACTTCGGCAAGATCGCCTTGGCCGTAAGCTGAATGGAGAAACGACGATGAACATCCTGATGGTATTGACCTCGCACGATAGGCTCGGCACGACGGGCGAGAGAACCGGATTCTGGCTGGAAGAATTCGCCGCGCCGTACTACGTCTTCAGCGATGCCGGCGCAGACATTACTCTGGCTTCGCCCGAGGGCGGGCAGCCGCCGGTGGACCCCAAAAGCTTTCATCCGGATGCGCAAACCGAGTCGATCATGCGCTTCAACCAGGACCCGGCCGCGAAAGTCGCGCTAGCCCACACCGTCAAGCTGTCGCTAGTCTCGGATGCCGATTACGATGCCGTGTTCTATCCCGGCGGCCACGGCCCCATGTGGGATCTCGCCGAAGATTCGGATTCCATCGCATTGATCGAAGCCGTGTACGCGGCCGGCAAACCCGTGGCCGCGGTGTGCCACGGACCGGGCGTGTTCCGCCATGCAAAGACCGCGGACGGATCTCCCCTGGTGAGAGGAAAGTCGGTCACCGGCTTCGCCAATACCGAGGAGGAAGAAATCGGGCTTACCGAGGTGGTTCCGTTCCTGGTGGAAGACATGTTGCGCGAAAATGGCGGCAACTATTCGAAAGCCGAGAACTGGAAATCACATGTGGTGACCGACGGCCATTTGATTACCGGACAGAACCCGGCCTCATCGGAAGGTGCCGCGCGAGCGCTGTTGAGGCAATTCAAAGCGACGACGCACGGCTGAGCGGTGGGGGCGTGATTCGCCCAAGAAAAAGCCCGGAATCGGTTCCGGGCTTTTGTATTCCGCCTTTTAGGCCCACGGCCGCTTTTCAGGGTTTTCTCTCGACAAAGCGGCTTAATGTCTCTTCTCGGCGGCGTCGTTCTCGTGTTCAGCCTTCTCTTCCTCGATCTTCTTCAAAATCTCCCGTATCTCTTCGTCGTCGAGTCCGCTCAGTCCCGCGAGTTCGTTCAGCAGAAAGTCTTCGTAACTATTGGTTGGGTTATCCTTAGGCATAAAAAGTCTCCGAAAGGGTTAGCCCTTCCCCTTTGACTTGCGCCAATTCGAAAAGAGCCCGATCCGGCACGCTTTTTTTGACATTTGTTTTGGCCGAGCGACATACGGCCAAAAGAAGAGGAGAAAGAAGCCGGGGTAGGTCGGCAATCCTTTGCCGACGCCCTGCTAGTCTTCCAAGGGGGCTTCCGGAGTTTTCCCGATCACGATGTCAAAACGTGCTGTCAGTCCCCCGATCCGCGAATCGGCGGCCGGCGTGAAATCGACCAGGACCGATTCGCGAGCCGCCTTGTCCCGGATGCCTTTGAGAACGAAGTCCTGTTCATTCAACGGATGGCCCTTGACGTACAGCTGCGTGGTCAGCATCCGCTGCCCGCCTTTGTTGACGATGACGTGAATGTGCGGCGTGCGCTGGACGCCGGCGGCATAAGGCACGGGTTTGATGGTGCGGAAGTAGTACTCGCCGCCTGGACCGGTCAGGCATCGCCCGAAGCCCTGGAAATTCTCGTCGCGCCGTTCACGATTGGGACTCGCGGTGTGCAAGTAAATGCCCTGATGATCCACCTGCCAGATTTCGACGATGGCATTGGGAACGGGCTCTCCGGCCGGGCCGAGAATCCGTCCCGTGAGATGCGTCACGTCCCCGGCTGCCGGCGTGACGGAGTCGTTCACGATCAGAAGGTCGTTGTCGGTGTCCGGCGGGAGCCGGTTCGGATAAAAAGGACCCTGGGTTTGCCGCGGCGTTCGAGTCGGTTCCGCGGCAAACGCGCCGCCTACGGTAAACATTCCGGCAGTCAAGGCAAGGCATTGCAGCAACAGCCGGCGGGCTAGGCTTGGATGTTCGGCTCTCATGAATCGCCGCCTTAGGAAAGATCGATTGCTTAGGTTTTGGACCGGGTCATCACCCGCGGCGTTCACCGGAAGACTCCGAGTTCAGCGAGATGGGGAAGAGAAACGGATTGCGACGTCTCGTCCTCTCGTTCCCACGCTGCGCCGGCTGGCTGGGGTGCGGAGGAGTCCGAGGGGACCGGAAGAGGGAGCTAGACAGGGCCGGTCCAGTCGAAGGGAATATGCTTGCTCGACTGGCCGGCCCAGTTCCATCTAAAGCCGAAGGCGTCCACTTCGTTATCCGAGGCCCGCGCCCAGGTGGCGATCTGGCCGGGGCCCACCTCCGACCCGGGCGCATTGTGGAGCTGCACCCTAGCGCCAGCGGGCGTGGTCGGACCCGAGAGCGCCTCGGCAAATGCCTTCACCCGCACGGGAATCTCGGCCCGCCAGTAAGCGAGGTCGTCGAGCCGGACGCTTCCGAAGGCACCTTCACGGATGTGGTAAGCCATGATGCCTTCGCAGTGGTTACCCGTCGGCGCCTGGGCGAAGGTACAAGGACAGGGAACGTTGCAGCTACAGGCGTCGAACCAATCACCCTTCATCCACCAGTTTGGAATCTCCGTCATTTCGATACGCCTCCTTTGATCTCGTAGATAGCCCGTCAGCCGGACCGCCCGGCGTTGAGCCACTGCCCGCCGGAGCCTTAGATAAGCGTTTGGACTCTATCCTCTGCGGGCTTGTTCTCTTTCTTCTCAGTGCCGTGATTTCAAGCCTAGTCGGATAGTCAACTTGGCGCTCATAACACCAAAATGCCGCTGGGCTTCCCAAGCCGCCTGTCCTTTCGTCCCCACCGCTGCATGTGGACGCCGGTGAGGCGAGCCAGCCAGCTCCACGGAGCTCGTAGCAACCGGGAATAGACACAATTTGAACAAAAACGATTCCAGATCGTCATTGTCCATAAATGGGCTTCGATATTTCGATATAAGGACATATCTTATGCGCCTCTCATCCTTACGGTCCTCTTCGACTGCTTCGCGCGCGGGAATGGATGGTGTGCGGGAACATTGGAAGGGGGGTTCTCGTACTTGGCATCGGTTGATCCTTCTAGGCGTGGCTGCGATCTTCTTTCCGTTCGTCGCCACTCTGGCGACGGAACTGACGATCGCCTGGATTCTGGTCTTCTCCGGCATCGGGCAGGGCCTCCATGCCTTTCGCCTGCGACACCGGGTCGGCTTTTGGCCGTCACTCTTAAGTGGTCTGCTCACCCTTGCGGTCGGCCAGTTACTGATCTTGTTCCCCATGAGCGGCATCCCGTCGATCACATTCCTGATCGCGATACTCTTTCTGGCCAACGGCGCTTTTCGTATCGCCCAAGCGCTCCGGCTGCGCCCCTTGGAACATTGGGGTTTGCCGCTCGCCGGAGGAGTCCTCTCGATGCTGCTCGGGCTCCTGGTCATTGCCCAATGGCCGGCCGCTGCCATTTGGTTATTGGGCCTTTTAGTGGGCATCGACCTGATGTTTTCCGGCTGGATGTTGCTTTGGCTGTCGCTGACCGATGGCTTACCGCATCGGCTCTGGCCGATGCGGTGCACGGAGCGCCTAGCCTGAACCACCTGATGACAGAGAAACCCCCTTCCTGATAGAGGCCACAAATGACTTTTGATGAGGACACCATTCAAACCATCTGGGAGAAAGGTCGCGTCATGCAGGATCACGACGCCACCCAATGGCGCAAGGACGAATGCGGTGCCTGGATATACCGAGAGCATTACGGCGTCACGGATACCGAATTCGGCTGGAAAATCGAGAAAGTCATGCCCGATGTGTCGGAGCGCGCAGACAGCTTTCGCCCCTTCCATCACCGCAACAGTTACAACATTGCCAATGGCGCGCCGCATTGCCACGTCACTGCCGATCGAATTGAATTGGCACCGATGGAACATATCGATAGGCCGCGCAATAGGGAGCTTTAGATCCGAGGCGCGGGCAGCGCCTGCCTGAGGCGGGGGGCGCCCGAAGTCTGCCCAGAAGCGGACGAAGGGGGCGGAAAAGCCCTGGCTCGGGGGCAGAAAGGCCGGACAGACCGGCGGAAAACCCGATTTCCCGCCCGAAAAAAGCCTTCCGGGGAGGGGTAAGGGGAAAGATCGGGGAGTTTTTCACCATCCTGTTAGGTGCTATCGGTGTTTACAAGCCGCTCACCAAGCGGCATGAGCTGGCCAATGTCTGGTCTCCAAAAGTCAGCGCAGTGGCCGGCATGTACCGGCCATCAGTTATCCACGGCATAACCACTCGCAACCTTCCACCGCCCGTCGTCATGCGTGTCATGGTTAAGCCAATACGATCAATCCAAATCCCGATTCATCACTTAGGTATCTGACTCGGGCCCTTGAGATTCTCAAGCGCCTGTACAGAGGCTTATGACCAAAACGAGGTTTAAAAATCACCGACCACAAATTTGATGAGCGTATCGCCGAAGCCGAAGCCAGGCACGAAGAAGCAATGAAGGCGCGTCAGGAACACGACGCCATTCTCAAACGAGCGGTTTCGTTCCTCGATGCGTGCCAAGCCGACCTTGACGCAAGTTGAAGGCGCCGTCTATGCGGCGATCAAGGCCGGTGACGAAATCGACCTGCAAAGCCTTGTCGTGCGCCGGCTTGAACTGGCGGCGATCATAGATGCCATGCCTCGGGTGCTGAAGCAGTTGACCGACGAACTGACCCCGCTTGCTCAGGCCGTGGGGTTTGCTGCAAATCGTGTGATCGATCTTCCGGAAGAGAAAGCGCATTGCGAACTCGTTGAAAAAGTGACTGCCCTGAGTGCAGCCGGCGACAGCGATAAGACAATGCGCGAAAAGCTCAATCTCTCGCCGCCCGAATTGGACCTGGCGTTGGGGCGGGCATGACGGGAGGAATTCATCGATGAACCTAAGACAGCGCTTGGCGCGCCTGGAGGCCGCGCGGTCGTTGCAAAACGTCGAGCCGCCGCCCACCGATTGGGATGCGCTGTTCGAGAAATTCATTCGTCATCTGCCGCCGGACGTGGCCGCCTGACATCGTTTATCGCCCTGCCACAGTTCCAGCGGTTCGGGTGCGGGCGGGTTGTCGGGCCCCTTGTGAGCTTCACCCATGCGCTGCTCGATGAATGCCTGAATCTCGCCGACCAAATGCGCCGGCACCCGCATGGTGACCGTCTCGCAGTTCCATTTCCGTTTCCGGCCGGCGCCGGACCGCTTCCCTCCGCGTGTCATGTTCGTACCTTGTGATTTCGTGACGGAATCAGTCTATCCCGACCATTTGATTCTGTCACGGAATCATTCAACCGTGCCGAACCTTGCATTCCACCGATTCTGGCCTAGGCTGAAAGGACCGCTCCCTCCGTTGGGTGATAAATTGCAAGCGGTAGCCCGGCTAAGGTGACGGGCGGGATCTATGAAAAAGAAAAGGAGAATGACCATGAGCAGCAACACCAATCCGACAGGATGTGGTTCCATCAACACGCAGGTGTACGAGTTCACCACAAGTGACGCGGGGAAAACGTCGGGCACGGCCTACGGCAATCTGCCGTTGGGCGACCCCAACGGCTCACAGGTGTCGATCAACGGCACCACCGACCTTTCCCAGATCATCGTTGGCAACAACGGGGCGTGTGTCATGTCGATCGTTTACCAGTACTTCGACGGGATCGCCCGCAAGTCGGCCATTTATGTCTTCGGCCAGGGGCCAAAGGGAATGGGGTCAGGGAGTCTCCACATGAGCTTCGTCACGTCGCAGGACACGCACACGTTGTCGCTGACGAGTTCGACCCCGTCGTGCCACGACGACAAATTCGAGGACATGAACGCCATCACGCAGATCACCTGGAAGTCGGATTAACCAGCGGTCCGAGCTGACCATCAACTTCTTGACGGAACAGTGAACTAGGACCTATACGTCGTATAGGTCCTACATGTCCTGAGTCATCATCGCCCGCGCATGCTCGTAGGAGTGGACCGCAAAGCGTGGCGCGCGCTTTTCGCGGCGCAGCTCGGGTGGATGCTCGATGCGACCGCCGATCTTACCGACGTTTGTTGATTTCAAAGGTCTTTTCAGCGGACCTTGACTCCCCCGACCCGCCCGGCGTCTGCTGGACGCACTACTAAACAGAAAGCGGACCCCGAACCCGTAAGCCTTGCGGTTTTTTTGCGCCTTGCGAAAGGCGAGCACCGATTTATGGTGCGGTCGATACGGTGAGATAAGCCGGGAAACCGGACGAATAAGCCGAGCAGTCTGTGTGCTGTAGTTGAGGCCGTGCCACCCTCATTCTGGTGGCGCTCGTTCAACTGGAGCAATTCACCATGTCAAACGAATCCCACACCACCCACGACCCCGCAAGCACGGCTGATGCGCTGGAAGAGGCGCGGGCCATGCTCGATTTGTTGCGATCGGCAGTTGCAGCGTCCGACGGCTGGACGCAGACAACGGTTTTCGGAGCAAACAAGCTGCTCGATGAAGTCGATTCCCGGATCGAGCGGGCCGAAAAGCTGATATTCGAACCGGTGGGATCAGATTGAAGGGGGAACTCATGAAAGCATCGCTCAAATCCGAATGCCAAGCCGTGGCGCACACGCTGGTCATGACAAGTACCATGCTGGCCGTTGTCGGTGCTGCAATAGACGATTATGTTGCACACGCTGAGGCTGAGCGAACCATGGATTTGCCAGACGTTGAAAGGGGCACGGGCTAGCGGAAATCGTTGGAGTGGCGCGAAACAGGTTGTTGGAATCCGCTGATTTCCTGGAGAGCATAAAAGAGCTTTTGCGTGATACGCCAAAACCCGCCGACGATTGATCGAATCATCGGCGCCTGGGGTAACCCCGCTTTAATCGAGTACGCGCCAGCGATTAGCGGACTTTATTACGTAATCCGCGACATCGCGCAGCGAGTCCAAAAGGCCGGCGAACTGATTAAGGAACTCCGGGATTCTGAGCGGGAGCTTGCCGCTTGCCGATCCTGAACGGGAAACCTTCGAGCGACAACCCGGTTCGCGAAAGCGGCCGGGTTTTTTGTTGCCGTGGCGAAATCAAATGGTCGTCACCGTGGCATTTTTGGAGCCTGGGAAGCAGGGGTCTTTAGAAGTGGATTTGAGTACTTTTTGAGTGCTCACCCCTGCCGAGTACCGGGAATCTGATCTAAGTTATTGAATCTATGGTGGGCGGTGCAGGGTTCGAACCTGCGACCCCTGCCGTGTGAAGGCAGTGCTCTCCCGCTGAGCTAACCGCCCGCCGGTCGATCGGTTCCTTGAAAAGATCACAATTTTCGCCGCGGCTGTCAATGCCCGGTAGGGCGTGTCTAAGCCGTTAAAGAAGCTCTGATTAAGTCCTTCGACAGGCCTGTCCTGAGCCGAGTCGAAGGGGCATGAACGGAATCCGCTTGTTCGGAGCTTCCTTAACGGCCCTTTCCAAGAAGGTTCGATCGTTCCACGCGGTTTTGATAGACTCCGCGCTTTTTTGTTCCGAGCCATGAGACGTCTTGCTTTACTGCCCCTGATCTTCTCCGCGGTGCTTGCCGCTTGTACCGGTGTTCCCCGTGGCGGCGTCCCTGCGTACCCGGCGTTGCGCGCCGATAAGACGGCCGTCCCGCCGACCGAGATTCACCGCGAAGGAAACCTGCTCCGCCTCGACTACGAAGGCTTCACGGTATGGATCGACTGCGAGAGGCGCGGCGCGGTGAAATTCCGCTACAACGCCCAGCGCGACGACGGCAGCGAGCCTCGCGCCGACCACTTCAAGATTGATCCCTACGTGCCGAAGGAATGCCAGCAAACCAGCGCGAAGGGTTACGGCCACGGCTACGACCGCGGGCACCAGGTTCCGGCCAACCATCTCGATGCTTCGGCGGTGGCGATCCGGCAGAGCAACTTCATGACCAATATCCTGCCGCAGACTTCCCAGATGAATCGCGGTGCATGGAAGCTCACCGAGGAAATCGTCGAGTGCTATCGGGATATCGACGAGCTATTGGTGATCGGCGGGGTGATCTGGGGACACAATCCCGCCGACGACTATTTCGTGAAATCTCACGGCGTGAAAACGCCGGACGCTTTTTGGAAGGTGATCGTGCGCGGGGACGGCCGGGCTATCGCGTGGATCGTGCCGAACACGAAGGATGCGGTCGAAAAGGAACTCGACCGCTATCTCGTGACCGTTGCCGATGTCGAACGCCTGACCCGAGAGAAATTGCCGGTTGCCGGCGACGCACGGACCACGAAGCCGAAAGGGTCATGGGTAGTACCGATCGGGTGCGACAAGGGGTAGGGCGTCCACGGTGCGGCTCATTATATTTCGTCAGCTCCCATGCTCCCGCTTGGGAGCTATATCGGGAAGCTCTGGCTTCCCGAAACCGGACGCGCGCTGAGAAGCAGGAGCTTCTCAAGACGGGTTCCCAAACGGGAGTTTGGGAACCAGCACACCAGATGGATTTCCGGGATTCCTTAGTTGTCCCGGCTTACTTTTGCGACACCCTGCCGTGTGCCGATTGTTATGCCATTCACTTTTTATTGACGCCTTCCCGTCCATCGATTAACCTGCCGACCGCTTCAGGTGTCCCGGCGAGCTCTACGGCCGGGATTAAACGGGAAGCCGGTGCGTTCCTGACTCATGAGGAACAAGGCCGGCGCTGCCCCCGCAACGGTAAGCGAGTTGAGGAACAGCACAATGCCACTGCGCTTTTAGAGCGCGGGAAGGCGCTGTTCCGGGGAGGACCCCCGCTCGCGAGCCCGGAGACCGGCCTGAAGCCAGGTCGGCATCGCGGAGGGCGACGCCTGGATGGCCTTTACCTAGGACAGGACTTATGCATTCAGCTCCTTCTCCAGACGGGAGGGGGAACTCTAAGCGCTTCCGGTAAATCCTGTAGAAATACATCCTTGTATTTCACCCCGCAGGGCAAGCCTCCGGTCGTTTGATCGGCCTCCCGGACTAATGCGTCCGCGGCTTCCTCCGTGTGCTTTGCGCAATCCTATCCCGCGCGGGTGTGCTCGGGGGAAGTCATCGAACATGAAAATCGAAAACCGCTGCCTAGAGGCGGCATTGCTGTTTTTTTGTCTGCCGTCGGTCCGTGCCGACGATGCCTATCTTTCCCGGCTCGAAACCGTTACCGTTACCGCCACTCGAACGGAGCGGAGCGTCGAGGAATCGCTGGCCTCGGTCACCGTCATCGACCGCGACGAAATCGAGCGCCGGCAGGCGCAGTCCGTGCAGGAGGTCCTGCGTGGCGTGCCCGGCCTGTCGATCGCCAACAACGGCGGTCTGGGAAAGTCCACTTCGGTGTTCCTGCGCGGAACCGAATCCGGTCATGTGCTGGTACTGATAGACGGCGTCCGCGCCGGATCGGCCACTACCGGAATCACGGCCTTCCAGGACATCCCCATCGACCAGATCGAACGCATCGAGATCGTCCGTGGGCCGCGCTCCAGCCTGTACGGTTCGGAGGCGATCGGCGGGGTGATCCAGATCTTCACCCGCAAGGGCGGCGAGGGTTTCAAGCCTTACCTGAGTTTCGGCGCGGGCAGCCATTCGATGTACAAGGCTACCGGCGGCGTATCCGGGGGCAACGACCGGGCGTGGTACAGCCTGAACGGTTCGCGTTTGGAAACGCGCGGCTTCAACGCATGCGCCGGGCGGCCTTTCAGCTTGGGCGGCGGGGGCTGCTTCACCCATCAACCCGATGACGACGGCTATCGCAATACCTCGGGCAGCGCTCGCGCCGGCTACCGCTTCGACAACGGCCTGGAAATCGAGGGCAATCTGTTGCACGCGGAAGGCGAGAACGAGTTCGACGGCAATTTGCAGAACCGCTCGACCTTCGTGCAGCAAATGGTGGGCGGCCGCCTGAAATATTCGCCGTTTGAATTCTGGACCACGAGCCTCAGGGCAGGCCGCACCCTGGACGAGTCGGACAACTTCAGGGATCGGCGGTTCAGCAGCACTTTCGACACTCAGCGGGTCAACGTCACCTGGCAGAACGATTTCGCGTTGGCCGAGGGGCACCTTTTTACCCTGGGGCTGGACTACTACAACGATCAGGTCGACAGCACGACCGACTATGCCGTGGATTCGCGCGACGACAAGGCCGGT
The DNA here is from genome assembly GCF_017832375.1 of Methylocaldum sp. RMAD-M. Taxonomy (NCBI): domain Bacteria; kingdom Pseudomonadati; phylum Pseudomonadota; class Gammaproteobacteria; order Methylococcales; family Methylococcaceae; genus Methylocaldum; species Methylocaldum sp. RMAD-M. The sequence continues at coordinate 63,582 of NZ_JAFIBZ010000021.1, read as the reverse complement.
TTTGCCCAGTACCAGCTGACCTTGGGCGGATTCGACGCGGTATTGGGTACGCGCGTCGACGATAACGAACAGTTCGGCGTCTATCCCACCGGCAATGTGGCCTTGGGCTATGGCTTCGACAACGGCATTCGCCTGAGCGCGTCCTGGGGCAAGGCCTTCAAGGCGCCCACCTTCAACGAACTTTATTTCCCCGGTTTCGGCAATCCGATGCTCGAGCCGGAAACCTCGGAGAGCTGGGAAGTCGGAATCAGCGGACAGCACTGGGACGTGGCCTGGGCGCTCAACGGCTATCACACGGAGATCGACGACATGATCGCCACCGTGTGCGGCCAGGTAAGCTGCTTCGCCGAAAACCTGGACCGGGCGCGCATACTCGGCCTTGAAGCCCAGGCCTCGACTCGGCTGTGGGGCTTCGACATCGCGGCCAATTTGAGCCTGATCGATCCCGAAAATCTGTCCGAAGGAGCCAATAATGGCAATCGGCTGCCGCGCCGCGCGCAGACCATGTTCCGGTTCGACCTGGACCGCTCGGTCGGTCCGGTTCGGGTCGGAACGACCGTTTACGGCGAGGGCCGCCGTTTCGACGATGTGGCCAACACCCAGCGGCTGGCCGGTTACGTGACGGTCGATCTGCGCGCCAGCGTGGATCTGTATCGGGGCTTGTCTCTGGAGGGGCGGGTGGCTAATCTGTTGAACAAGCAGTATCAGACTGCCCGTTTTTTCTATCAGGACGACTTGAATTTCTTCCTGACCGTGCGCTACGCGCCGGATGCCCTGTAATTTCAGCTTTGTAGGGCGGATTAGGCGGTACCCTGCCTTAATCCGCCATTTTCCGGGATCGGCGGGTTACGCGAGGGAGCCTGTCCTGAGCTAAGTCGAAGGGCCTGTCCTGAGCCTGTCGAAGGGCTAACCCGCCCTACATTCCGGGAGCGACTTTTACGACATCCTCGTCGGGGATGAGCGCCCGGCACAACTAACTACAACCATGGAGATCCGACATGCATGACACGACATCGAAGAACGTTTGGTCTATCGCCCTGGGGCTGGCCGTACTCATGGCCGCTACCCGCAGCCACCATTTCGCGAGCATCACTCATTTGCCCGACGCGTCGTGGGCGGTCTTCTTCCTCGCCGGTTTCTATCTGCGCTCGGTCTGGGCTTTCCCGGCCTTGCTCGGGCTGGCTGTGGTCAGCGATTACGTGGCCATTACTTGGTTGGGCGTCAGCGATTTCTGCGTCAGCCCGGCCTACGGATTCCTTTTGCCGGCCTACGCCGCATTGTGGCTGGCGGGCCGCTGGTACGCGCGCCGTTACCAGTTCCGGTTCTCCACCCTGCCGTTGCTGGCCTTGGCCCTGGTGACCGGTGCCGCAATCTGCGAACTCCTGACCAGCGGCGGTTTTTACTTCTTCTCCGGGCGTTTTGAGGAAACCAGCTTCGCCGAATTCGGCGCACGGCTGGCCCGATACTTCCCGCATGCGCTGGAAGGCATTGCGCTGTACATCACGGCGGCAATCCTGGTCCATCTGGCCTTCGGCTTGGCCAGACCTGGGCGGTCCGCTGAAGACGACGGACGTCAGGCGCACTGACGCAGGTCCCCCATGTCGGATTCGTCGCGAGAGGAACGCCACCGCCGGCGGATGGCGCGCAAGAAGGCGGTCGTCGACAGCGCCATCGCACTAGCCACGCTGGACAAGGGCCTGCTGTTGGTCCTCACCGGCAACGGCAAGGGCAAGTCCTCTTCCGCGTTCGGCATGGTCGCCCGCGCTCTGGGGCACGGCATGAAGGTGGGCGTGTGCCAGTTCATCAAGGGCCGTTCGGATACCGGGGAAGAGGCCTTCTTCCGGCGGCAACCGGACGTGGAATGGCGGGTGCTGGGCGAGGGTTTTACCTGGGAGACGCAGGACCTCGAACGGGATACCGCCGTCGCCCGCGAGGGCTGGGAAACAGCCCGCGCCATGCTCACCGATCCGGGTTATGGACTCGTGGTTCTGGATGAACTCACCTATCCCCTGAAATACGGTTATCTGGACATCGAGAGGGTGCTGATGGATCTTGCTGCGCGCCCGCCCATGCAGCACGTGGTGGTTACCGGGCGCGGCGCGCCGCAAGGGCTGATCGACGCCGCGGACACCGTGACCGAGATGCGCGATGTCAAGCATGCCTATGGGGCCGGCGTGCGGGCGCAAGCCGGCATCGATCTCTAATGACGGAATACCAATGACGGAACATCGCTACCCGGACGACGACCGTGTCGCGGTTTACCGGGTCATCCGGGAACGGCGCGACACCCGCCATTTCCGCCCCGGCGCGATCGATCCGGCGGTATTGCAGCGGCTGCTCGAAGCCGCTCGCTTCGCTCCCTCCGTGGGTTACATGCAGCCCTGGCGATTCATACGCATCACCGATCCGTCGCTTCGCCGCGCCATCCATGCTTTGGTAAGGGCGGAATGCGAAGAGACCGCCGCGGCCTGCGGCGAGCGGGCGGAAGAGGTGCGGCGCCTGAAGCTCGAAGGCATCCTGGAGTGCGGCGAACTGCTGGTCGCAGCGCTGACCGAGGGACGCGAACGTTATATTCTGGGCCGGCGCACGCTGCCGGAGATGGATTTGTGTTCGGTCGCCTGCGCCATTCAGAACCTGTGGCTCGCCGCTCGCGCGGAAGGGCTGGGGATGGGCTGGGTCTCGCTGTTCGAACCGGACGAATTGGCCCAATTGCTGAATCTGCCGGAGGGCGCCCGGCCGGTGGCGGTGCTCTGCCTGGGGCATGTGGACGCCTTCTATCCGGAACCCTTGCTGGAAACGGTAGGCTGGGACACGCGCCGCCCGGCGGAAGAGACCGTTTTCGAGAACGGCTGGGGCCGACCCGCGAAGCTGCCTAAGAGGGTGTGTGAGAAGCGTAGCGAGCGGCCCGAGGGCAAGGAGCCCGGAGCGCAGAAACCGGAGTGTACGAGTGGTACATGAGGACTTCGAGCACCGCGCGACGCCGCCATCGGGTCGCGCAGTAGCTTCTCACACACCCTCTAAGCCATGAGCCGCTGTCCCGCTCTCTTGATCTCCGCGCCCGCCTCGGGCCAGGGCAAGACCACCGTCACGGCGGGTCTCGCCCGGCTGTACGCCCGCCAGGGCCGAAGGGTACGGGTGTTCAAGACCGGGCCCGACTTCCTCGACCCGATGGTGTTGGAGAAGGCGAGCGGCGCGCCGGTTTATAACCTCGACCTATGGATGTGCGGCGAATCTCATTGCCGGCGCCTATTGCACAAAGCGGCCGGCGACGCCGATCTGATCCTGGTCGAAGGCGTCATGGGGCTTTACGACGGCACATCCTCCAGCGCCGATCTCGCGGTTTTGTTCGGCATTCCCGTCCTGGCGGTGATCGACGCTTCCGCGATGGCCCAGACCTTCGCCGCCATCGCTCACGGCCTTTCTACCTTTCGCGAAGGATTGCCGTTTTCGGGCGTGCTGGCCAACCGGGTCGGCAGCGCGGGGCACGCGGAACTGTTGCGCGCCGCCTTGCCCGATCCTGCCGTCTGGCGCGGGGCCTTGCCGCGCGAGGCGGATTTCGCGTTGCCGGAGCGCCATCTGGGCCTCCATTGCGCGGAAGAAATCGCCGACCTCGAAGCCCGTATCGACGCCGTGGCCGATGCGCTGGAAGGTACGCCGCTGGCCGAATTGCCGCCGCCGGCGGAGTTCTCGTCGATCGAATCCGAAGTTCCAATCGGCCCGCTGGCAGGCGTAACGATCGCGGTGGCGCGCGATGCCGCCTTCTGCTTTCTATATCCGGCCAATCTCGATACCTTGCGCGCCCTGGGCGCGAACCTGGCGTTCTTTTCGCCGCTGGCGGATAGCGCTTTGCCCGAAGCCGATGCCGTCTGGCTGCCGGGCGGCTACCCGGAACTGCACCTCGACCGGCTGGCCGCCAACCGGGCCATGAAGGAAGCGCTGCGCAGCCACCATTCGGCGGGCAAGCCCATCCTCGCCGAATGCGGGGGCCTTTTGTATCTCCTGGAAACGCTTGCCGATTCCCAAGGGTATCAGGCCGAGATGGCAGGGCTGCTGCCCGGCCGCTCCGTCATGCAGACGCGGCTGGCCAATCTGGGGCTGCACGGGCTGGAGCTGCCTGAAGGTAGCCTGCGCGGTCATACCTTTCATCATGCCCGGGCGGAGGTGGATCTCGCGCCCTTCGCCAACACCTTTGCCGCGAAGGGCCACGGCCAGCCCGAAGCCGTTTACCGGGACAGGCGCTTGATGGCTTCCTTTTTGCATCTTTACTTTCCATCGAATCCCGCCGCCGTGGCGGCTCTTTTTGCGTCATGAATCCGAAACTGCTGCCGGAACGCATTGTCTGCCTGACCGAGGAAACCACGGAGACGCTCTATTTATTGGGCGAGGAACACCGCATCGTCGGCATTTCCGGATTTACCGTGCGGCCGCCGCGAGCGCGCAAGGAAAAGCCCAAGGTTTCCGCCTTCACCAGCGCCAAAATCGACAAGATCTTGGGTTTGCAGCCCGATTTGGTGCTGGGCTTTTCCAATCTGCAGGCGGATATCGCCCGCGACCTGATCAAGGCGGGCGTAACGGTGCACGTGTTCAACCACCGTTCGGTGGACGGGATTCTCGCCATGATCGGCACGCTGGGCGCACTGGTGGGGGTTGAGGACAAGGCGCGGGCCTTGATCGATAGCCTTAGCGCGCACATGGATACCGTACGTCGTGGCGCCGAGTCGCTGCCGGTCCGCCCCAGAGTCTATTTCGAGGAATGGGATCAGCCTCTGATCTCCGGCATTCTGTGGGTGTCCGAACTCATCGCGCTGGCCGGCGGAGAGAATGTCTTCGCCGAACTCGCCGCCCAGCCGCTCGCCGGCAGCCGCATCATCCAAGATCCGCAGGAGGTGGTCCGGCGCGCGCCGGACATCATCGTCGGCTCCTGGTGCGGGAAGAAGTTCCGGCCGGAGCAAGTCGCTGCACGCGCCGGCTGGGAGACAATTCCCGCAATGCGCGACGGGGAACTCCACGAAATCAAATCCAGCGATATCCTTCAGCCCGGTCCCGCGGCATTGACCGACGGGCTGGACCAACTGGCCGGCATCGTCCGGCGCTGGGCGGAGAATCGGGCATGACCGCGATCCTGGCCGTGGCCGCCGTGCTGCTGGATGGGCTCTTGGGCGAACCCCGCCGTTTTCACCCCCTGGTGGGTTTCGGGCGGCTGGCGGAAGCGCTGGAAGCCCGGTGGAATTCCTCGCTCGGACGGCAGGGAATCCGTGCACGATTTTTGGGCGTTATTGCGGTTTTGCTGCTGACGGCTCCGTTCACAGTGTTTGCAGCCTGGCTGGAATCGATTCCCATATTCGGCGCCGCGTTCGGCGTTTTGGCGCTGTACGTCGCATTGGGCCTCAAGAGTCTAGGCGAACACGCGGGGGCTGTGCGGGATGCGCTCGCGGCCGGCGATTTGTTCGAGGCGCGGCGGAGGGTGGGGTATATGGTGAGCCGCGACACCGGCGACATGAAATCCGGCGATGTCGCGCGGGCCGCCGTCGAATCTGTGCTGGAGAATGGCAACGACGCGGTGTTCGGCGCGCTGTTCTGGTTCGCGCTGGGCGGCGCGCCCGGCGCGGTGCTGTACCGGCTGGCGAATACCCTGGATGCCATGTGGGGCTACAAGAGCGAACGCTTTTTTTACTTCGGCTGGGCGGCGGCGCGGCTGGACGATGCGCTGAATTATGTTCCGGCGAGGCTGGCGGCGCTGACCTATGCACTCTTGGGCGATGCTCGGCAGGCTTTGTATTGCTGGCGCACGCAGGCCGGTGGATGGGACAGCCCCAACGCCGGGCCGGTGATGGCGTCGGGCGCGGGGGCTTTGCGGCTCGCGCTTGGCGGACCGGCCCGTTATCGTGGCGAGTGGCATGCACGGCCAGCCTTGGGATACGGATATCCGCCCGGCGCGGCGGACATTCCCCATGCCGTGGCCCTGGTCCGGCGCGGAGCACGGCTGTGGCTGGCCTTGTTTTTTACGGGAGGATTGTTCGGTGCTTGAACACGGCGGTCGTTTGCGTGCCGCGGCTAGGCGGTATGGTATTCCCTTGTCCGACTGGTTGGACCTATCCACCGGCGTCAATCCCGCCGGGTGGCCCGTGCCCGCGGTTCCGGCCGAGGTTTGGGTGCGCCTTCCCGAAGACGATGACGGACTGGAGAGGGCCGCTTCGGCCTATTATGGCTGCGACAGCATTTTTCCCGTGGCGGGCTCCCAGGCGGCGATTCAGGCGCTGCCGGCGCTGCTCCATGCTAAGCGGGTGGGCGTCATCCACCCCGGTTATGCCGAACACGCCCATGCCTGGCGCCGCGCCGGCCACAAGGTGATCGGGGTTGCGCCCGAAACCATCGCCCGCGGTCCCGGTTCCACGCCCTGGGACGTGCTGGTGGCGATCAATCCAAATAATCCGACCGGCCATCGTTTCGCGCCGGAAATACTTCTGGCCTGGCAGGAGAGGCTCGCCGCGCGCGGCGGCTGGCTGGTGGTTGACGAAGCCTATATGGACCCTACGCCCGAATTCGGTCTCGCTGCCTACTGTCCGCGCCCGGGGCTCATCGTGCTGCGTTCCCTGGGCAAATTCTTCGGGCTGGCCGGCATCCGGGTGGGCTTCGTGCTGGCGGAACCGGAGCTGCTCGAACGCTTGGCGGCCCTACTCGGTCCGTGGACGGTGGCCGGCCCCTCGCGCTGGGTGGCTCGGGAGGCGCTGGCGGATAGCCGCTGGCAGGAAGCCGCCCGGCAGCGGCTGCCCGAAAACGCCCACCAGCTGGCGGATCTATTGGCTGCCGGCGGCCTCAAGTCCGCCGGCGGCTGCGCCTTGTTTCAATGGTGTCCCGGTATAAAAGCGGCTCGACGTCAGGAGGGGTTGGCCCGGCAAGGCATTCTGACCCGGCGGTTCGCCAATCCTCCGGGCTTGCGTTTGGGGCTGCCGGGGAGCGCCTCGGCCTCGGAGCGCCTGGCGATGGCCTTGCTCGCGAGATAAGCCGAATGAGCGAAGAAACGCGCCGCCAGGAATGTCCTGCTTGCCTGGCCGTGCACCCGACGCTGGGGCAACACCGTTACGGCGGCCGACCGCTGCCCTGCCTGATTTGGCGCTTCGGCTCGCACCGACAGGCGATTTCCTCGGCGGTGTCCGGCGGCGGCTTATCGGTTGTGGGGTGGATACTGAACGCGCAAGTGCCATCCGATTACCGCCGGACCGATCCCGCCGCCCACGTGGCCGAGATCGCCGCCGCCTGCGGCCTTGCCGGCTCCGGTGCCGGATTGCTCACCGCCTGCGATGTGCGCGGCTATCGGCGAGCGAGCGATGGCGAGGTCGCCGCCGACGCCACCGTGGGTATCGCTCAGCCGATATGGGCGGCGGCCGATGCGCCGTCGGGCGATTACCGGCCGGGCACCATCAACCTGGTGGTGCAATTGCCGGTTCGCTTGAGCGAGGCCGCCCTGGTCAATGCCGTCGCCACGGCGGCCGAAGCCAAGGCGCAGGCGCTGTGGCAGGCGCGCGTGCCGGGGACAGGCACGGCCACCGACGCGGTGTGCGTGCTCTGTCCGTCGGACGGCCCGGCGGAATCTTTCGCCGGCCCGCGTTCGGTGTGGGGCGGCAGGCTGGCGCGGGCAGTGTACGCGGCGGTGCTGGCCGGCCTGGAGGTGGATCTATGACGGCTCGTACACTGATGGTTCAGGGCACCACGTCCGACGCCGGCAAGAGCACGCTGGTCGCCGCCTTGTGCCGCTTGTTGGCCCGGCGCGGCGTGAGAGTCGCGCCGTTCAAGCCGCAGAACATGGCGCTGAACAGCGCCGTCACCGAGGACGGCGGCGAGATAGGCCGCGCCCAGGCAGTACAGGCTCGGGCGGCTGGATTGGAACCTCACACCGACATGAACCCGGTGCTCCTGAAACCCAATACCGACACGGGCGCCCAGGTCGTCGTCCAGGGCAGGGCCATCGGCAATCTGGACGCTCAGGACTACCATGCCTACAAGCGCATCGCCCGCCGCGCGGTGCTGGAATCCCACGAAAGACTCGCGGCCCGGTTCGATGCCATCGTCGCGGAAGGCGCGGGTTCGCCGGCAGAAATCAATCTGCGGGAAGGCGACATCGCGAACATGGGTTTCGCGGAAGCCGTGGACTGCCCGGTGATTCTGATCGCCGACATCGACCGGGGCGGCGTGTTCGCCCATTTGGTCGGCACTCTTGCGCTTCTATCGGAAAGCGAACGGGCGCGGGTGGCCGGCTTCGTCATTAACCGCTTCCGCGGCGACATCGCTCTGCTGCAACCGGGGCTGGACTGGCTGGAGCGGGAGACCGGCAAGCCGGTTTTGGGCGTACTGCCTTATCTCCACGGTCTGCATCTGGAGGCGGAAGATGCGATCGAATCCGGACAGAGAGGCGCGAGCGCCGGGGCTCTGCGGGTGGTCGTTCCGGTCACGCCGCGGATCAGCAATCACACCGATTTCGATCCGCTACGCCTGCATATGCAGGTCGACCTTCGCTTCGTATATCCGAGCGAGGCGCCACCTCCCGCGGACCTCGTGATCCTGCCCGGCTCCAAGAGCGTGCGCGCCGACCTATCGTTCCTGCGCACAACCGGCTGGGAGGCTTATCTTCGGCGCCATCTGCGCTATGGCGGTAAACTGCTCGGCATTTGCGGCGGTTTTCAAATGCTCGGACAAGAGATTCACGATCCTTTGGGCCTAGAAGGCGAGACAGGTTCCTGTGCCGGGTTCGGCTGGCTGGACCTGAGCACGGTGCTTGAGCCGGAAAAGCAGCTCCGCAATGTACGAGGCGAATTGACGCTGGAGAACGCGCCGGTGACGGGTTACGAAATTCATGCCGGCGTGACGAAAGGACCGGCGCTGGAACGCCCTTTCGCCCGGCTGACGGACAGAAACGACGGCGCGTGCTCGGCGGATGGGCAGATCATGGGGACCTATCTGCACGGATTGTTCGAGTCGACCGCCGCGACCGATGCCATTCTCCGCTGGGCCGGGCTGGCCGAGCCGGAAACCCCGGATTACGCCGCTATTCGGGAAGCGGAAATCGACCGTCTGGCGGATGCCGTAGGCGCCCACCTGGACATGAATGCGATCGATCGGATGTTGGACCTGAACCGGCAGGGAGTATACGCGTGAAGGAATTGATTCTGGGCGGGGTTCGCTCCGGGAAAAGCCGATTGGCGGAAAAGCGGGCGGTGGACAGCGGCCTGGCCGTGACCTATATCGCTACGGCACGAGTCGGCGACGAGGGCATGCGGCAACGGGTGGAAGACCATCGGCGGCGGCGCCCGCCCGATTGGGACCTGGTCGAAGAGCCGCTGGAATTGGCCGTAGCCTTGCGCGCCCGCGCGGCGGAAGGGCGCTGCCTGATCGTCGATTGTCTCACCCTATGGCTGACCCAGCTCTTGTGCGAGACCGACGCGGCGAGGCTTGCACGCGAGCGGGACGCTTTGATCGAAGTGCTGCCCGGTCTTCCGGGACACATCATTCTGATCGGCAACGAAACCAATATGGGCGTGCTGCCGCCGGGGGAACTGAGCCGCCGCTATTGCGACGAGGCCGGCCTGTTGCATCAGGCATTGGCGGGTGTCTGCGACCGGGTGATCCTGACCGTGGCGGGTCTTCCGTTGGTGTTGAAGGGGGAAAAACTATGACCGGGGACATTGCATGGCTGAAAGGACCGGTGGCTCAACCCGACGAGGAGGCCGCGCGCATGGCGGCGGAACGTCAGTCGACGCTCATCAAGCCGCCGGGCGCGCTGGGACGGCTAGAAGCGCTGGCGATCCGGCTCGCCGCCTGGCAGGGAACGTCCAAGCCTTCCGCCGACCGGGTGCGCATCGTCCTGTTCGCCGGGGATCACGGCGTGGCGGAGGAGGGCATATCGGCCTTTCCCCAGTCGGTCACGGCGGCCATGGTGCGCCAGTTCGCACAGGGCGGCGCGGCGGTGAGCGTGCTCGCCCGCACGCTCGGCGCGAATCTGGAGTTGATCGACATGGGCACGGTCGAGAATGCGGGTCCCGTAACCGGCGTGCTGGACCTCCGTCTCGGGCCGGGCACCGCCAATTTCGTGCGCGGACCGGCCATGACCGAACGCCAGTTGGCGCAGGCTCTCCGCGCGGGCCGTGATGCCGCCGAGCGCGCCCGCTCGGGCGGGGTTCAAATCTTCATCGGCGGCGAGATGGGCATAGGCAACACCACCGCCGCCGCCGCGCTGGCCTCGGCCCTGCTCGGCGAGACGGCCGAATCGCTGGCTGGTCCCGGTGCGGGTCTGGGCACGGAAGGCGTGCGGCACAAAGCCGAGGTGATTCGCCGGGCGCTCGCTCTGCATGGTCCGTATCTGGGCAATCCGCTGGAGGCCTTGCGCCGGCTCGGCGGTTTCGAAATCGCCGCCCTCGCCGGGGCCTTCGTCGCCTGCGCGCAGCAAGGTCTGCCGGTGCTGGTGGACGGATTCATCTGCACTGCGGCGGCTTTGACGGCGGAACGGCTGTGTCCGGGAGCCGCCGGCTGGTTTCTCTACGCCCACACTTCGGCGGAACCGGGGCATAAACGGATTCTGACGGCCCTGGACGGGAAGCCCTTGCTTGATTTGGGAATGCGCCTCGGCGAAGGCAGCGGAGCCGCCGCAGCGCTGCCCTTGCTGCGGCTGGCCTGCGCCCTGCACTCGGGTATGGTGACTTTCGAAGAGGCGGGGATTGCGGGAAAGGTATGACAATAAATACAGAGATTGACGGAATCACGCTAACCGCAGCGTCTGAGCCGGCACGGCTTGGCACATATGCGAGTCCTAACGCCGTCATTCCGGCAGGGATTGCCGGAATCTAGGTCACAAGGATGTGTTAGGTTGAGCATATGGAGAAACTTCCTTGTGTGTATATGCTTGCTAGCGGTCTTAACGGCACGCTTTATATCGGTGTCACCTCCAATCTGATCAAGTGCGTTTTCGAACATCGTCAGGAAACAATGGGTGGATTCACCAAACGTTACGGTACTCATGACCTGGTTTGGTACGAAGTCCACGAGACGACGGAAACGGCCTTTTTGCGGGAAAAGCAGCTCAAGAAATGGGATCGGCGCACAAAGCTGCGGCTCATAGAGCAGCAAAATCCGGAATGGCGAGATCTGGCGTTTGATTTGGTCAGTCCCTCCAATCGCAAAACGGTGTCTCCGGGAGCGCCGGAGCCACCCTTCCATGTACACTGGACCCCGGCAGTCCAATCGCAAACGGTGTCTTCGGGAAGGGCGTGGCCGGCGCTCCCGGCCAGGCCGTTTGCGATTGGAAGGGTCATCCCAGCGCTCCTGGGATGACCGTTTGCGATTGGAGCACCGAAGCCACCCTTCCCTGCCGGGGTGACGGCTGTTGTAGATGTCAATGTCCAAAGAGAGACGAATGGTCCACATCGACCTTCTGCGCCACGGCGAAACCGTGGGGGGCACGCGGTTTCGCGGCAGCCTGGACGATCCGCTCACCGACGAGGGTATCCGGCAGATGGAATGCGCCGTGGCAAACGCGGGACCCTGGGATGAGATCGTCACGTCGCCCTTGTCGCGCTGCGCCGCGTTTGCGGAAAGCTTGGCTTTAAAACTGAGGGTTCCCCTGGCAATCGACGAACGGCTCAGGGAGATCCATTTCGGCGACTGGGAGGGGCGCAGCTATGCCGAGCTGATGGCCACGGCACCGCTTGCGCTGACCCGTTTTCTCGGCGATCCCCTCCGGCACCCGCCGCCCGGTGCGGAGTCGGTGGAGGCATTCCGGGAGCGGACGCTCGATGCGCTTCGGGACCGGCTGACGCCGCACAACCTGGGTCGCCGTCTGCTGCTCGTCACCCATGGCGGCGTGATCCGCGTGATGCTCTGTCATGCGCGGCGATGGCCGCTCGCCCGTTTGCTCGAAATCGACGTGCCGCACGCCTCGCTGCATAGCCTCTGCGGGAGCGGGCAGCGTTGCGAGGAGGTGCGTCCATGAGCGAGCTCAGACCCCTTTTGATCGCTCTTCAGTTCCTGACCCGGCTGCCGGTGCGTCTGGATGCGCCGCCGGATGGTGCGGCGCTGGGCCGTTCGCTGCTGTTTTATCCCTTGGTCGGCTTGGGTCTGGGGCTGACGCTCGCGGTATTGGCCCAGTTCTTGACCGGGGTCGGCGGTTGGTTGCCTGCGGCGATCGTGCTGACGGTGTGGGTGGCCTTGACCGGAGCCCTGCATCTGGATGGACTCGCGGATAGCGCCGACGCCTGGGCTGGGGGCTTCGGCGACCGGGAGCGCACCCTCGCGATCATGAAGGACCCGCGCAGCGGCCCGGTCGCCGTGGTCGTGGTGGTGCTGGTTCTTCTCCTCAAGGCTGCCGCGCTGGAACCCGTCATGGCCCGGCACGACTGGACAGCCCTCGCGCTGGCGCCGCTGCTGGGTCGCGCCGCGCCGCTGCTGCTGTTTCTCAGCACGCCCTATGTGCGCCCCGGCGGTCTCGGTTCCGAGCTGGCGCGGCATCTGCCGCGCCGGGGCGGCACACTGGTGTTGTCCGCGACCCTTGTCGGCGTCCTGCTGACTGTCGGCGTACGCGGTACCTGGCCTTTGCTTGCAACCGGCGCCTTGTTTTGCTGGCTGCGGCTGTCGATGATCCGGCGCGTCGGCGGAACTACCGGGGACACCGCCGGAGCGACGATAGAACTCACCGAATGCGCGGTTCTGGTCGGCCTGGCTCTGGCCGGTGGTTAGGGGCGCATAGCGACCGGCGAACGCACCGGTGGAACGGCGCACTTCTTATTGTCTCGCCGGTCTCAGGAATGAAATCATCCGGCAAAGGAGGGCCGATCCATGCAGACTTTCCGCACCGCATTCATCTCGATGATCGCTTTGGCTGCCGCGACGGGCAGCGGCGGGGCGCAGACGTCCGGCGGGGCGGGCGCCTGTCCGCCGATCGAGACACGCCCGCCCAACGTGCCGGACCAGCGCCCGGCGTTTCCCGGCCAGACCCGAGCTTGCGCGATCGAATCGAATGTCGCTTTCGACGTCGTCGTGCTCACGAAAGGGCTGGAGAAACCGTGGGCCGTGGAACCACTTCCCGGCGGCGACTTGCTGGTCACGGAAAAGCCCGGCCGCATGCGGATCGTCTCGGCCAAGGGCGAACTGGGGCAGCCGATCGCCGGCGTGCCGGCGGTCGACGCGCGCGGCCAGGGGGGATTGCTCGACGTCGCGCTGAGCCCGAACTTCGCGGCCGACCGGACGATCTACTGGAGTTACTCCGAACCGCGGCGCGGCGGCAACGGCACCACCGTTGCCCGCGGCGTGCTGTCCCCCGACCGGCGGAGCCTGGACCAGGTTCGGGTGATCTTTCGGGCGCTGCCGACCTACGACGGCGACAAGCACTACGGTTCGCGGCTCGCCTTCGGTCCGGACGGCATGCTGTACGTGACGACCGGCGAACGCTGGGACGCGGAGACGCGCAAGTACGCGCAGCAGCTCGACAGCCATCTGGGCAAGGTCCTACGGATCAACCCGGACGGCTCGGCGCCGAAGGACAATCCCTTCGTCGGCCAGCCCAACGCGCTGCCCGAGATCTGGACGCTAGGCCATCGCAACATCCAGGCCACGGCCTTCGATCCGGAAGGACGGTTCTGGGTGGTCGAGCACGGCGCTAAGGGCGGCGACGAGCTGAACCTGATCGTCAAGGGCAAGAACTACGGCTGGCCGCTGGTAGCCTACGGCGAGGAATACTCGGGCGAGCCGATCCCCGGCGCGGTGACGGCCCGTCCCGGTTTCGAGCAACCCGTCTATTACTGGGACCCGGTGATCGCGCCGTCCGGCGCGCAGTTCTACACGGGCGATGCCTTTCCGGCGTGGCGCGGCAGTCTTTTTACCGGCAACCTCAAGGACGAGCGGCTGGTGCGCGTCGTCCTCGTGAACGACCGGGTGAAAGGCGAAGAGCATCTCCTGGCCGACCGGCGCCAGCGCGTGCGCGACGTACGGCAGGGTCCGGCCGGGGAATTGTATGTCGTCACCGACGAGAGCAACGGCGAACTGTGGAAGATCGTGCCGAAGCGATAAGGTCGCAGCGAACCACGCAAATCGGCAGACCGCCGCAAAAGGGTACGCTTCGCTGACCCGATCGGCCCAGCGCCAATTCGGACCGCGCCGCTCAATCATTCGGCCGCGGTGTGGCCTGACCTCTCATTGAAGCGTCGTCTCGTTGCAAACATTCGTGGAGGAATCTGATGATCGGATACGTAACCAATATCGAGCAGGATACGCTCGCAAACCAGGGCTACCGGCGCGTGCTCTACACCGGTCGAATACGCAACTGGTGCTGATGACGCTCCAGCCGGGCGAGGAAATCGGGCTCGAGACGCACGCGGGGCACGACCAGTTCATGCGCATCGAATCGGGACCCGGCGTGGCCGTGCTAAACGGCGAGGAGCACCCGTTGAGCGATGGCGTGGCGGTGGTGATTCCGGCGGGCGTCGAACAGAACGTGATCAATACCTCATCCGACCAGCCGCTCGGGCTGTACACGCGCTACAGCCCGCCCGAGCATCCCGACGGCACCGTGCACCGAACGAAGGCCGACGAGTCCGCAGAACACTGAGATCGGCATTCGAGTGCCGAGATGAGCACTGCCGGCCCCATCATCACCCTTTTGCCGGTTATAACCGGCTGCGGACCGATATCGCCGGCCGCGTGTTCGGGGGCGATGTCCTCAGCAATTGCCCGACCAATTGGCGCGCCTCGACCTGCGCATCCGCTATCGAGGCCACACGCTCGATTTGCATCTGACCCGCGACGCTCTAACCGTGCACGGACGCGAGCCCGGTATCGCGCCGATCCGCCTGGCATTCAAGGATGAAGTACACGACTTCCCCGGCGGCAGCACGCACGTTTTCAGGCTCGGCGGCGCGGGACAGTGACGGATAGGCACGCCGTCCGCACTCCGCGGGTAGGAGCGCTTTCAAAGCACAACATGAAGTCCGTGTCACACCGAGCAGTCCATGTTTCGATCAGTTTTCCTACTTTTTGCCGTTGCAATTTTGGCATTTTCGAGCGCCGCTCCTTCTGCGGAGGAGATGCGCGCCGATCCGGATAACTATAAGCGGCAGATTTCCCGCCTAAAACCCGGAGATATTTTGCTTTTCAGCCCGGGCGTTTATCGGCAGGGAATTTTCATCGATGGGCGCAACGGGAGACCCGGAAAGCCGATCACGTTGGCAGGGATCGGAGGGCGCCCGATATTTCTGGCGAGGCCCGGCCAAGACACCGTCGTGCTACACGACTCCAGCTATATCACGCTTCGCAATCTGGAAATCGACGGAAGGGGAGTGATGGTCAACGGCGTTCAGGCTTCGGGAAATTTCGCCCATCACATCGTCCTGGAAGATTTGCTCATCCACAATCTCGGGCGACATCAGCAGTTGGTCGCGATCTCATCGAAATGCCAGGCTTGGGACTGGCAGGTTCGCCGCAATATCGTGATCGGTGCCGGGACCGGCATGTACTTCGGAAATTCGGATGGGAATCATCCTTTTTGGGGCGGCCTGATCGAAAACAATCTCATCATGAACACGATCGGCTACAACCTGCAGATCAAGCATCAGAACCCGAGGCCCAGGCTTCCCGGAATGCCGCTGGAGCCGAGAGCCTCCGTCATTCGCCACAATGTGTTCAGCAAGGCGGCAGGCGGCTCGACCGGACCGGACGCGCGTCCCAATGTCCTGGTCGGCCATTGGCCCTTGCAGGGGCCGGGCAAGGACGACATATATCTGATTTACGGAAACTTCTTCTATGAAAACCCGAACGAGGCCCTGTTCCAGGGCGAAGGGCGAATCGCTTTATATTCCAATCTGTTCTACAACTCTCACGGAAACGAATTTCCAGCCATTGCCATTCAACCGCACAACGATATTCCGCGAAAGGTGAGAGTTTTTTTCAATACGGTCCTGCATCCCGGAACCGGGATTAGCGTCGTGCGTAAAGAAGGCGCCCGCGAATCGGATCAACAGATCGTCGGGAATGCGGTTTTTGCGGAAACTCCGATACGGGGCGGCATACAGGCCGAGAACCTCACGGCCGCTTATTCGGCTGCGCGGGACCACTTGCAGAGCCCCTTCGAGACCGTAGTTCGCCTGGGCCTTTTTCCCAAACCGGGCCGCTTGCAGCGGGAACGATTCGATCTGAACCGGTTTTCCGAGTTTCCGGACTTCGACCGTGACTTTAACGGGCTGAAAAGGGATGGCCGGTTCCGCGGCGCATACTCGGGCGCGGGGGGCAATCCGGGCTGGAGCCCTGCGCTCGAACTCAAGACGCCGGTGCGGTAAATTCCGGCCGTGCCTGACGGGGCAAGCGCTAGCGCACTTTGACCTTGACCACGGTGGAAAGGCCCGGCCGCAGTCGGCTCAGGTCGGTGCCGGGCCGGAACAGAATTTTTACCGGTATGCGCCTAACGATCTTGGTGAAGTTGCCGGTGGCGTTTTCCGACGGCAGCAGGCTGAATTCCGACCCGGAAGCCGGCGCGAAACTATCCACCGTCCCTTCGAACCGAATGTCGGGGTAGGCATCGACTTGGATGTCCACCGGTTGCCCCGGTTGCATGTGTCCGATTTGGGTTTCCTTGAAGTTGGCTTCCACGAAGAGCCCGTCGACCGGAACCAGATAGCCGAGTACGGTGCCGGGCTTCACGAGCTGGCCGACCTGCACGCTGCGATTGCCGATGATTCCGGCGAAAGGCGCCGTAATATGGGTGTTGGCAAGATCGATACGGGCCAGGTCCAGCGCGGCTTGAGCCGCCTGCAATCTGGCCCGGGTTTCACCGATCTGGGCGTCCAGGGAGGCCAACTGGCTTTCCGCTTCCAGCCGTGACGAACGGTATTTCTCCCGTTGCGCGGCGGCCTGCTTATAGGCGGCTTCGGCAACATCGCGGGTTTGGGCCGACACCGCGCCGTCCGCCGCCAAATGGCCGAATCGCTTCAAGTCCTTTCCGGTCCGTTCCAGGTCGGCTTCAGCGGCGGCGATGTTGGCTTCTTCCTGACGGATCTTGGCGCTCTGTGCGCGCATGTCGGTTTCCAGGGTCTGGATGCGAGCCGTTTCCACCATGACTTGGGCTTCCGCCTGGGCAACCCTGGCGCGGAAGTCGTGGTCGTCGATCACGACGAGAAGATCGCCCGGCATCACCTTCTGGTTGTCCTGGAACAAGACTTCCTTGACGTAGCCCGTCTCTTTGGGACTGATCAGGCTGATGTGCGCCTTGAGATAGGTGTTGTCGGTAGTCTCGAACGGATGGATCGCCTCGAGCCAATACACGATGCCGGCCGCAGTCGAAACGATGAGTGTCAGGAGGACGAGGATGGTTTTTGACGAGGGGAGGCGCATGGGCTTCGATTGCTGTACTACACGGTGTAGTTTAGTCTAGTCGCCGGTTCCACTTCAAAGCAATTCGTCCGAGCAGGATCATGACTACAATCCCCAATCCAAAACGACAGGCCATACTAGATGCAGCCAAGCGCACGTTTCTCGCAAGCGGTTACAGCGGAGCCAGCATGGAAGCCATCGCCGAGGCCGCGCCGGTATCGAAGCCGACGCTCTACAGTCATTTTCACAGCAAACAGGAACTGTTCGCCGCCGTGATCGGCGAACAATGCGAAGCCTTGCTGAGCACCCTTTCCCGTGCTCAGACCGAGTCGCTCGGTCCGGCAGCCGGCCTGAAAGCCATCGCCGGCGCTTTCGTCGATCTCATCTATTCCAACGAGGCCTTAAATCTCTATCGCCTGATCATCGCCGAGCAGCAGCATTTTCCGGAACTGGGCGAGCTGGTATACCGCTCCGGCCCGGAGCCGATATTGCAACGGCTCTCGGTTTATCTCGGCGAACTGCGCGGGCGCGCCGCTTTGCAAATCCTCGATGTGAACAGATCGAGCCGATCGCTATTAGGAATGCTGCAAGGCGATGAACATTTACGCTGCCTTTTGGGTTTGCAGCCGGGCTTGAGCGAGGCCGAAAAGGAACACCTTATCGAGGCCGCCGTTTCGCTGTTCCTCAAGGGACATGGTTATGACGCCTAAGCTGGGCTGGCTATGCGTGCTGATCGGCTTGGCCGGATGTACCGTCGGACCCGATTACCGGAAACCCGTGCCGGCCGTCCCGGATCGCTGGCAGGCCGGAAAGGAGGCGACCGCCGATCTGAAGCTGATCGACCCGGAGACTTTGAAAACCTGGTGGAAGAGCTTCGACGATGCGCGGCTGAGCCGTTTGATGGAACAGGCCTTGGGGGGCAACCTGGACCTCAAGATGGCGCTGGCCCGCATCGGCCAGGCCAGGGCCGAACGACGCGGCACCCGCGCGGAATTGTTCCCGACCGTCGATGCCGCGGCGGGCGCCCAGCGCGCCGACAATCCCTTCCCCGGCCTTGCGCCCGGTATCCGTTACAACTTATTCGAGCTGGGGTTCGACGCTCTGTGGGAAATCGATCTATTCGGCCGTCAGCGGCGGCGGCTGGAAGCGGCATCCGCCGACCTGGAGGCGGCGCAGGAGCAACACGCCCAAGCTCTGGTGACGCTGACGGCCGATGTGGCGCGCAGCTATATCGAATACCGCAGCCTGCAAAACCAGCTGGGCATCACCCGCGCCAATCTCGATGCGCAGCGCCATACGCTGAAGCTGACGAAGCGGCTGTTCGACGAAGGCGTGGGGACACGGCATGACGTGGTGCGGGCACGGGCTCAGACCGAGACCACCGAGGCGCAGATTCCCGCCCTGGAGGGAGAGTTGACTGCCGTTCTTCGGCAACTGGAACTGCTGGTGGGGCAGCAGCCTGGTTCCCTGGCGGCCGAGTTGAACGAGGGTGGGGCCGTCCCCGTGGCACCGGGGCGGGCGATCCTGGCTTCCCCTGCGGAGACGATCCGCCATCGCCCCGATCTCCGCATCGCCGAACGCCAACTGGCCTCCGCCACTGCCATGCAAGGCGCCGCGATCGCGGAGCTGTTTCCGAAAATCTCGCTATCGGCTTTTTTAGGGCTGCGTAATACCGACATCGAAAATCTGTTTAAATCGGCGGCTTTCTCCTACAGTACAGGCGCCAATCTTTTGCAGCCGCTGCTCAACTTCGGACGCATCCGTGCCGGTATCGATTTGGCCGAAGCGCAGCAACAAGAAGCCTATTTCGCCTTTGAAAAGGCGGTGCTCGAAGCGCTTCGGGAAACGGAAACCGCGCTGACCCGGTACCTCAAGGAGGAGGCGCGGCGGCAGACCTTGGCACGTTCGGTGGCGGACCTGCGCGAATCGGTTCGGTTGTCCCAGTTACGCTATAACGTCGGCGTCATCTCGTTTTTGGACGTCCTGGATGCTCAGCGCGCTCTTTATGTCGCCGAAATCGAGCTGGCCCGGTCCGAAGCGGGGGCTTCCACGAATCTGATCGCGGTGTACAAAGCCTTGGGCGGCGGCGCAAACTCGCGGCCGCCACAGCCGGAAACCATTCAGGGGAAATGATGAATTGGAGCGTTTTCGGAAATGGCGGACAGTCGTGGGAGCGGGCTTTAGCCCGCGATCGAGCGCCGGAGTCGCGGGTTAGACCATTTCATACCTGCTGTACGGGCACTCGCGAGTAGGTCGGGAATCCCTTCCCAATCGCAAACGGGCCTTTAATCGGCCCCTTCCAATCGCAAACGGACCTTTAGTCGGTCCCTTCCAATCGCAAACGTCGCTTTAGTCGCGACCTTCCAATCGCAAACGGTCATCCGGGGAAGGGCCTGGCCGGGAGCGCCGAAGCCGCCCTTCCCGACGGTGCAGTTGGGCCAATGGGTTCGTCGGCAAAGGATTGCCGACCTACAAATGCTTGAATCAATGCACCCGAGCCGAAGGCGGCAACGACTTCCGCCAAGCCCGTTTTGCGGTACGAGCGAGATGAAAACGCTCTAATGCCCACTCGCACATCCATCGTTTGAAGCTGGTCCTTACATCCGAATCGAAATCGCTCTTGGCATCCAACGTGCCGGTCCGGATCGGTTTCGGGTACTTGTTCCCATGCTGCGCTGATCGTGTCACGGCGGACGCCAGGCGAGGAACGATAGACCCACCACCAGAACCTGTCCCTCGGGTCGCGACTTGGCACCGAAATCCCATTCATACCGTGCTGTAAGCCGCGCCCGAAGCGCCGGTATCGTGATACCGATTTCGGGGCCGAGGCCAAAAACGCGCTCGCGTGCACCGCGGAGTGCCAGCGGAAGATCAGACCCGCGATCATCGGCGACCTGCCAGAGACCATAGCCCACGATGCCAGCATCCAAAACTTGAAACCATCTCCCTCCAAGTCCCCCCTGTATTTGCACGGTATCGCCTCGGGTGACGTCGATTCCGATCTTCTGGTGATAGAGGTTGTAACTCGCGAGGACGGACAGTCTAAAAGCTCGCTCGTCATCGAAAAAAAGCGTTCCGCCCAACGAGAATTGCTGTGACCATTGTGACCGTCCGAGCCCTTTGCGGTCGGCCTGACCGGTTGGCGCATAGAAACTGTAGGACGCCACGGTGTCCAGGTGTGGCAGACGCCATCCGAGCTTCAGCGGCTCGACGAAAATGTCCCCGAGACCAAACCGATCAATGTCGGCGGATGGTACATCGGCTTTCGTCGATACCCATGCGACCGGAACCGCGAGCGCTGCGCTCAGGTATGGTGCTCCTTCGGGCTTGAGTGTCGCGGAGACGCCCAACACATTCGCGTGAGCATCTATATCGAGGCCTTTCACCGGAACCAGACCACCTCGTCGATTTCTCAGCTGATCGGCGGAGAAATAAATGAACCGGTCCCCCACGTACACGCCTTCATCGGGCTGAGTACCGGCGTCAAGCCCCACTGCCCCGAGGATCTTATGGCCTAGGTCCCCGTCGGCCATGGCGGTGGCCGAACGCAGGAGCAGGGCTGCCGTCATCCAACACAGGATAATTCTCATGCCGCATCCACTTATGGGAGCCGCAAACAATGTATTTTCCGACAACGCCATGCCAATCAAATAGCCTTCCGCATCACGCCTGGCTACGACTTAAGGAATCTCTGAATAAGTCCTTCGACAGGCTCAGGACGAACGGTAACGTATTGATTCCGTTCGTGGTGAGCCCTTCGGCTCGGCTCAGGACCGGCTTGTCGAACGCTCTCCTGAGCCTGTCGAAGGGGCATGAACGGAGTCCGCTTGTTCAGAACTTCCTTAAGGCGAATTGAATTCCGAGTTCGCCAAAATTCGATTGAGCAGTTTCGATGTTCGGGGGCTTTTGAGGATGTTCACATGTGATTCCGAAACTCCGTAGCAATGCACTGCTTCCTCTTGAGCTTCCCAGCGCAACTGGCTGCTCAGGCTGATCGCACCATCGTCGGATTCCGTAGGCAGAAATCCGAAAATAAGGTGGTAAGCCGAGTCGACGGGAAGCATACGGCGTTCGGATTTCTCATTCACGTTCCGATAGAAAAGCCGGGTCAAGAATTCACTCCCCGGTGCCATGTCGTACCAAACACTAATGGGCCTAGGTGCATAATCCACTCCCCACCAGGCGGCAGGGTGGCCGTCCCACGGGGAAGCGATGGAAACAAATACCGAAACGAGATGATCCCATCGGGTCTCGGCATGCTGCAGGATGAAACTCCTTGCCACCAGTCCTCCCATGCTGTGTGCCACGACGAACAGCTTGCGAACGGGATGGCGGGCCTTCAGCCGTCGCACCATCTGGTCGAGATAGAAGCCGACTGTGTCGAGGCGGGCGCCGGACGGGTAGTAAAAAACCCAGGGTTGGTACCGATTGTGATCCATGTGCTCGATCAGATAAGCAAAGTCCACGGGCGTGCCGTTGATGCCGTGCACGAACAGAACCGGTGTCTTTTCGGGGCGGTAGGCTCCCAGAAAATAGAGACCCGGTTTCGCTTCCCACAGGAAATCGAGCGGGTGCCACAGGCCTTTTTTGGCGTTCCCCCGTGAGAATCTGGGGTCACCGAGGCTGGTTACCTGCCCAAACGTAATGGCGCGGCCCAACTCCGCGTTCAGCCGGTCGCCAGCACAGCCTGCCAGCGCGACCGTAACTACAACAAACAGGGCGCACCTGGCCCCATGCCAAGACGAAACTCGGTCCATCATCGCTCCTCCCTGCGATCTTCTCGTCCTTGAGATCCTTCACCTGCTGGTTGAACACCTACACCGCCTCCTGCGGCAGCCCTTCACACCCTCCCACCTCCGGAGCTCGAGGTAGCCGCGTTCCCATTACGGCTTCTAAGTACATTCAGGGAAGTCTTGCGGCATAGGCAACCTGCAGGACAACCCCGCCAATCAAGCCAATCTGTCGAGATTCCGCAAATATTTGCGGAATGTACTTAGACGGAGAGGCCGGCTCCTTCTGAACTGCTTTTGACGCCGAACCGTGCGTCGAATCACTGATCGAGCGTAGCAGATCGCAATCGAAACCGGTCAAGCCGATGCCGAACGCCTCGGAAAACGGCTGGGCGGCAGTGTAGTCCATACGAAATTCGTCTTCGCTCATACCTTTCATGGAGCGCATCCAACCTGTCCTAAGCCTCTTGAGCATTTTCCGGTTCGGCGTGGCGCTTCCAAGGGTTGTAGTGCGGCAAACCTTTGCCGACCAAGCCCCTCGTAGACCCGGTAGGTCGGCAAAGGATTGCCGACCTACCGGGCGCTACGCCGCGGCGGAAAATGCGCTAGCGCTCTTTCGGCATCAAGGGGATTGAGGAACCGACAACCACGTCCGCGGCTCCCTGCAAGACGCTTTCCACTTGTAGAAACCGTGCTCCGACAGCCTTCGATGTCGCTTTTGCGATTTTGCCGTAGTACTTATCGAGCAGCGCAATCCGCGCTTTGCGAAAATCGAGGGAACGCTTGACGAGTTCGTCGGCCTTTGACTCGCTCATGTTTTCAAAGGTATCCGCATAATCCTTGATCACGGCTAAGCGTTTGTCGTTCAGCTTCATCAAGTCGGCTTCGTATTGGTGGTACAGGCTCCAAAACTTCTTGCCTTGTTCTTCGCTCAGATTCATCGACTGCTTGACGAAATCCCGCCTGTCTATGCGGGTACTGGCGCGAAACAGGGCGAGTGCGTCTTGCCCGGTAGCTTCGGCGGGGGCTGTTTCGGCTTGTGCCCCGTGACTGATCAGCAAGCTGACCGCTGCGACCGCGAATGCGAGGGACAACAGTTTGGTTTTCATGCGTTACTCCTATCCTTGGGTGGTTGTGAAATTTTCATTGCATAGAGAAGCGGAAGCGTATCGGTTCATCGCGACGATAGATCCCGGCGCCTTCGCCGCTGCGTTCATCCTCACTCCCGCATTCTGAAGCAAGTTTCCTTGTTACGGAAAGCCCGCCCTGATCCGCCGGGAAAAGTCCGGCGCCTGGTCCGCCGCCCGCGCCGCTGCATTGATATGCGAGCGCCGCTTGAGTTCCTCGAAGGGCAGGCTCCGGTCGAGGCGTCCCCTCTCGTAGGCGTACTCCGGGGCATACCCGCTCAGCAGCACCTTCCATGAATACGGGAGGTGGCCGGGATTCACGGCCGCATGGGTGAGAATCAGGGTGGTGCAGTTGGTCGTGAGCGTATTGTAGAACCGCGGGTGCTCCCGCAGTTCATTAATCTCGCGCATGTAGTCGAGGAAGACGCGGCGGCCGTTCTCGATCGGCGCGATCACCCGGAACAGATAAACGTCTTCCGGCGGATCCTTCCGGTAGTTCGTCCGCAGCCGGATGGCGTCGCGCTCGTCGGCGGCGACGTACACCAGTTCGTACTGCCGGAAGAGGCCGGGGAGCGTCGCATAGGGCCTGGTTCGGTCCTTGCGTACCTCGATGGAGATGGCCAGGTGATCGTCCCCGAAGCCGAAGGTGACGAACAAATGGGCGATGGCCGGCCCCATCCAGTAGGAGGCGACGAGATCGACCCGGTCCAGGCGCCGAAGATCGAAGCTGCGGTCGTAGTAGGCGGGCGTGAAATCGGTCTCCGTGCGGTAGTCGAAATTGCGGATGTTATGGACGGTCACACGGCCGCCGTCGAGGGTGGCATAGGGAAGCACGGCCACCTCCGGCTGCCAGTCGCGGTCATTCGAGGGCGTCGCGCCGCCCCAGACGACCAGGACCGGCACGAGGGCCATGGCGAAACCTACTCCCGCGAGCCGGCGAGTCCGCCGGACGAACAGGGCGATCAAGGCCGCCAGCCCGACGGCGGCAAAGCTCCAGGCTGCCGCCGTGCGGACCCCGGCCGATCCCGCCCCCAGGTAATAAAGGACCAGCGCTCCCCAGGCGGTAGCGCCGGCCATCACGAGGCCGGCCAGGACCAGGCCAACGATCGCGCCGATCCGGCGCCTCATGGGCGGCGCCCCTCGAATGCCGCCGCGTGCTCGAGCAGGATGCGCCGGATGTCCTCGATGACCTCGGGCTTTCCCTGGCAGGAGTGGTCCGATCGGACCACCTTTTCCGTAACCGCCTCGTCGATGTGGGCGCTCCGGTAGGCCACCACGCCATCGTCTCCCGCCTCCTTGGGGCCGTCGCCCTTGACGCAGATGATGGAATGGGCGGGAATCCGGGGGTCGACCCGGATGGTTTGCAGGACTTGGAGGCCGGGGTTCTCCGGATTCATGTTGTCGACGGCCGTCGGGGGCCGGCGAAGCAGCGCGATCAGCTTTTCATCCCCGGTCAAAGTGGCGGCTTGCGCGACCTGGCTGAATACGCCCACCGGCAAGGTCACGAGCCAGGCCGCGATGGCGCCGATCCGGCCGGAGGCCAGCAGCGCGCCGTGGTGGGGGGTCGCTACGAATACCACCCGCCCGACGAAGGGCAGGGGCGTGTAGAACGCCGTCTGCCGGAGGAGTTCGCGGGTCTTGGGGTCGACCTGGATGGAATCGAAAGGCTTGCTGCTGACGCGATCCCAGAATCGGCTGCCGCTGTCGATCGCGGCGAGCTTGGTCAGAAGCCCCCCCTGGCTGTGCCCGATCACCACCATGTCGCGCAGGGCCGGGTCCTTGCCCTCGGGATCGAATTCCTTCACCGCGGCCGTCAGTGCCGCCCGCAGTTGACCCGCCGAGTAGGCGATGGGGTTGCCGGTATCGTAGAGAAACAGCCAGATATGGAACCGCTCGCGGATGCGCGGATCGCCCTGGAGTTCGTTGAACAGTTCGGCCCAGCGCGCGGGGCTGGAGGCCGTCCCGTGCACTAGCACCACCGGAATCTTCCCGGACCGGTAAGGTTGCATCATGGCCAGGCCATCCTGGGCGCGGTCGCGCGGCATCAGGCCCCGGAAGGCACCGCCCCGGAGAAATCCCTGGATCTCCGCGGCGTAGATCGGGCTGCCTTCGAGCTGGTAGGCAAGTGCCGCCGTCGGGTCGGATTCGAGGGGCTGGTCCCGCCCGTTCACCTGCACCGTCGAAGTCTGATCGGCGGCGTACACCTCGATCCGCCCCCGGATCCGCCCCTCGCCCAGGCTGGCACGGGCATGCTCGAAACGCAGCAGCGCGGTGACCGGGACCTTGGTACGGGGGCCAAGGCGTTCCGAGCCGACCACCTTCGCCGATGCCTGTCTCTCCGCAAGGCTCGCCGCCAGGGGCGCGCCGAGGCCGGGGGTGCGGTAGCGGTTCCGGAGGCCCCGAACTTCCAGGGTGGTCGTCGGGATGAATCGGTCAAGCCGGTAGCCTCCCCACGTCAGCCCGGTTTCGTCCAGGCTTACCGCCAAGGTTCCGAAGGGAAGCTTGTACACACCGGGCGTCAGCCGCACCTCGTTCTTGTCCACGCCCTTGCCGTGGGCGGCCAAGCCTTTGGCGACCGCCTGGTTATACAGATCGTACGCCAGCCGGAAGCGGGGGTCCCACGGCTGGAGAGGCGTGCCGGCGGCGTCGTCCGGGAACAGCAGCGCCCAGGCGTACACGGCCGAAGCCAGGAAGTAGGCGCGGTCGTTCGTGCGGTCGGCATGGAGAAAGGACAGCTCCGCCAGCGCGAACAGGCGGTCGTCGTCCCCCGACGGGTTTAGCCCGCGATGGAGTTCGGCGAGCACCGCCGCCGGTTCCGCGCCGAACCGATCCAGGAGCCCTAAGCGCCTGAGCACCATTTTCGAGGGCTCCGACGGCTGCTCCGCCGAGAGCGCGCTCTCGGTATGAATGCGATAGGCGGTCTGGATGTCCACGTGCCTCACGCCGACCGGCGTCGCGCATCCGGAAAGGACCAATGCGAGGCCGGCGAGCCTCAAAATCCATGGCACGGTCGGTACGAGCCATCGCTGCTTTGCTGAATGCTTCGAAGCCTTCATACGACCCCCTTGTCGTTTCACCCGATCAGATCCAGCCCTGTTCCTGGAATTTCACCCGCAGTTTCTCGGCGATTTCCTGGGCAGTCCGCTGGGCGGCGCCTTCGATCGTCTCCAAGCCTTTCTCCTCTCCCCTGAGTTTCGACGCGCCGCCGACGATAAGGCTGATGGGGTTTCCGGTCGCGGCGAGGGTTGCGACGCCCACCAGCATGCCTGGCGTTTTGCTACCCCCGGATTCGAGTTGGCCCGATCCAAGTCGGCGCAGACCCTGCCTGGTCATCAGATAGCCTTCTACCACCGTCCTCAGCTCGGCGGCCCCGGAGCCGAAACCGACCAGCACACGCTCACCGGCGCTGCCCGGGTCGATGGAGACGGAATAGGCCCTGATTACCAGGTCGCCGACCCGCGGCCCGCACTGCCGGAAGCCCCATGTCCCGGATCTCCGCGACCAACTCCTTCGCGACATGAGCACCCAGCTGGCGACCGGTCTCGATCTGCTCCGCCGTTTGCAGCGTCGGGTGTTCGGCAGATCGGCCCGCGAGAGCGGACCCGGCCGGAACATCGGCGGAGGTCGCGGCAAAGTCATGGACGATGATGCGGTCGGGGCGGGCGACCCTTTCGCCCGTGTACGGCTGGCGCGTGGTGACGTCGCTGGACGCGCATCCGGACAAAATGGCCAGGGCATCTTCGAAGATCGCCGCCAGAAAATAGCGTGCCTCCAGAATACCCTTGGGCGCGGACTGGGCGTAGACCTCCCTTAGGGCCGAATCGTACTTCGGTCCCAGAAATGCGAACGGCGCGATCAAGGCGCCGGTGCTGATGCCGGTGACGCCTTTGAATACGGGCCGGGTACCCCCCGCGGTCCAGCCGCACAAGAGCCCGGCGCCGAAGGCCCCATTATCGCCCCCTCCCGAAAGGGCCAGGAAGTTGGCCGGGGGAAGCGTGTCCGCCTGGTTCTGTCGGGTAAGGTAGGCGCGCTCCCGGTAGAAGGTTTCCATCGCATCTTGGACAAATTCCGGCATCTCGGTGCGAACCACGTAACGGATTCCGGGCAAACCGACGACTTGGGCTTTTTCTGACCAGGCTTGCGGGACTGCGGGTCGCCGCGTGGGCAGCGAACAGGCGGAAAGGCAGACAATGGCGGCGAGCAGGAGCAAGCCGAACGAGTGGTCGTGCGAAATTATTCCATTCATGGGCCCACTCCGGGAGAGCAGCGATGACCAGCCGCATCGTTATTTATCGCGGGAAAACCCCCGGCTCTGCCGCAATGCCATTAAGTTAAGCCGTCATTCCGGCAGGGATTGCTCACCCCGTCCTTGGGGTTCGTCCTTCGGACCGTGCTGCGCACGTCCAAATTTGCTCCGGGCAAATTTGTGCCGGACAAACCGGCAGGGCGAGGCGCAATGCGGCGAGCGGGCAGGCCAGGGAAGGACTGCCCAGGACTCGCGAGCGAAGCGGGACGGCGTAGCGTGGCGAGGCCGGTTTGCACGCATCGCGCCCGAAGGGTGCCGGGCAGGATCGCCCGGCATGAATCCAGTTCACAGGGATTGTGAACGGTCGAAACCATCCGTGGTCACTGGACCCCGGCACTCCAATCGCAAACGGGCCTTTAGTCGGCCCCTTCCCTGTCGGGGTGACGACATGGCTTTTGCCCGATGGCGGTCAGGCCCCTTTGAGGGGCCAGCCGTCGAAAGCCACCGGCTTTGCCGGTGGATCGTTTCTTAAACATCTGAAAACGTCCGACCATGGAGTTCTGCCGCGGAAACCGCGGATTGTCTCGATCTCGCGGATCCGCGACGGAGCCGGAGAGCGTCGGGTCGTGCTGCAAAGTCGGTCATCCAACGCAACGCCGAAGAGACCGGAAATTGGTAAATCTTCGTATGCCGCAGGGCGGGAGCATGGGCTCGAAGGCACCGGTTTCCCATGAACCAAGCCTAAGCGCGGAACATTCTCCCTTGCGCAAGATCGAAAATTGCATTGAGACCTCAATCCGATCACTCCGGTGCGCAGGCCCTGTTGTAATCGACGTCGAAGCTGCCAAGGCTTCGGCAGTGATTGAGGCCTCACGGCATTGGGAGTTGTTGCCTCGATTGATAAGGTAAGCTTCCTGGGACGCCTCAAACTCTAATGACGGAGGGAATTATGAAGTCAACACGGAATGTTGTAAGAATCGGGTTCTCGTCTATCGCCATGCTTTTTTTGGCCGGATGCGTATCCGGCCCCAACATGACCTGGTTGCCGGCAGGCGCCATCTCCACCGATATGATTCTCCCCGTTCAAGTCGCCGCCGGCTCGGAAGGCGCTAGGGGACCGGGTCTGAAGCAGGGCACGGCGAGCTGTAAGGCGGTGCTGTTCATCGCGGGTTGGGGGGATTGCAGTGTTCAAGCGGCGGCGGCCGCTGGCGGCATAACCAATATCAGGACTGTCGACTGGCGGTACGAGAGCTATGTCGCACCTATTTTTTATCGATACACGCTGATCGTGTCCGGAGACTGACCGATTTCGCGACGGGCGGATCGGGTTATGGGAAGACCGTGCGAGGTTCGTGCGCGTAAGGTGGTCATCTCAGGCGAAAAACTGGCGGATCATGTCGCGAATGCGCTGTTGTTCCGGAGATAGCAGTTCCGGGGCGCTATCCTGGAGCCAGCTCAAATATTGTTGAATGACATGTCCGGCTGCCGCGTGATCGGAACTCTGGGTCAAGGTCAGAAAGAGATTCCAGGCCGCGGCCGTCGTGTCGGGGTGCCGATCGCCCAATACGTACCGGCGGACGTCCAATACCTGCTGATGCAGCACTTTCGCCTCGTCGAGATTGCCTAGCGCCCAGAACATCTCCGCCAGGTTGCACAGGGCGGTTAAGGTGTCCGGATGTTCTTTTCCCAGCGTCCGGCAGCATGCGTCGAGCGCCATTTCCTGCAATATTCGAGCTTTGATAAAGTCGCCTGCGAGCCAGAGCGATTCGGCCTCTCGCTGTAGTGTCATTACGTTCTTGAGATCGTCGGACTTCGGAGCCCTGTTTAGGAACGTTTGTACACTGGGTTCGCCGATACGGTTTCCCTGGAATGTACCGAATAAGAGTGGCGGGATGCTGGCACGGACGGCCTTCGCGATCGGCTCGGTTGTGCGCGCAGCCGAATCGTGTTCACCCGGGGAAGGTGGGGGCGAAGCATCGCTATTCTGTTGCGATGCCGCTATTCCCGTCGCCGTGGTGATCAGGCGTGCCAGCTCGACGAGCTGCGATTCGTTTTCCGTTCCCGTCCAATGGAACGGATTATATATGGCGAATTCACGTGATGTAGGTGTGCCGCCATACAGGATGGGAATAAGCGTTTTGCCGCTGTTCAGCGATAGCTCGTGCAGAAGGAGGTCGGAATAGGGAATGTCGGTGTCTGAGGAAGAGGCGGCTTTGGCTTTGTTGCTCCCGTCACCAGTGATCAAGAACAGAATCACCCGGGATTGACGGATATAATCCTTTAGCTGCTCGATACGAGAGCTTTCCGGGCGAGCGTCCCAGTGTTCGACGACGATTCGTTCCGGATGAAAATAGCGGCGCAGGTACCGATAAAGGGCCAATGCCGGAGTGGCTGCGGAGACGTGGTCGTAGCAGATAAAGATATCGCAATGAGGCACAGCCTACTCCGCCTGATTAGTGGATCGGCCTATGCTTACGGTGCTTTCCTCGCAGAAGCTTCCCGGTGCCGATGCTCGCATCCGTGGGCCATCCCTGACCCTCGATATCCTAGTGAGATTAGAGGCGCAAACAACTCGCGCGTCTGTGAAATATTCACATTCCGGAGCTGGCGTCTTTTGACAAACGGCCTACGGCCGTTTGCGCTTCGGTTTTTGCTTGCAGTACCGCATTTTCGATCAGCAGTCGGGCAGTCGCCGCGCTCAAACCATTTCGAGTTCCGGCGGTTTCAAGCCCCGATTCATGCCAGGCCATTTCTTCGACCGCCAGTTGTCGTGCCCCGCTCCAAGCCGCATGCGCCATGAGCGGAGACAGCTTGCCGTCCGGATCGAACCGCTTTATCACATAGTCCGCGATTGAATCCGGGGTGGCCGTGTCCCCGAGTAAACAAATCCCATCCCAAATCAGAGCTCGCACGACGGAGCTCATCTCTTTTTCGTCATATTGTGTCGTCATTCTCGTTATCTCAGATGTCAACGCTGCCCGCCCTGCAGCCGAGGCAGAAACGCATTCATGTTTCGCTTCGAGTCGATGAGCGTGATGCTTCGCTCGGACGGCTCCGCTAAATGCCAAGAAGTCCGGGCGAGCCTTCAAGCAGAAGGCGGTTTGATGGATTTAGCCTGGGAAATAGACCGCATTCGAGGGCTGACCGTCAAGTCGAGTCAGCGGTGTTTGAGCAGTGTCTGAAGCGCCGGTGCTCAAACCGGCCCCATCGCGGGTCGGCGATTCCAACGCTAAAACATAGACTTATCGGCAACAACGCGCATCGGTGCGTCAGGTTCGATTCGGTTCTTCGCCAAAGATCAGGGAAAGTCGGCGGAGGGGCGGCGGTGCGTGGGGTTCCGCAGAATAGGCTTTTATCAAGACGCGAACATGGGGCAGAGACTCGGGCGTGAAATAGACGAAGTAAGCCGTTTCATCATCGGACTCGGTTCCATACATGGCCATTCCCTTTGGCCCGTTCCGGGCAATGTAGATGCGCCGGAACGTGCCCCGGATGACGGCTACTTCTCCGCCTTCGTATTCGTCGCGTGTCAGCCGGATGCGATACCAGGTTTCAGATTCCCGTCCGGCTGGGTTTTTTTCGTCCAAGGATCTTTACTCTACCCGTAATGTCCTTTATTAGACCTTGCCTGGTCCACCGGATTCTCATGCGTCGTAGCGAGTTTTCGCCGGCCCTATCTATCTCTTATAGAGTATCCGCGGCAAAATCCGCCAGGCGGGAGCGCTCGCCCCGCTTCAAGGTGATGTGGGCCGCATGGGGCCAGTCCTTGAACCGATCGACCACGTAGGTAAGCCCCGACGTCGTGCCGGTCAGGTAAGGGGTATCGATCTGGGCGATGTTGCCGAGACAGACGATCTTGCTGCCGGGACCGGCCCGGGTAATCAGCGTCTTCATCTGCTTCGACGTCAGGTTTTGCGCCTCGTCGAGAATGATGAAGCGATTCAGGAAAGTGCGGCCGCGCATGAAGTTGAGAGAACGCATCTTGACGCGGTTCAACAGCAAGGTGTTGGTGGCCTGCCGCTCCCAAGTGGAGCCGTTTTCATGGCTGCTCAACAACTCCAGATTATCGAGCAGCGCACCCATCCAGGGCGTCATCTTTTCCTCCTCGGTGCCGGGCAGAAATCCGATGTCTTCGCCCAAAGGGATCGTTTCCCGTGTCATCACGATTTCTCGGTAGATTTTCTGCTCGAGCGTCATGGCAAGACCAGCCGCCAGAGTCAGCAATGTCTTGCCGGTTCCGGCGGTGCCCAGCAGGGTGACGAAGTCGATCTCCGGATCAAGCAGCACATTGAAGGCAAAATTCTGCTCCCGGTTGCGCGCCTGAATGCCCCACACCGCGTGCTGCGGGGTTCGGTAGTCGCGGGCCAGTTCGATGATGGCGCTGCCGCTCTCCTTGCTGCGGACGATGGCTTCGAAATTCGATTCGTCGGGAAGGTAAAGAAACTGATTGGGATACCAGTCTTTCAACGATGGACCGGAGACGCGGTAAAAGGTACGGCCCTGTTGGTCCTGCCAGGAGTCCATCTTGCTGCCGTGGGTTTCCCAGAAATCGAGCGGGAGCTCGAACGCTCCGCTGTATAGCAGATTGATGTCGTCCAGTACCTGATCGCTGTGGTAGTCCTCGGCCCGTATTCCGAGCACCGAGGCCTTGATCCGCATATTGATGTCTTTCGACACCAGCACCACCTGGGTTTCCGGCTGTTCTTCAGACAAGGCCAGCATGGTGGCGAGTATGGAATTGTCGGGCAAATCGCCGGGCAGGCTTTCCGGAAGCACCGAGTCCATGCGCCGAACCTGAAAAAACAAGCGTCCGCTGCATTTTTCGTCGATTCGGGACGCGTATTGCAGTTGATTTAGAGGAATACCGTTGCTGATCGCATGGATATCGGCGTGTTGGATCAATTCGTCCAGAAAGCGGCTGGCCTGACGGGCATTGCGGGCGACGTCCGACAGGCCCTTTTTCGAATGGTCCAATTCTTCCAGCACGATCATGGGGATGTATATGTCGTGCTCCTGAAAGCGGAACAGCGAGGCCGGATCGTGCATCAGCACGTTGGTATCGAGTATGAAAAGCTTGCGCTCTGGGGTTTGATCTTGGGTCATATTGTATTGCGGTTG
Organism: Methylocaldum sp. RMAD-M; assembly: GCF_017832375.1. Taxonomy (NCBI): domain Bacteria; kingdom Pseudomonadati; phylum Pseudomonadota; class Gammaproteobacteria; order Methylococcales; family Methylococcaceae; genus Methylocaldum; species Methylocaldum sp. RMAD-M. The sequence continues at coordinate 31,018 of NZ_JAFIBZ010000021.1, read as the reverse complement.
GAATACGGGGATCGCGGACTGAAAGGGCGCGTTAGCGGCCGATCAATTCCCGGATTTTTCCCAGAACCTCTGTTGCATGGCCTTTGACGCTGACTTTCCGCCATTCGGCGGCAATCGCGCCGGCCGGGTCGATGAGAAAGGTGCTGCGCTCGATGCCTCGGACCTGCTTGCCGTACATGTTTTTCATCTTGATGACGTCGTACAGCTTGCAGATCGTTTCGTCCTGGTCGGAAATCAGTTCGAACGGAAATTCGAACTTGCATTTGAAGTTTTCGTGGGACTTTACTGTGTCGCGCGAGATGCCCAGAATCTCGGCGTTCAAATCCTGAAATTCGGCGTACAGATCGCGAAAATCTTGTCCTTCCTGCGTACAGCCGGGCGTGTTGTCTTTGGGATAGAAGTAAAGGACGACGTACTTATCTCGATAATCCTGAAGCGTGATGGTCTTGCCCGAAGTGCCCGGAGCCGAAAAATTCGGCGCGGCATGGCCCGGAGAGGTTGTGGTCATGATGATTCCGATTTTAGCGTTTTACGGGTTCGAGTATGGCATCCAGGTTCTGCTGATCGCAGAAGTCCAGGAATTCGTCGCGCAGCGAGACGATGCGCATTCCGGTCGGGATTTTGACGACCATATGCGCGAGAAACAATGGGGTACCGCTGAAGGGAGCCGGATAGCGGCTGGTGCTGAGATCCAGAATTTTGATGTTGCGGCTGGCGAGAAACACGCTGAGCTCGTGAATGCTGTTGATTTGATCGGTGGCGAAGATGTCGATCGCATAGGGCAGGGTATTGTCTTCTCTATCTTCCGGCTCACGTCCGCGCAGCGTGTTGATCTTCATCGCAAAGCGGTTGGCCAGATTTTCGAATGCGCTTTCCAGCCGCACGATATGATTCCAATTGCCTTCGACCAATAAATGGCCGGCGAATTCATGCCCCAGCTCGGTCATGCGGCTTTCGAGAATCGTGCATTTGCAGTCCTTGATGGCGCGGGTGATTTCCACGATCAGATCCGGGCGATCTTCGCCAAGGACGGTGATGACGAGCTGCATAGACGTGTTGTTTCTCTTCATGAAAAAATGCGAAAAGTGTATCACTTTCATCCAGTTGGTGCCGCAGCCGGCGGAGCTTCGATTCCCGCCGGGTTTCCCGCGGTTACACGGCTTACGCGGTTGTCAGATGCCGGCGGCGCACGGTAACATGTTCTTTTTATTGAACCGAGTTAAGTTGCATGATTCAAGGTAGCATCGTCGCGTTGGTGACCCCGATGAAACGGGACGGCACATTGGACGACGAAAGTTTGAGCCGTTTGATCGAATTTCATATCGAACAGGGAACCGATGCCATCGTTGCCGTGGGAACCACCGGAGAATCGGCGACTCTCGATGAGGCGGAGCACTGCCGCGTTATTCAATTTGTAGTGGACCGGGTCGGCGGCAGGATTCCCGTAATTGCCGGCACCGGCGCCAATTCCACCACCGAAGCGATCAACCTGACGGCGCGAGCCAAGGACGCGGGGGCGGATGCCTGTCTGTTGGTGACGCCTTATTACAATAAGCCCACGCAGGAAGGACTTTATCTTCACTATAAAGCCGTTGCCGAGGCGGTGGACATCCCTCAGATTCTTTATAACGTTCCCGGCCGAACCGCGTGCGACATGCTGCCTGCAACGGTCGCGCGTCTTGCCCAAATTCCCAATATTGTCGGCATCAAAGAGGCCACTGGCAATTTGGATCGGGAGAGAGAGATTATGCGCTTGTGCGGTCCGGATTTCCTCCTTTATTCGGGCGATGATGCAACCGCGTGCGAGTTCTGTCTCCTCGGAGGAAAAGGGGTGATTTCGGTAACGGCCAACGTGGCGCCCAAGCTGATGCACGAGATGTGCGCCGCGGCGATCGCCGGCGATGCGGAGACCGCCCGCGCCATCGATGCCAAGCTGGCCGCTCTCCATCGCGATTTGTTCATCGAATCGAATCCCATCCCGGCCAAATGGGCGGTGCACGAACTGGGACTTATCGACGCAGGCATTCGCCTGCCGCTGACTTGGCTGTCGGAAAGCTGCCGTGAGCCGGTGCGCAGCGCGATGCGCCAAGCCGGTGTGATCTAACGTTTAATGCAACATGAATCGATTCGTTCCCAGAGCGGTTATTTTGGCCTCAAGCGTTTTCGTCTTGAGCGGTTGCAGTTTCGTTGCCGGGCTGTTTCCCGATAAGCAGAAACAATATAAGTACAGCTCAGAGATTCCCGCCTTGGAAATCCCGCCGGATTTGCAGGCATCGACCATCGAAGGGGGCGACGAGCGACCCGCGGCGGGTGAAAACAGGGATCGCTCGGATCGGTACAGTCCGGCCGCGGAGACACAAACCAAGGCCGACGATCAGCCGAGTGGATCACAGGCCACGTTAGCGCAAAATTCCGAAGACATTCCGCTGATCGAGCTCGAAGCGCCCTATGCCGAGGCCTGGAACGAGGTGGGCAAGGCGCTTGGCCGGCTCAGGCTGGAAGTCAGCGATCAAAACCGGTCGGACGGAGTCTATTATGTCTATTTCAGCGGTGACGATAAGCCTTACGAAGACCGCGGGTTCCTGGGCGACATCGGCTCCTTCTTCACGGGTTCCGAAACGCCCGCGAAGGAATATCGCATCAAGTTGGAGGACAGGCGGGACGTAGTCGTGATCTATGTTCTCGACCAAGAAGGCAAGCCTCAGAGCGAAGGGCCGGGATTCGAGCTGCTCAAGCGGTTGCACCAAACCCTGCAGTCGCTCGGAGAACCCCAGGAACCGGAAAAGGAATAACTTTTCCGCGTTGTTTCCAACAAGCGATAGGTGTTATCGCTGACCATAGTTAAAAGTCAGACCATGTTTGCCAAGTTTCCCGGCCCTCCCGCCCTCTCAGCATTTCGCTTGCAAAAGCTGTTGACCGATCTTCAGAGCGTCGAGCCGTCCATCATCGAAGTCTCGGCCGCTTACGTGCATTTTGCCGAGATCAAGCGCGCGTTGAATGGGTTGGAGAAACGTACCCTGGAAAGCGTATTGGCTTACGGGCCGGCGCACGATTCACGCAGCGCCGCGGGCGACTATTTTTTGGTGGTGCCGCGACTCGGCACGATCTCCCCTTGGTCCAGCAAGGCGACCGATATCGTGCGGCGTAGCAATCTGGCCGCCGTTCTGCGTGTGGAAAGGGGAATCGAATACCGCATCCGCAGCGCCAACGAAATTAAGCTCTCCAATCGAGATGCCATAAAGGCTTTGATCCATGACCGGATGACCCAAACGGTGCTCACGCGGGGACAGGAGGAACTGCTGTTCCAACACCATGCTCCGGCGCCGATGGAATATATTCCTTTGCTCGAAGAGGGGAAATGGGCGCTGATCAAGGCAAACCGCAGGCTTGGGTTGGCTTTGTCCGAGGATGAATTGGATTATTTGGTCGAAAGCTTCACGGCGCTTCGACGGAATCCGTCCGACGTCGAACTGATGATGTTTGCCCAGGCCAACTCCGAACATTGCCGGCACAAAATTTTCAACGCCAACTGGCGCATCGACGGCGAGACTCGAAGCGAAACCCTGTTCGGCATGATCAGAAACACGACCGAGCAGTCTCCGGAAGGAGTTCTATCCGCATACCGGGATAATGCCGCCGTCGTTCGGGGCAGCACCGCGAACGTGTTTCTGCGCGACACGGAAACGCTGGAATACAGTTATCGAGAGGAACCGGTACATATTCTGATGAAGGTGGAGACCCATAATCATCCGACCGCCGTTTCTCCTCATCCCGGTGCCGCGACCGGTTCCGGAGGTGAAATTCGCGATGAGGCGGCTACCGGACGGGGGTCGCAAACCAAAGCCGGACTCACCGGCTTTTCCGTATCCCACCTTCGCATCCCGGGATTCGAGCAGCCGTGGGAACGGGATCACGGCAAGCCGGACCGGATCGCCTCCGCCCTCGAAATCATGCTGCAAGGACCGATCGGCGGGGCGGCGTTCAACAATGAATTCGGCCGCCCTAACTTGTGCGGCTATTTCCGCGCATTCGAACAGCCGGCTCCGGACGGTTCAGGGCTGCATGGCTATCACAAGCCGATCATGATCGCCGGCGGAATGGGAAATATCCGGCCGCAGCATCTTGCCAAGGAAACGATCCCGCCCGGCGCGCCCATCGTGGTGCTCGGCGGCCCCGCCATGCTCATCGGTCTTGGCGGTGGCGCCGCATCTTCCGTGGCATCGGGGGAGAGCGCCGAGGATTTGGACTTCGCGTCCGTCCAGCGGGAAAACCCCGAGATGCAGCGGCGCTGCCAGGAAGTGATCAACCGCTGCACCGCGTTGGGCGAGGACAACCCAATCTTGTCCATCCACGATGTCGGCGCCGGCGGGTTGTCGAATGCAGTGCCCGAGATCATTCACGACTCGGGTCGGGGCGGGCGTTTCGAACTGCGGAACATACTCATCGACGAGCCGGGCATGTCACCGATGCAGATTTGGTGCAACGAATCGCAGGAACGATACGTGCTCGCGCTCAAACCGGAGGCAGTGGACCGATTTCGGGCCTTCTGCGAGCGCGAGCGCTGTCCCTATGCCGTGATCGGCTACGCGACGGAAGAAGAGCGCCTGGTCCTCAGCGACAGTCAATTCGGTACCCACCCGATCGATATTCCCATGGCGCTGCTATTCGGCAAGCCGCCGAAGATGCGGCGCGATGTCACGAGAAATCGTGGCGCGCAATCTCCCATTTGCCGTGATGGCATAGCAATCCGCGAGGCGGCTCGGCGAGTATTGAATTTTCCTGCCGTAGCGGATAAGCGTTTTTTGATCACGATCGGGGATCGTTCGGTCGGTGGTTTGGTGGCGCGCGATCAAATGGTCGGACCATGGCAGGTACCGGTCGCGGACGTAGCGGTGACGGTCTCGGGTTTTCGGGCGTATACCGGCGAAGCGATGGCCATGGGGGAGCGTACGCCCTTGGCGGTCATCGATGCCCCGGCATCCGGCCGCATGGCTGTCGGAGAGGCTTTGACCAATATCGCAGCCGCCAGTATCGGCTCCTTAAGCCAGGTGAAGCTTTCCGCCAACTGGATGGCGGCAGCCGGCGCGTCCGGTGAAGACGCCAAGCTGTTCGATACGGTAAAAGCTGTTGGTCTGGACCTGTGTCCCGCCCTGGGCATCGCCATTCCGGTTGGGAAAGATTCGCTGTCCATGAAAACGGTATGGCGGCAGAACGAACGCGATGTCGTCATGACGTCGCCGCTGTCGCTGATCATTTCAGCATTCGCGCCGGTCATTGACGTTCGCCGCACCTTGACGCCGGAGCTACGGCTCGACTGCGGTCCGACGCGCCTGATTCTGATCGATCTCGGCCAGGGCAGGAATCGATTGGGCGGTTCCGCCCTGGCTCAAGTCTACGGACAAATGGGGGGCGAATCCCCGGATCTCGACGATCCGGCGTTGTTCAAATCCTTTTTCGCCGCAATCCAATCCTTGAACGAGGACGGCCGGTTGCTGGCTTATCATGACCGGTCCGACGGCGGGTTGTTCGCGACGCTCTCCGAAATGGCTTTCGCGGCACGTTGCGGCCTCGAAATCGACATTTCCGCTCTTGGCGAAGACGCGGTTGCTGCGCTGTTTTGCGAAGAATTGGGGGCCGTGGTGCAGGTTCGCGAGACAGACTTGAGCGCGGTCACGGAGCTGCTCGATCGGTCGGGGCTCCACGGGATCAGCCATGTTATCGGCATGCCCAATACCGACAAGCAAATCGCGTTCTGGCGGGGCGATGAGATCTTGCTGTCGCAGTCCCGCGCCGAACTGCAGCGGACTTGGGCGGAAACCAGCTATCGCATGCAGGCCTTGCGCGATAATCCGGACTGCGCACGGCAGGAATTCGAAGCCATCGTGGACGAGAACGACCCCGGCCTTAGCGCCGAGCTGAGCTTCGATCCCGACGGCGATGTCGCTGCGCCTTTTATTGCTAAAGGTCGTCCGCGCGTGGCGATACTCCGGGAACAGGGCGTGAATGGCCATGTGGAGATGGCGGCGGCGTTCGACCGCGCCGGCTTCACGGCGGTAGATGTGCATATGAGCGATATCCTGTCGGGACACGCGAGCCTTCGCGATTTCGTCGGTTTGGCCGCTTGCGGTGGATTTTCTTATGGCGACGTCTTGGGCGCCGGGGGCGGTTGGGCGAAATCGATATTGCTCAATAGCCGTGGCCGCGACGAATTCCAGGCGTTCTTCGAACGGCAGGATACATTCGGTCTGGGCGTTTGCAACGGCTGCCAGATGATGTCACATCTCGCTGGGTTGATTCCCGGCGCCGTGCACTGGCCACGCTTCGTCCGCAACGAGTCGGAGCAATTCGAAGCGCGCGTCGCATTGGTGGAAGTCCAGCGGTCGCCGTCCATCTTGTTTGCCGGCATGGAAGGATCGCGCATCCCGGTTGTCGTCTCGCACGGCGAAGGGCGGGCTGAATTTCACGACGATACGCGCAAGGCGCTCAGCCTCGGCGTAGTCTCGCTCTGTTACACGGATACTTACGGAAAAATTACCGAGGCATTTCCACATAATCCGAACGGCTCGCCGCTGGGGATTACCGGTTTGACTACCCTTGACGGTCGCTTCACCATCATGATGCCGCATCCGGAACGGTGCTTCCGTACCGTGCAGAATTCCTGGCATCCGAGGACATGGGGCGAGTACGGTCCGTGGATGCGTCTGTTTCGAAATGCAAGGGTCTGGGTCGGCTGATTCGCGAGTACTTGAAAAACCAGGTCTCACCTCCATATTGGGTTTAGAGCAGAAACTCTTCCAACAAAGGAGATCATCACGATGACTCGATATGAGCCCTGGAGTCTTTTGAATCAGCTCCAAAGAGAGTTGGAGCGTTCATTCGAAGGCGCCCGCCCCGGTACCGACACCGCGGCCACCGCGGAATGGACTCCCGCCGTGGACATCAAAGAGGAGCCGGACCGCTATATCCTCTGGGCCGATCTTCCCGGCGTAAGCTCGGACAGCATCGATATCATGATGGAGAACGGCATACTGACGCTGAAAGGCGAGCGGCAAACCGAGGCTACAGTCCGCCGCGAAGGGCTGAAACGCGTCGAGCGGGTTTATGGGTCTTTTCATCGCCGCTTCTCGCTGCCGGATACGGCCGATGCAGAAGGCATCACGGCGCGCTGCAAAAACGGTGTACTGGAAATTTCCATACCGAAGAAAGCCGCCATACAGCCGAAGAAGATCAACGTGGTCGGCGAGAGTTAAAGAGTTAAGAAGAGGAGGGCAGCGCGGTTTCCGTTTTAGAGAAAAATCGTCGCCAAGCCATCCTCGCTTTCCGCAATTCGCGCTGGAGATGAGAGCCGAGCCTCACCGCATCCGTTCGGTTCTCGAAATGATGAACCTGACGGGGACGAGTTCCCGTCAGGTGTTCCCGAGTCCTTCGTCGAGCGTCACGCAGCCTGTGTCGCTAATCATCAAATGACTCCCGATCCTATTGGGGATTTTTCGAGGCTCTTTGCCGGCTCCTCTGCGGTTTCGCTTGTGCCTTCTGCGAATCGCTCCCTCTTTGTGTAGTCCGTCTTGCCGGACTTCTCGGTTTTTCTTTTGTGGTTGCCGATGCTGCTGCAATGTTTTCGGCAACGGCCGCTCCGGTAGTTGGGACGTGCTTTTCGGTTAAATCTAAACTGCTCTCAGGCCGATCCGCGACGCGAGCCAAGCGTTCGCCAAGTGCAAAAATAAAATAAACCAGTATCGAGAGTAGCAAGAGCGACATCAGAACGGGAGGCTCGACTAGGAGAAGAAAGGCAAACGTAACGATAAAGAGACTGGTTTGGATAGGATGATCCAATATGATGGCGAGCGATTTCTGCCAGTCAATGATGCGGGTTCCAGACTCCGGTTCCTTTACGGTATTCATGTCCGCACTCCGTTGACTGAGTTAGCGGCACTGGCGCCAGCGAACATGATTTCGGCGTAGCGGTGGTACGGCTCCATCATCGAGCCGTTACAAGCGGTTTTGTTGTCGCCGCACGATAGTGCGACGACCAAGCAATCGGTGATTTTTCCCATCGTCTTCTCCTCTTCAGTGAAAGAAGAACTTATTGAAGTAAGGTTAGGGGTGTTGCTCTAACTGGTGGAGCCCCAACTTTCGGTCAAGGCTGTTTTTCAGCGCTGGAGCCGGATACGAACGATTTTGCGCTGAAGAACATTGCCAGATAAACCAAGCCTGCGAGCAGCAAGAATCGGAGCAGCAGGGGCTCTCGTCCGAAGCTCAACAAAGCAAAATCCGTCACGAACAGGCTGGTCAGCAGCGGATAATTCAAAAAAACCTCTCCGTTCAGACGCTCGAAAATCGTCTTCAGGCTGACGCCTGACTTCGACCTAGGGGACGACAAATCGGACATATGTTTCTCCCGAAAATTAGCGATCCAAATACGGTTTGCATCGGGACCAACGGTGTATTCCAAAGTACTCAAATGTTATCGAGCCTACTTCTTGACGAATTCAGGGTTCTGATAAATGACCGTTGGAGTGAAGCTGGAACCCGGATACTTGGGATCTGCGTGGGTATCGGAGTGGCTATCGGCGGAAGAGTTTGAGTCTGTTTGGGCGATCAATTGGTGATCCTGATAAATCACCGAGGGTTTGAAGTGGTGCGCAGGATAACGAGAGTCCTCGTCGGAGAGGGCGCAGGGCGCCACGGTTATGAGTAGACTCGTACTCAAAACTAAGGTGCTGATTTTTCGCATGTGCAGTTCCTCCTCGAAATTTTTCTTATGTGTCAAAACTGAATGTTACCCTCAGCCGAGGGTAGTACTTCGGGTTTTGCATGGCCGCGCATTATAGCAACCAGGTGAATAGTGTGTTGCGCGCAATTGAAGATTATCTTGTAAGCACCGAATGATAACAACGTTGTTTTTAGATCGAATTACGATGCGAAAGTGTTGGTGAGCCGTTTCGATGCCTATTCGCGTCGTAGAGCGCGTTCAACCTTCGCGTCGGCGGCCACGACTGAACCGGACTCATGGTGGACATGTCTTCAAGCGGTCGCGCTCAATCCCAGATCGCTGCCCCGTTGCTCTCTATAACCTGCCGGAAAAACGATGCGCTGGCTTTGGGAGTCCTCTTCTGAGTGCGGTAATCGACATGTACTAAGCCGAACCGCTTGGAAAAACCGCAGGCCCATTCGAAATTGTCGAGCAGAGACCAGGCGAAATAGCCTTTCAAATTAGCGCCCTCCCGAATGGCTTCATGCGCCGCGCGGAGATGGGTCCGAAAATAGTCGATTCGGCGCAGGTCTTCTAGATATCCTTTCGCCGGTGCCGGATCGGCAAAAGCGGCCCCGTTTTCGGTGATATACAGCGGGATATCGCCGTAGCGCCTTGTTACCCAGAGCAGGCAGGATTTCAACCCGGCCGGAAATACCTCCCAATTCATTTCCGTATGTTCGGCGTTCGTTTGCGGTACTGGCGCGGCATAGAAAGGCGGCGAGGACGGGGCGCTGCGGACTACCGACCGGGTGTAGTAATTGATGCCGAGAAAATCGATGGGTTCCCGTATCAGCTTTAGATCGCTTTCAGGAAAACGGGGCCAATCGCGTCCGAATATATCGGAAAGTTCGTCGGGATACGCGCCGAGGAAAACGGGGTCGAGAAATTGCCGGTTCATATAGGCATGGGTTCTCGCCATGGCGGCCGCATCCTCGGGATCGTTCGAGGCGGCATACTTGGGCTCAAGGTTTACCACCAAACCGATTTGGCCTTTGCCGTCTGCGCGAAAGGCTTGTACCGCTTGAGCATGACCGCGCAGCAGATTGTGAGCCGCCAGCGGCGTTTTTTCGAGCGACTTGAGACCCGGCGGATGGACGCCGTGCATGTAACCGGCATCTACGATCACCCAGGGTTCGTTGAGCGTGGTCCAATGCCGAACCCTGTCTTCCAAGGCTTGGAACATCAGATGAGCGTAGTCGGCGAACCAATGAGCCGCGTCCCGGTTGGCCCATCCGCCGAGATCATCCAGCGCCGTCGGGAGGTCCCAGTGATGCAGCGTCACGAACGGCTCGATGCCGTTTGCGATCAGCGCGTCCGCGAGATTACGGTAGAAGTCCAAACCTTTCTCATTCGGTTTTCCGCGTCCGTTCGGCAGTACGCGGCTCCAGGCGATACTGAAGCGGTAAGCCTTGAGGCCCAGTTCCTTCATGAGCTTCACGTCGTCCGCCCAGCGCCGATAGTGGTCGCAAGCGAGGTCGCCGGTGTCCCCGTTGAGAATTGCCCCCGGTACACGGCAAAAACGATGCCAGTTGCTGGGGCCTGCGCCGTCAGCCAAAGGCGAGCCTTCGATCTGATAGGCGGAGGTGGCTGCACCCCAGATAAAATCGGCTGGAAACTGAAGGTTATCCATCATGTCTTCTCAATGAATTAGCGTTTCGGCGGCGGCTTTCTCGTTTTGGTTGCGCTCCATCCTTGAAAATAGCTGTTATTTCCACCCGATTCGCTGCTAGGCCGCCTTATCAAAGGGTCATAGTCTAAGGATTTTACAGAAGATGAGCTTTAAGAAAGCTATGAAACAATCGCGCTCCGCGCTTTTCGCATATTTCGACCATTGTTCAGGAGCGCGTGTTTACAAAGTTTTCGGGAATATCGAAGATACCCCGGTAACATGAGCACCTTTATTCTGAACTTACAGAGTTCCGATCAGTTCGAGCGTATCGAAGACGTGGAAAGCTTCGTCGCAGAGGACGCTACCGGCAGCTTCGGGTTGCGTGCCCATCACGAGCGCTTCATGACCGCCCTTGTGTTCGGTCTCGCCCGCTACCGGTGCGAGGGCGGGCCCTGGCAGTATTTGGCGCTGCCGGGCGCCTTGGCCTACTTCGTCGATAATCAGCTTTTCATCAATACCAGGCGCTACATCCGCGATTCCGATTACAATCGCATCACCGAAGCGCTAACGGAACAACTGTTGAAAGAAGAAGAAACACTTGCGGGCCTTAAACAAAGCCTGCGCCGGTTGGAAGAGGAAATGCTGAAGCGTTTGCTGGAAATCGAGCGGGGGCGATGATATGGATGAGCAGGAAAAATTGCGCCGTTCGATCGAACGGCAGGCGAAGCGTATGGAGCAGGCCGAGCGGGACCGTTCGACGCTATTATCCCAGACGGCCTTTCTCGGCGTGTTGGCACTGCTGCTGGTCATACCCGTAATTTTGGGCGCTTATCTGGGGCGGTGGCTGGATAGCCTATCCAAGGGTTATTCCATTCATTGGACGGTCAGTCTCATCATTATCGGGGTGATTGTCGGCATTTTTAACGTGTATCTGTTCGTACGCGAGCATTGACTGTGGAGCAAGCTGAGCTCATTGCCTTATTGTCGTTCGATGTCGGTCCAGTCCATATCGGGCCGACTGTAATCACCACATGGTTGTTGATGCTTTTTTTGGGCGTTTTTTCCTGGCTTGCCACCCGCAGACTGAGCGTCGATAAGCCGTCCGGGCTGCAAGCGATGCTGGAAGGCGTGATCGGCTTGATGGAGCAGGCTATTCAGGCGGTGACGCCCGCCCACGGAGTGGAACTGCTGCCGTTCATCGGCACGCTCTGGATCTATCTTGTAGTAGCCAACCTTGCCGGTTTAATTCCGGGGCTCGGTTCTCCCACGGCCAACTTGTCCCAGACGGCAGCTCTGGCGTTTTTGGTGTTTTTTTCCGTGCATTGGTACGGGGTGAAAACCAGCGGCTGGAGATATTTGCGTCATTATCTCGCGCCCACGCCGCTAATGTTGCCGTTTCACCTTTTGAGCGAGATTTCCCGAACAATCGCGCTAGCCGTGCGTTTATTCGGCAATATCATGAGTATTGAACTTGCGGTGCTTTTGGTACTGTTGGTGGCCGGTTTCTTGGCGCCCGTACCCTTGCTCTTGTTGCACATCGTGGAAGCACTCGTGCAGGCGTATATTTTCGGAATGCTGGCACTGATTTACATTGCCGGCGCGCTTCAAACACAGCAGCTACAAGAGAAGGAGTAATGCATGCGCGATATGACTTGGTTTGTCGTCTTGTCCACAGTCGGCGCGGCGCTGGCCATTGGTTTGGGCGTAGTGGCTCCGGGTATCGCAATGGGCAAGGCGATTTCCCAAGCGCTCGAGGCACTGGCACGACAGCCGGAGGCGGAGAAAGCGATTACCCGCACGCTATTTATCGGGCTTGCCATGATCGAATCTTTGGCTATCTACGTGCTGGTCGTAGTATTGATCATTTTGTTCCGCAACCCGCTGCTGGAATATTTACTGAGATAAGGCCGTCTAATGAGCTTCGATTGGACGACCTTCGTACTGGAATTCGTCAATTTCATCGTTCTGGTATGGATACTTCGACGTTTTCTCTATCGCCCCGTCAGAGATGTCATCCAAGCCCGTCAACGGAAGATAGAGGAGCAGCTGAGGCTTGCGGATCAGGCGCGTCTGGAGGCGCTGGCGGCCAAGGAGGCCTGCGAACGCAACATCGCGAATTGGGAAAAGGAAAAGGACTTGGCGAGAAGCGAATTGGAGAAAGAGATCGCTGCGGAACGCCAGCGTCTTTTAGAGAAGCTCGCAGAGGAGCAATCGGATCGGCGCGCGAAGGAGCGAGCTCAAGAAGAACGGGAACGACAAGAGTGGATGCGGACGACGGAGCAGCAGGCGGTCGAGTTGGGTAGTCGATTTGCAGTGAAGCTTCTGGAGCGCTTGGCTTCGGCGGAATTGGAAGCAAGGCTCATATCCATGGCTTTGAGCGATCTTAGGAAACTGCCGAAAGCAGAGCTCGAAAAATTAAGGGCGGCGATGGCGGACGATGCTCTCGAGGTATCGAGCGCATATCCGCTGGACCCGGATCGACAAATGGCTTTAGCGGAAGCGATCGGACAAACCGCCGGAACCGGGGTCAAACCGATCTTCAAAGAGGATCCCTCATTGTTGGCGGGGGTTCGTATACATGCCGGTTCCTGGATCTTATCCGCCAATCTCCGTGACGAGCTGAAATTCTTCCAAGATGTCTCTACCCGCCACGCTGCGTAACGGCTTGTTACTCGCACGTTTGACCGAGGAAGTCGACCGCTACCGATTCGGTCTGCGCCTCGAAGAATACGGGCGGGTGCTCTCGGTCGGCGACGGCATCGCCTGGATCAGCGGTTTGCCGTCCGCTGCGATGGATGAGCTTTTGTTGTTCGAGGACGGCAGCCGCGGTTTGGTTTTTCATCTCGGCAATCAGCGGCTGGGCGCGATTCTGCTGGAACAAACGGTCCGCCTGGCCTCAGGGTCGCCGGTTTATCTCACGGGTCAGCGCCTATCTCTGAGAGTCGGCGACGGCCTGGTCGGCAGGGTAATCGATCCTTTGGGCAAACCTCTGGATGGTCAGCCGGCCCCGGAGCTTAATCTATGCCGGGAGCTCGATGTCTCTTCTCCGCCGATCATCGCGAGAGATTTCGTCGATCGGCCGCTTTATACCGGCACCAAGATTATCGATGCCATGATTCCCCTGGGACGCGGACAGCGGCAGTTGATCATCGGCGATAACGGAGTCGGAAAAACGTCACTCGCGCTGGACGTCGTGCTCAATCAGCGCGATCAGGACGTATTGTGCGTTTACGTGCTTATTGGCCAGAAGCGGTCCGATACGATCAGCGCCATCGATTTGTTGCGGCGCTACGGTGCGCTGGCCTACACCACAGTGGTTGTGGCGGAGGCCAGCGATTCCCCGGGGTTGAAATACCTGGCACCGTTTGCCGGCTGCGCCGTGGCCGAGCATTGGATGTGGCACGGCAGGGACACCTTGGTTGTTTATGACGATCTTTCCACCCATGCGCGTGCCTACCGCGAGCTGTCCTTGCTGCTGCGCCGACCGCCCGGCCGGGAAGCGTATCCGGGCGATATTTTCTTTCTGCACTCGCGCCTGTTGGAGCGCTCGACCTGTCTTGCACCGGCCCATGGCGGGGGCAGCATGACCGCCTTGCCTATCGTCGAAACCGAGCAGGGGGAAATTGCCGCTTACATCCCGACTAATCTGATCTCGATCACGGATGGCCAGATTTATCTGGATCGTCGCTTATTCGGCAGCGGATTTCTTCCGGCCATCGATATCACCCGGTCGGTTTCCCGCATCGGAGGACGTGCGCAGCATCCGCGCATCAAGGAAGAGGCTGCGCGCATGAAACTCGACTATCTACAGTTTCTGGAACTCGAGACGTTCACGCGGTTCGGGTCCAAGCTCGAGGCATCCATGGAAGAGAAAATTCGGCGCGGGCAGGTGCTGCGCGAGGTTTTGAAGCAAGAGCGGTTGGTACCGTTATCGCCGGAGTTCCAGCTGGCTTGGATGATGGCGTATAACACGGGGCGACTCGACAATCCGGATTCAGTTTCGGTTCGACAAAAACTGGAGGACTTGGCAAATGGGTTGCAGCGCTTTCCCATCGATTTGTCGGCCAGCCGGGAAGAGTGGCATCAATGGCTGGATCGTCGCCTGAGCGGATCGGGTAATTGAACGGATGAGTCGGCGAGCGGAAATCGAACACCGTTTACGGCGGCTGGACGAGATCTCGGACATTATGACCGCCATGAAAACGCTGGCGTTGATCGAGACTCGCAAGTTCAACCGGTTCATGGGGCATCAGCGGCGTTTGATCCAGAGTATCGAAGCCGCTACCTCGGATTTCCTGGCTTTTCACCCGGCCTTTCGGAGCGGCGTCAGGCAAAGGGAAGCTGAGTCGCATGTGCTTATTCTGATCGGATCGGAACGCGGGTTTTGTGGCGATTTCAATGAGGCGATTATGGCTGCCTTGGCCGCATTGCCGCCGATTCGGCCGAGGTTGGTGGTGGTTGGGCGGCGGCTTGCGAGCAAGCTGCAAGCTCGCCGCGACCTTGAAGCGTGGCTGGATGGACCCAATGTTGCCGAGGAAGTGCGCGCGGTCCTGAACGAGTTGATGACGACGTTACATCGGCTGTGGGCGGAGTCGGCGCAGTGGAAGCGATTGAGCGTTCTTTCCCACGACTCCGAAGGCGGCGTCGCTTCCCATGTTCTTTTGCCGATAATGCCGGCCGAAGAACCGGTATTCGCTTATCCGCCACGGCTAAATCTCGATCCGGCCCTGTTTTTTGCCGAATTGACCGAGCATTACCTGTTCGCCAAGCTCCCGGGCTTGTTCTACGCCTCGCTGATGGCGGAGAACCGTCAGCGCTTGGAGCATATGGAAAACGCCTTGCGCCGGATGGACACCAAAATCCAGGATCTTCGCCGCAAGAGCAACGCGCTGCGCCAGGAAGAGATCGTCGAGGAAATCGAAATTATTTTACTGAGCGCCGAATCGCTGCTAAGCAATCAGATCTGAAAAAAGCTTCGGTTTTCCATAACCGTTTTTGTCACGATGCACAATAACAAGACGATTTTGATTACTGGCTGTTCCTCCGGTATTGGGCTGTGCGCCGCCCGAGGACTGCGGCAACGCGGTTATCGAGTATTTGCCACCGCCCGGAAGGAAAGCGACGTGAAACAATTGTGCGCCGAGGGCTTCGAAGCGTTCCGGCTCGATCTTGCGGATTCCCGTTCCATCGGGTTAGCCTTGGAGCAGGTGCTACGGAGTACGGGCGGCTATCTGTATGCGGTGTTCAACAACGGCGCCTACGGCCAGCCGGGGGCGGTGGAGGACTTGAGCCGCGAGGCGCTGCGAGAGCAATTCGAAACCAATCTGTTCGGGACGCACGAACTGACCGCGCTGGTGTTGCCGGTGATGCGGAAGCAGGGATATGGGCGCATCATCCAGAACAGCTCCGTGCTCGGGTTCGCCGCCATGGCGTACCGAGGCGCCTACAACTCGAGCAAGTATGCTTTGGAGGGACTATCGGATACGCTGCGCTTGGAGCTGGCGGGTACCGGGATTTTCGTTTCCCTGGTCGAACCCGGACCGATTGTGAGCCGATTTCGGGACAACGCTCTGGCCATGTACAAGAAAAACATCGACAGCGCGCGGAGCGTTCATCGTGAGAAATACTTGGCCATGGAGTCGCGGTTGGCCAAGGAAGGGCCTGCCGTGCCGTTTACCCTCGGACCGGAAGCCGTACTCAAAGCCGTCATCCACGCGCTTGAAGCAAAAAGACCGAAAGCCCGTTATTACGTCACGTTTCCCACTTATTTGTTCGGATTTCTGAAAAGAATTTTGCCGGATCGATCGCTCGACTGGGTGTTGCGGCGAGCAGGTTGAATCCGCCGTCGGCGCATGCCGGGCGTGAGTCCAACTACCGTTTTCGTTTCCTTGCCGGAGTAGCTTGCTCATGATGAAAACCTATATTTTGTCGGCGGGTGTCGTAATCGTGCGCATCTATCCCGCAGAGCCGCGTTATCTGTTGCTCCGCGCGTTCCAATATTGGGATTTCCCGAAAGGCGTGGTGGAAGAGGGCGAAGACCCTTTGGCCGCGGCGCAGCGCGAAGTATTCGAGGAAACGGCCTTGACAGAACTGAACTTCCGCTGGGGCAAGGGTTATCTGGAAACACCGCCTTACGGTGCCGGCAAGATCGCTCGATACTATCTGGCCGAATCTCCCGGCGGAGAGGTGCATTTACCCGTCAATCCGCTACTGGGCAAACCGGAGCATGACGAGTTTCGATGGGTGACATTCGAAGAAGCGGATAAGCTGCTCGGACCTCGTCTCAGGCCGATTTTGAACTGGGCCGATTGGCTCGTCACGCGCGAAAGGCAGGACGGCTAATCATTTTTGGGCTAAACATTACGGTCGGAACCAGGCGAGTTTCTCCCGTAACCTGACGACGCTTCCGATGATGAGCAGCGTCGGGGCCTTGACGCCGGAGCGACTCACGATTTCCGGCAAGGTTTTCAAGGTTCCGGTAAAAACCGACTGATGCTGAGTGGTCCCTTGTTGGATGAGAGCGGCAGGAAGGTCGGCCGGACACCCATGTTGAATCAAACGCGAGCAAATCTCCGGCAATCCTTGAAGACCCATGTAAAAGACCAGCGTCTGTCCTGGTCGGGACAACTGGTTCCACTCGATGTCGATGAGTCGGCCGTCTTTCATATGGCCGGTCAGGAAAGTACAGGATTGGGCGTGATCGCGATGGGTCAGCGGTATACCCGCATAGGCGGCGCAGCCGGAAGCGGCCGTAATTCCCGGGGTTACTTGGAATGGTACCCCTTCGTTCATCAGGGTTTCGATTTCCTCTCCACCGCGTCCGAAAATGAACGGATCTCCGCCTTTGAGACGGACGACCCGTTTGCCCGCTTTTGCGAGATCGGTTAGAAGCCTATTGATTTCGGCCTGAGGGAGCGTGTGCCGGTTGCGCTGTTTGCCCGCGTAAATCTTTTCGGCGTCGCGCCGGACAAGCTGAAGAATTTCGGGGGAAACGAGGCGATCGTAAACCACTACGTCGGCTTCCTGCATCAGGCGCAGCGCCCGGATGGTTAATAAATCCGGGTCGCCCGGTCCGGCACCGACCAAGTAGACCATACCGGAATGCGCGCTTTCGTTGCCTGAAGTCTCGGCTGTAATGGCTTGTTCCAGGTGTTCGGTCGCTTGTTCGTCCCTTCCGGCGAAAACCAGTTCGGCGATCGGGCCGGAGAGAACGTTCTCCCAAAACCTGCGGCGTATTTGCGGATCCTTGATCGCTTGCTTGACACGGGTCCGGAAATCAGCTGCGATCCTGGCCAAGCGGCCGTAGGCCGGCGGTATCAGCGATTCGATTCGCATTCGGAGAATCCGAGCCAGGACGGGCGAGGTGCCACCCGAGGACACCGCGGCAATGATCGGGGAGCGGTCGATAATAGCCGGGAAGATAAACGTGCAGAGAGAAGGTTGGTCGACGACGTTTACGAGAATGTTGTGTGTCCTTGCCGCCTCGGCGACCTGTGCGTTAAGGATGGCATCGTCGGTCGCCGCCACGATTAGCCTAAAGCCGCGTACGTCCTGAGGTTGGAATACCTTGGGAATTAGAGTTACGCATCCGGAGTCCCGCAGTTTTAGCACCAAATCGTGAAATGTTGGAGCCAACACGCTGACTTGCCCGCCGGCTTGAAACAGAGTTTCGGCCTTGCGGGCGGCGACCGGCCCGCCTCCCACAATCAGACAAGGTTCATTCTTAAGATTGAGAAATATGGGCAAATAATCCATGTCGTGTGGTTTTGCTAAAATGGCCCGGTTCTCACGGGCTTTCGAACGGGTATCGGTGAATGGTGCAAGTCGATTTTGAAATAGACACCTCAGGATTGATGTGTCCTCTGCCGCTCTTACGATTAAAAAAAGCTTTGCAGTCGATGGAAACCGGTCAGGTAATCCGAGTCCTGGCCACCGATCCGGCCTCTGTTCTGGACTTTGGAGTTTTTCTGGAGCAGGCTGGACATCAAATGTTGGACCAGAGGGAGGAAACCGGCGTTTTCTTTTACTTGATCCGCAAGGCTTGATGCGTTCTTTTCAGTCGCCTGGCATGGTCTTCCGGACAGGAACCGTTGCGGAGACTTATAACCGGCCAGCTGTTCCGGGCGGCAAATGTCTCAAGCTTCTCATCAGGATCCACGGCAACGGGGAAGCCTACGAGCGAAAGCAGCGGCAGATCGTTGTGTGAGTCGCTGTAAAACCAGCTATTCGCCAGGTCGTGATCGTTCTCCCCTAACCATTCTTTCAAACGTTGCACCTTGCCTTCACGAAAACACGGAGTGCCCACGAATCGGCCGGTGTAATGGCCGTTCTCGAGTTCCGGTGTCGTAGCGATGAGATGTTCGACGCCGTAAAGCCGGGCGATCGGCTCGGTCACGAAGCGATTGGTAGCGGTGATAATGATCGGGACATCGCCCGCGCGGCGGTGTTTTTCAATGAGTGCCGTGGCAGCCGGCAATAATATCGGTCTGATTTTCTCTTCAATAAAGGCGGCACGCCATCCGTGCAGAGCATCAAGCTGATTGTCGGCCAAAGGGCTTAAGGCGAACTCCAGAAACTCGACGATATCGAGCGTACCGTTCTTGTAATCCTCGTAAAACCGGGCATTGGCCTCGTCGTAATGCTTTCGGTCCACGATTCCCTTCTCGACCAGAAATTGCCCCCACAGATAGTCGCTATCGCCACCTAAAAGGGTGTTATCAAGGTCAAATATTGCCAGACTCACGCGTTTCCTTTAAATTCGATTCGAATGCTTGCGCAGAAAGTAAAAAGCTAAAAAGGATCAACTGAGTGCTGCAAAGCCGTAAGCAAGTCTCAACGGCGACGCTCGGATATCGGTCAGATCCAGCAGGCTGGGATTATATCACCGAGGACAGTAGTAGGATTTAACTCTAACCATGATCGACGCGGATGGTTATCGCCTAAACGTGGGTATCGTTTTGTGTAATAACGATGGCCGTGTGTTCTGGGCAAGGCGGGTCGGCATGCGTTCCTGGCAGTTTCCCCAAGGCGGTATAAAATTAAATGAAGCGCCGGAAGCTGCAATGTACAGAGAATTGTATGAGGAAGTCGGGCTGAAGAAGCACGATGTGCAACTCATCGGACGAACCCGAGATTGGTTGCGTTACGATCTTCCTGAACGTTATATCCGAAAACATTCATTTCCGCTTTGCATAGGGCAGAAGCAGCTCTGGTATATCCTGCGGTTGTCCAGCGAGGAGTCCAAGATTCGCTTGGATTGTAGCGAAAGACCGGAATTTGATGCGTGGTGTTGGGTTGATTATTGGTACCCGGTGAGTGATGTAGTGTATTTCAAACGACAAGTCTATCGTCAAGCATTAACGGAACTGGGAAATTATCTGACGCCTGGAACAGTTTCAACCAGTCCTGCTGATTCGTTGGCCGCTGGCCGAAAAACCTAGCGCCGCGAAAACCGATTTTGAACTTCCCGCTTTTGGAGTCTACGCGCTATTTTCCGTTTGTCGCGCGTTTCATTACGCTAGCCATTTTTCTATTCACTTCCAAAACGGCGGCTTCACAAGCCGTAGTTGTACACCCGAATGCTCCCGTTTCCGAAATCAGCCAACAGGAGGCTAGGGCATTATTCACAATGTCACAGCGTTCATGGCGGGACGGAACTCCTGTAGTCGTGTTCGTACTGCCGGACAGCAGCCCAATCCACAAAGAGTTTTGCAAGAAACATCTAGGAATGTTTGCACACCAGCTCAGACAAACCTGGGATCGCAAAGTGTTTTCCGGTACCGGACAAGCCCCCGAAACTGTATCAACTGTCGAGGAAATGCGCACGTTGATTTCGAAGACACCCGGAGCAATTGGCTACCTACCCGATGCGGAAATCGACCGCAGTGTACGCTCGATTACCATTCGTGAAGGCACCCAATGACAAGTTTATTCCGTCCCAAGAAGGTCCGGTTTACGGTCGTTTCGCTAATTTTTTGTAGCTGCCATAACGCGTTTGCCGATTGGAAAGATACTTTCCAATACCACGGCTTTATTAGCCAAAACTTTGTTTTGACCTCCGAAAATAATTTTTACGGAGACAGTAAAGACGGAAGTTTGGACTTTACCGAGGCTGGGTTTAACGTCTCATTGCGTCCATTGAGCCGCTTGGGTTTGGCGGCCCAAGTGTTATACCGTCGCGCCGGAGAGTTGGAAGATGAAGAGGTGCGGTTGGATTACGGCGTACTTGATTTTACGGCTTTCGAAACTGCAGAGACCCGCGCTGGACTGCGTTTGGGGCGGGTAAAAAACCCGCTTGGATTATATAACGAGACTCGTGACGTAGCTTTTACTCGTCCTTCCATCTTTTTGCCGCAGAGTATTTATTTCGACCGTACTCGCAACTTTGCACTTTCGTCGGACGGAGGCCAAGCATACGGTGAGTATGAAAGTCCTATCGGCGCATTTTCATTAAGGATGAATGTCGGAGTGCCGACGGTCGACAAGTCTCTGGAGGCATCGATGCTTGGCAGGAATAGGCCAGGTGAATTCAACGGAAATCTATCTTATCTCGGTCAGCTTCTCTACGAATACCAGAGCGGTCTCATTCGTCTCGCATTTACCGCTGCCTCGGCACGTGCGGGCTACGACTCGGGCCAAAACGATTTTTTTTCCAATGGGGATGTTCGGTTTCAGCCGTATGTCCTTTCGGCACAGTACAATGGCGAGCGTCTATCGTTAACTGGTGAATATGCATTACGCAATACCCGCCTGAAACATTTTGGCCCATTGCTTCCGAACACGGCTGCGACGGGAGAAAGTTACTATGTTCAGGGCACATATCGCCTCACCGACGAAATCGAGATGATGGTTCGTTATGATGTACTTTATCAAGATATCAATGATCGTTACGGCGAAAAGTACGAACAGCGAACCGGTAGGCCAGGCTCCAGTCGCTTCGCTAAGGATTGGACGGTCGGTCTGCGTTGGGACATTACCCCAAACTGGATGGCGCGGGCGGAGTATCATCGTGTACACGGCACCGGCTGGCTTGCGGACACGGAGAATCCGGATCCACAAAAACTCGACCCGGACTGGGATTTATTCGCGCTGGAACTTTCCTTTCGCTTTTAGCAGTTCAATGCAAACCAGTAATGCCGTCAATATCCTTTTGACGTGAACTCCAGACCTGCCGGCATCTCAGCGAGCCGTTCCACGCCGGTATCTATCGTTCCGTCGGCGTAAAGCTCAATCCAGCGGTAGCCTGGAGGAGCCCAATCGAGGGCAAAATCCGGACTTAGGGGTTTGAACTGAAAGCAGGTTGAAGGGGAGGCGAGTAGACGCAGCCGTCCGTATACCTCGTCCATTGCTTGATGTACGTGGCCGAATACGACGACTCGAGCGTGAGGGTATTTCTGAGTTATCGTCAAAAACTCGTCCGCATTTTCCAGCACCATGGTATCCATCCACAGGCTGCCGCTGGGGATAGGGTGATGGTGAAGCGCGATAAGGGCATAACGGTCGGAGTGTTCGGTCAGCGAAATTTCGAGTAAGCGAAGCTGTTCATCTGACAAGCGCCCGTTAGGCTTGCCGCTGATGGTGCTGTCCAGACAAATGATCTGCCATTTGTCCAGGAGTATCTGCGGGCTGACATGAACATTCTCGGACGGCAAAAGTTCTGACATGAGCCGAGGATCGTCATGATTACCCGGAAGGCAGTAGCAGTGGACATCCAAGGCGGTAAGCCGTTGTTTAAGCCGTTGATAACTTGAAACACACGGGTCCTGAACCAGGTCGCCCGTCAGGAGAGCCAGATCCGGTCGCCAAGGGGTCTGGTTGGCGCGTTCGACAACAGCCGCAAAACTCAGCTCGGTTTCCACCCCAAGCAATGTTTGGCCTTGTTCGGCAAGAAAGTGAAAGTCGGTGATGTGGAGGATACGCGCGACCACGGTTTTTCGGCTTGACGGCGCATCCGTGCCCCCGATGTGCCCGGCGCTGCTCATCTGAATCTCGGCCGCTTGGGCACGCCGTTGGGTACGGACGCAGGCACTATTTTCACTGATAAGAATGAAGCCACGGCATTGTCGGACAGAAGAAATGCGCCGTATGAAGTATGCTCACCGGTTAATGACAGCGTTGTTGCGCAATTAATAGTGTAAGAGTGAATGGACGGAGTATCGTTCCAATTTATCCCGTCCTTTCAGCTCATCGAGCTCCACGACAAACGCGCAACCGACGATTTCCGCGCCCAAAGACTCGACCAGCTCGCAGCTGGCTTTAGCCGTGCCACCGGTAGCCAACAGATCGTCTACCAAGAGAACCTTGTCTTCGGGACCCAACGCATCGATATGCACCTCGAGCGCAGCGGATCCATATTCGAGGTCGTAACTAATGGTTTGCACGTCATAAGGGAGTTTTCCGGGTTTTCGAAGAGGGATGAACCCTACGCCCAACTCCCAGGCGACCAACGAGCCAAAAATAAAGCCGCGCGCTTCCATGCCGGCGACCGCAGTGATTTCCCGGCCGAGGTATGGGTGCAACAAATGGTGCACCGCCAACCTCAATGTGACCGGATCCTTGACTAGAGGCGTGATGTCCTTGAAGAGAATGCCCGGCTTTGGAAAATCCGGAATATCCCGGATGGCCGCTTTGAGCTTTTCCATATCATAGGCCTCGCGTGGCCACCGTAACACGGGGCGAAGCCGGCTTCAGGGCATCGAGGTTTCCCACGTACTGCTCGATGGTTTCCGTGATGCCATCGGAATCCAGGCCGCAAAGCGCCAGTAATTCTTCGCGACTGCCCTGATCGAGAAATTGGTCCGGCAGACCGAGATTGAGTACGGGAACGTAACATTGGCGAGATTGCAGTAGTTCATTGACGCCGCTGCCGGCCCCTCCGGCGATGGCATTGTCTTCGACCGTCACGAATATTTCATGAGTCTTCGCCAATTCCAGAATCAGCGCTTCGTCCAGCGGTTTCACGAAACGCATGTTAACCACGGTAGCGTCAATCCTTTCTCCGGCTTCGATCGAGGGGGCGAGCAAAGTCCCGAACGCGAGGATCGCGATCCTTTTGCCGCGACGCCGGATTTCACCTTTACCTATCGGAAGAGCGGTCATTTCATCGACAACCGAAACGCCGGGACCTTTGCCTCGAGGATAACGGACAGCAGCGGGACCATTATGCTGGAATCCGGTGAAAAGCATCTGCCGGCACTCGTTTTCGTCGGCCGGCGCCATGATCACCATATTCGGAATGCAGCGCATGAAGCTTATGTCGAAACTTCCGGCGTGAGTCGGTCCATCGGGGCCAACCAGCCCGGCGCGATCGATGGCGAACAGGACGGGCAAATTCTGAAGCGCCACGTCGTGTATGAGTTGATCATAGGCACGCTGCAAGAAGGTCGAATAAATCGCAACTACCGGCTTGTAACCTTCGCAGGCCTGGCCGGCGGCCAAGGTTACCGCGTGTTGCTCGGCGATCCCGACATCGAAATAACGGTCCGGAAACCGAGTCGAGAATTCCACGAGCCCGGAGCCCTCCCGCATGGCAGGCGTGATACCGAGCAGGCGACTATCCCTTGCCGCCATGTCGCACAGCCATTGTCCGAATACTTCGGTGAAGCTCGGGCTTCCCGGTTTGGACTTCGGCAAATGATCTTTGCTGAGATCGAAGGAGGAAACGCCGTGGTAAGCGACCGGGTCTTTCTCGGCCGGTAAATACCCTTTGCCCTTCTTGGTGACGACATGTAAAAACCGGGGACCGGGCAAATCCCGCAAATTACGCAAGGTCGGAATCAACGTATCGAGATTATGGCCATCGACCGGCCCGATATAGTTGAAACCCAATTCTTCGAACAAGGTCCCAGGGGCGACCATGCCTTTGACGTGCTCTTCGGCGCGGCGCGCGAGCTCCCATACGCTGGGCATGCTTCGCATCAGAATCTGCTTGCTGCCCTGCCGCACCGTCGAATAGAACTTGCTGGAGAGAAGTCTTGCCAGATAATTATTGAGCGCTCCAACATTGGGCGATATGGACATCTCGTTGTCGTTGAGGACGACGAGTAGATTGGCGTCTAGCACGCCGGCATGGTTAAGCGCTTCGAACGCCATGCCGCCCGTCAAGCCGCCATCGCCGATGATAGCAACGGCATGAGTGTCGCGCTTACGAAGCGACGCGGCAATCGCCATTCCGAGCGCCGCGCTGATCGATGTGCTCGAGTGACCGACGCCGAAACAGTCGTAAGGGCTTTCATCCCGATTCGGAAATGCGGAGAGTCCGTTCTTCTTGCGAATGGAAAGCAACCTTTCGCGGCGGCCGGTCAAGATCTTGTGGGGATAAGCCTGGTGGCCCACATCCCAAACCAGCTTGTCTTCAGGAGTGTCGAAGACATAGTGCAACGCGATGGTGAGTTCGACAGCACCCAATCCGGCTGCCAAATGACCGCCCGACTGACTTACGCTATCCAGCAAAAAAGCGCGCAGTTCCTCAGCGAGTTGAGGTAATTGATCTTCGGGTAGGGCGCGTAAGTCCGCGGGACTGCCGACGGTTTGTAGGAGAGGGTATTCGTTGGCTTTATTCATTGATGTTGTGAGGCTTCAAACCAGGCTTATTCGCGGGTAAAAGATGATCCTGAATCAGGCATGAGCCGACCAATTATGAAACTCGAAGTTTTAGCTTTCAAGGATAGTTTGTTCTGCGGATGCCGTTTCAAGGAAGCGATATAGCTTTCGCCGTAAGGGCTTAGGCGCGCCGTTCGATAATGAAAAGCGACAGCGCACGCAGGATTTCGCCCTCGGCACCAAGACCGGATAACGTGTCCAAAGCCTCTTCATGCAGCTCGCGCGCCTTTTGCTTCGCGCCCGCCAATCCCAAAAGTGCGGGGTAATTGGGCTTGTTATTGTCCCGGTCTTTGCCTTGGGTCTTGCCCAAAGTCTGGGTATCGCTTTCTTCATCCAAGACGTCGTCCTGAATTTGGAATGCCAGGCCGATGCACTTGGCGTAATGGTCCAGTTTTTCGGCGATGTCACCATCGAGCGACGGATTCGCCAGAGTCGCCAGTTTGACGCTGGCGCGAATCAGGGCTCCCGTCTTTCGAATGTGCATATTCTCCAAGCTCGGCAGATCCAGAGTTTTTCCAACCGAATCGAGGTCTATGGCTTGACCGCCGACCATGCCGAACGATCCGCTCGCCGTTGCTAAGGTCTCGATCATCGCAAGCCGGCTACCGGCAGGCACCGCAATGGACGGATCGTGGGACAGAACGTGAAAAGCCAGCGCTTGCAGGGCATCTCCTGCCAGGATCGCCGTTGCTTCATCGAATGCGATGTGGCAGGTCGGTTTGCCGCGCCTCAGATCGTCATCGTCCATGGCGGGCAAATCGTCGTGGATCAGCGAATAGACGTGGATGAATTCCACGGCGCAGGCGGGGCCATCGAGGCATTCCCAGGGAACGCCGACGGCTTGCCCGGTCGCATACGTCAACAAAGGACGCAGTCTTTTTCCGCCTCCCAAGACGGAATAGCGCATCGCTTGATGCAAACGCTCGGGCATTCGGCTTGCCGCCGGCAGCCTGAGATCCAAGGCCGATTCTGCCCGTGCCTGGCAGATCTGCATGAAGTGATTCAAATCGGTTTCAAGATTCATCGGCAAAGGGCTTTAAGGTAGGTTCTCCGTTTTCTTCCAGCAAAATCTGGACCTTTTGTTCAGCTTCTTTCAAAGCTTTTTGGCAGAAACGGGTCAATTGAACCCCGCGCTCGAACAGCTTTAGCGATTCCTCCAAGGGAAGGCTGCCTTGTTCCATACGCTCGATCAATTGCTCCAGTTCGGCCAGGGCCTCTTCGAAATTCAGGTTCTTTTTGGCCATATCGGCGTATCCGACGGACGATTCCAACGCTTCGATTGAGAGCGAACGGCCATTATCTCAGATGTTGGAACTTGATAAAAATAGTCGGATTTTCGTTCTATCGCTCGACTGATTCGCATAGAGTGACGAAAGGGAGGTCAAAAAACGTCCTATCGATCCGAATTGGCCGCTTTCGAGACTACTAGCCGACGCTTACAGGGGTGTCGCTTAGACCGCCCCATTCGGTCCATGAACCATCGTAGACGGCGACGGATTCACGACCGAGACAATACAAGCCGAGAGCGAGTACCGATGCGGTTACGCCTGTTCCGCATGTGGTGACGATCGGCTTCTCGAAATCGGTGCCGGCATCCTCGAACTCTTTTCGGATCTCGGCAGCGGGCTTCAAACACTGCGTCGACTCGTCGACCAGCCTCTTGAAGAAAAGGTTCTTGCTTCCGGGAATATGGCCCGACCGAATGCCGGGACGAGGTTCGGGTTCCCTACCGGCGAATCGCCCAGGCGAGCGGGCATCGATTATTTGCGTCGCGGTGCTGCCGATCAGTGCTTTCATTTCGTCGAGATTCCGGACCAAGCTAGGGTCGAACGTGGTCTTGAACGGTCGGGTTTCGGCGGTGACGCGGCTTGTATCGACGGGGAATCCCTTCGCTTTCCAGTTTTCCAGTCCGCCATCCAGAACCGACACTCGATCATGGCCGAACACGCGGAAGGTCCACCAGACTCGGGCCGAAGCCATGAAGCTGTTGTTGTCGTAAACGACGACATGGGTCTGATTAGCGATGCCCAGTTGACCGACCGATGCGGCAAAGAACTCGGGGGAGGGCAGCATGTGCGGCAGCGAATTGCCTTGGTCGGCAACGGCGTCGATATCGAAGAATCGGGCTCCCGGAATATGCGCAGCGAAATATTCCTGCTCTGCATCGCGCCCTTGGTTGGGAAGGAAAAATGTGGCATCGAGTATGACGATGTCGGAGGTATGAAGGTGCTTAGCGAGCCATTCCGCACTGACCAGGGGAGATTGCAGGTCTTTTTCCATGATTGGGTCTCTATCCTCTAAGAAGCAAGCAGGTTAACGAGCACCTGCTCGTAAACCTTTGAAAGCTTGTCGATATCCTCGATACGTACGTGTTCGTTGACTTTGTGAATGCTGCCGTTGATCGGTCCCAGTTCGACGACCTGTGCTCCCGTCGGCGCGACGAAACGCCCGTCGGAGGTGCCGCCGCCGGTGTCCGGACTTGCGCGTCGCATAAGAACTGTTTCAAGCGCCTTTTGCGTGGCCTCGATCAGTTCCGGTTGGGTCGTCAGGAAGGGCGCGCCGGATAGCCGCCAGTTCAGCTCGTACCGCAAACCGTGTTTGTCCAAGATGGCGTGAACGCGCTGTTTTATCTGATCCTCCGTCAATGCCGTCGAAAAACGGAAGTTGAACAGGACCTCGAGCCGTCCCGGAATCACGTTTTCGGCGCCGGTTCCGGCCTGAATATTAGATATCTGGAAACTGGTGGGCGGAAAATACTCGTTGCCTTGGTCCCAGACCTCGCTGGTCAACTCCGACAAGGCGGGCGCGAATCGATGAATCGGATTTTCCGCTTTGTCCGGGTAAGCCACGTGGCCTTGCACGCCGAATATGCGCAGGACGCCGCATAGCGATCCGCGGCGACCGATACGGATCACGTCCCCTAGCGAAACGAAACTGGAGGGCTCGCCGATGAGACACCAGTCGATTTTTTCATCCCGATTCTTCAACGTTTCGATGACTTTGACCACACCGTTCGTCGCCGCGCCTTCCTCGTCACTGGTGAGAAGCAGGGCAATCGAGCCTTTATGATTGGGGTACCTGCTGACGAATCGCGTCAGCGCCGTGGTCATGGCGGCGATGCCGCTTTTCATATCCGCCGCGCCTCTTCCGTAGAGCTGACCGTCGCGAATAGTGGGTTCGAAGGGCGGCGAGTTCCAGTCCTCCGAAGGACCCGCGGGCACTACATCGGTATGGCCCAGAAAACAGAGCAAGGGTGCCGATTCGCCTCGCCTCAGCCAGATGTTTCTTGTATCGGCGAAATTGAGCCACTCGGTTTTGAAACCATAGGGCTCCAGCTTGGCAGCGATCAAATCCATGCAGCCTGCATCGTCGGGCGTAACCGAAGGGCGCCGAATCAGCTCGACGGTCAAATCCAAGGTATCGCTCATAGTGTCTTTTCGTACTGCTCCGGCGAAAATCCGCTCAAAATTTTATTGTTTGCTTTCAATACCGGCCGCTTGATCAGTGTCGGGAGCCGAACCATCAATTGCAGCGCTTTTTCGCGGTTTAGATCCAGCCGGTCGGCATCGGAGAGTTGGCGCCAAGTTGTGCTCCGTCGGTTAAGGAGCAATTCCCACCCGAGAGCGCGTTCGATGTCTTCGAGGACGGATAACTCCAATCCGTCCTCCCGGAAATCGTGGAAACGGTAGATTAGGCCGCGCGCATCTAGCCAGGCGCGCGCCTTCTTGCATGTATCGCAGTTTCGAATGCCGTAGAGAACAATCATGGGTCGAACTCGATATCTTCGATACTGGAAATTCGAGGCTCCTTACGGCCGTCCGATTCGACCAGATACAAGGGCTCCTTGCGGACAGCCGAAGCAATGCTTTGTTTGATTTCCATTGCGTCGTAAAACGGTCCGGCTTCGATTCGCACCAAAGGCAGACCAGCGGCGTCGCAGACCGCTCTTAAGGGATCAGCCGGTGTTGCGGCGGTTCGCTTTCCGGATACGGAATGTTCGTAAAGTTCCAAAGCGCAAGCGACGGATAGATCGGTTTTACCGCACAGGACAAAATCGAAACATCGGTCGCCAACTTGCTCGAAGGCTTTTCTTGCGCCATCGCTTGCACCTTCGTCGCGTTGGGAAATGAGCTCGATTACGGGAATTTTGCCAAAAATTTCATAGTCGTCGCCGACGGCCTGTTTTAGGGCGAAAAAGAAAACCCGTTCTTCGGACGAAAACAGAAAATCCTCTCTGCGATATGCGGATTTTCGTGCCTTTTCGGACGATCTCGACGAGCTTCGGACGAACAGCAGCAAGGCAGCAAGAGCGGCGATCCCGACAAGAATCAACCAATTCATTCATTTT
Source organism: Methylocaldum sp. RMAD-M (assembly GCF_017832375.1). Classification (NCBI taxonomy): domain Bacteria; kingdom Pseudomonadati; phylum Pseudomonadota; class Gammaproteobacteria; order Methylococcales; family Methylococcaceae; genus Methylocaldum; species Methylocaldum sp. RMAD-M. The sequence continues at coordinate 1,705 of NZ_JAFIBZ010000021.1, read as the reverse complement.
CTCCAAAACGCCGTGTTCCCCAAGAGCGGATCTCGTCGGAAAAGCGCCGGGCACCCATCCATCGAAAAGAGCAGCAAATGCTGGAAAGGACAACTCGGCTCGAATATTTACCAGGGAGCTGGTAGACGATGATTGTTTAGTTTGCCGCGCATTATACCGAAAGCGGTTACCTCGTGTGACAGGTCGAAACAGGCAGCGATCCAGCTTGTCCAAGCAGAAGATCTCGATGCGGTGGAAAGAGCTGCAGTCGACCCGTCCTTATCCTTTGCGACTCGCACGAGCTACCGGCCGGGGTGCGAAAAAATAAGTTTCAAAGGATTTTTGCGAAACTTGACGGAATCGAGGCGGGAATTCTGTCTATATAGGCAAGAGAGACTTTCTACGTGAAGCCGCGCGGGTTTTATGGAACTGTTCCGGCAAAAAGAGACCCGACATTTCTGCCGGGTCTCTTGCCGCATGCACTGATGTTGGAGGCACAGTTAGAGCGGCAATAGCAGGGTAGCGCATAAGAGGAATTTTACGCAAGCCGTGCAAATACCCTGAAAGTCGAAAGTCTCTCATGCCTATTGGAACTCGGTTCGAGCGGCGTCGTTTTTTGTGCTCTGTAAGCCGGGTCACGAGGCCGAAGATTGAGCTTATTGGCTTTTTTCGATCCGCGCATTCTGCTCATAAAAGAGGATGGATGCTCTCAGTTCAAAATCAAAGAGCGATTGTCTAGTCGAGACACATCGTTTGCGCTCGGTGCCGCCGGGATATTTCCTACGCCCGACGGACGTCTCTCTCAATCCAAGCGAAAGGAGGCAATAATGGCGTATCGAACACTGGTAGTTCTCGCGAGTGTTGTAACGCTTTCCGCGAGCGTTGCAGTCACGGAGGCTCAGGAGCGGAGCCAGCAACGTTCGCAAACACAGGAACAAATCTATGGCAAGCAATTGATGACAGAGCAAGAGCGTGCCGAATATCGCGATAGAATGCGCGGCGCTAAGACGGCTGAAGAGCGCGAGCAAATTCGCAAGGAGCACCATGAGCGTATGAAGGAGCGCGCCAAGGAGCGCGGAGTGACCATTCCCGACGAGCCTCCGACCGGAAGAGGTGGCGGTATGGGGCCGGGCGGAGGAGGAATGGGCCCCGGGGGTGGCCGTAACCGCTAGCGATAGTTCGCGTAGAAATTATCCTGCACCGGCCCCGCTCAAGGGGCCGGGGGATTGCGACAATCTCTTGAAGACGCAGGAGGCGACGATCGAGGGCTGTTCCGCGCGAATAGGGCATTAGCGGAGGGCGCGCGGCGCTACTGCGATCCTTCAAATCGGAAACCGTGTCTCGGAGAGCGCCGGCGCCGCTCTTTCAATCGCAAACGAGCCTTTCTGCTGGCGCCCAAGCTCCTGCTTGGTGCCTTATCGCCTTATCCGAGAAGCTCTAGCTTTTTCCCGTAGCCGCTGCTAATCGAGACGCACGGGCTTGTCAACATGGGTTCTCCAACGGTCGTTTAGGAACCAGCGCACAGCACTTGAATCGTGTCTCTTCTCGACGCCTGGAATATGGCGTGGCCACCTTTTTCCTCGCGGTGGAAACCCGGCCGGATGACCGGACATCGCTGAGGCCGGGCATCTTTTCCCGCCGGTGGGGCCGTCAGCTGCCCGGTCCGGGTTCGGCCTTGTTGAGGAGGGTGCCGAGGAGGGGGGTGGTGTTGAGGTGGGCGAGGGCC
>NZ_JAFIBZ010000020.1:0-86163 GCF_017832375.1 Methylocaldum sp. RMAD-M | reverse complement strand
CGCTGCTACGCCACCAACTGTTGTTGCAGCCATAGTTTTACCTCCAAAGTTAGTACTCATTCGCGGTGCGTCGCCGCCCCGCTACCTCGTCGTGCGTCCTTGTCTTCTTCATTCTTGCCCCTGGCCCACGGGCCCCTGCGACAAAATGCCCCACTCCTAGGGTGCGTTGCAGTCTATCACTCATTCATGCCTTGTCAAGGAACAGTCTATCTATGAAAGAATACATATTTACATCGCTAAAAAGCGTCGTTTATAAGCGCAACCCATTGTTTTAATTGGTAACTTAAAAAACCTTTCCAAAGACTTGTCACTCGACGCTTTCAAGGCGCTCGACTGATTCGAACGTGCCCAAGCAGAGGCAACCGCTCATTGCAAACAAACGGACCGGACGATAGTCAGCAGTTCTAGCGGACATCGCATCAGACCCAATGCTCAAAATGCTCAATAGGCAACATGATTCTCAAATGTGCCTCGGCGATGTACGCTAACTTGATGCCCTCCCCGAGAAATAGGCCAGATATGCGACTGACCCGAATTCTGCAAGTGTCGGCATACGCCGGTGCGCTCGCACTTTCGATTCCGCAAGCTGCATTCAGCGACAATCTTGAGCGCCCGGGTTTCGCCCGAATCGCCCTCGCTTGCACCGGTTGCCATGGCGCATCGGGCCAAGGTATAGGCTCGATTCCGGCGATTAGCGGCATCCCCGAATCCGAATTCATCCACACAATGCAGGAATTTAAAACGGGTTACCGCTCAGCCACGGTGATGGACCGCATTGCAAGGGGATATCAATATCAAGATTTCCTAGAGTTAGCCCGGTTCTTCAAAAATCATCGCTAGGAGAACGCATGGCACCAATTTCCCGACGAAGTTTCATCAAGTGGGCCGGGGCGATTTCGGCGCTTGGAACAGTCGGCTGTTCGGTAAACCATCCCAGCACCGGATCACGACGCGAAAAAGCCCGCGTAGCGGTAGTCGGCGGCGGGTTCGCGGGAGCGTCCGCTGCGAAGTACCTCAAGCTGCTCAATCCGGAACTTGAAGTCACTTTGGTTGAGCAACAGGCTAATTACTTGTCCTGCCCCGGATCGAATGAAGTTATCGCCGGCCTAAAGCAGCCCGATGAGCTTCGTCGGAAATATGACATCCTCAGGAACGTTCAGGGAATTCAAACGGTAACAGCCGAAGCCCAAACTATCGACACTGCTCGGCGCACCGTGTCATTGGGGGATGGATCGGCCATACCTTACGATCGGCTAATCGTCGCACCGGGCATCGATTTCCGCTGGGACGCCATCGACGGTTACGACGAGACTGCCAGTCTGTTGGCTCCTCATGCCTGGAAAGCAGGGCCACAGACCACACTTCTGCGTCGCCAATTGCAGGCCATGCCTGACGGTGGCGTGGTTCTGATCACGGCACCCGCCAATCCGTATCGTTGTCCGCCGGGACCTTACGAGCGTGCGTCACTGATAGCGCATTTTTTGAAGCGTTACAAACCGCGCTCCAAAGTGCTCATTCTGGATGCGAAAACCCAATTCTCCAAACAATCGCTCTTCCTCCAAGGCTGGGAAGAGCTTTATCCAGGGATGGTGGAATGGATCTCGGCGGAAAAGGAAGGAAAGATAGAACGGGTAGATGCGCAATCGCGCGTCGTCTTCACCGAGTTCGACGAGCACCGTGCGGATGTTTTGAACGTGATCCCGCCGCAAAAGGCCGGCAAACTCGCGCATCAGGCGGGGCTGACCGATCAATCGGGCTGGTGCCCCATCGATCCGCTCACCTTCGAATCGCCGCTGGCACCTTACGTGCACATTATCGGCGATGCCTGTACGGCAACGCCCATGCCCAAATCGGCATTTGCCGCCAACTCGCAGGCCAAGATCTGCGCCGCGGCGGTAATTGATCTGCTGCAAGACCGCGAACCGGGTCATCCAAGCCTGATCAACCACTGCTATAGCTTTTTAAAGCCGGATTATGCGATCTCGATCACCGGCGTGTACAAGTATTCGCCAACCGAGAAGCAGCTCGAGGCCGTGTCGACGGGTGAAACACCCATGAACGGCGATCGGCGGAAAGAAGCCGAGCATGCCCGGAGCTGGCAGAAAATCATCGCCGCTGACGCCTTCGGGTAATCTCCGCCATTTGGCGCTTGCTGCCTATACCGCTTCCAAAGCCGTTGCGAGCAGCGCCCGGACAGACTCCGGAAATTCCAGCTCCAATGCGCGGCTCCGCGCGTGCTCGGACATCTTTTTCCAGGTCTTGCGGACGATACCGATCAGCTTTTCTTCATCGTGAATCGCCGCGAAGGCGACAAAGTAGTAATCGAGAAACACGAGGCACGCGACGTCCTCGATCGATTGAACGTCCGGATCGTTTTTCAAACCGCGTTTCTGAAGAACTTTGCGGACCCGCTCGATGTCTATCGGATCGTATCCAGCTTGTGTCATAAGCTGTGCAACACAATCGGCATGAAAACCATATAGATAGCTGCGCCATTGCAGATACCCCTCGCGCGTGTCCGGGTAGGTCTGCCGGGGAACCTCCCAACGTCGAATGTGCTGCCCGCGCGCGGCGATGTGCAGCAAATCCGGCGCATCGGGATAGAGGCGGTCAAGCCATTCCGTCATGCGCATCCCGTAAAGCAATTCCTTGGGATAGGATTCGCCTCGCCAAACCTCACTATTAGGGTCCTGTGCATTAGCTTCGTCTATTAAGACTAGCACCCGATCCAGCCGATCTTCGTTCATCGAAATACTCAGTCCAAGTTGAAATTTGAAATACTGGGAAACTACTTATCAAATCCTGATTTCAAAGGCAATGAAGCCATTTCAACCGGTTCACGCATTGGCGGAAACGGGGCTAAACAGTATCATCCATGGCATGATCGATTCGCCGGGAGGAAACGATGCTCGACGCGTGCGTCTTCACTATTTTTGGATCTACCGGCCACCTTTCCCGCACCAAACTGATGCCTGCCCTGTACCAATTGGACAAGGCAGGCCGACTGCCCGCGGCGATGGTCGTCTTAGGTGTCGGCCGGCGGGATTGGGATAATTCCCATTGGAGAGACGAGGTATCCAAATGGCTAGAAGAGCGTTTGGGCAGCACACTCGACCGGGACGCTCTTGAGCGCTTCAGCAACCGCCTGCATTTCTTCTCGGCGGATATCGGCGATACGGACTCATCGGTACAGCTAAGGCAAGTCCTGGACACAGGCCCCGAGTTTCCGCCCAATCACGTGTATTACCTTTCGCTTCCGCCGTCCGAATACAAAGCGGCGGCCGACTATTTGGCGCTTAGCGGACTCAACCAGGAAGTCGCCGGCTGGCGCCGTCTCGTTGTGGAAAAGCCGTTCGGCTATGACTTGGAGGACGCACAAGTCCTCGATCGCTGCCTGCACCGCAACTTTACGGAACATCAAATCTTTCGGATTGACCACTACTTAGGTAAGGAAACGGTGCAAAACATTTTCGTGTTCCGCTTCGCGAATCTCATGTGGGAACCGTTGTGGAACCGCAACCTCATCGACCATGTGCAGATCACCCACAGCGAATCGGCGGGAATCGAAGACCGGGCGGACTACTATGAAACCGCCGGCGCGCTGCGCGACATGATCCAGAGCCATCTGATGCAGATGTTGGCTTTGGTAGCCATGGAACCTCCGGCGACCATGGACGCCGAATCGATCCGGGACGAAAAGGTCAAGGCGCTGAAATCCATTCGCCCCATCCCAAAGGCTGCGGTCCATGCTCACGCCTTCCGTGCGCAATATGCTCGCGGGCGCATCGACAACCAGGAGGTGCCCGGATATCTCGACGAAAAGCAGGTCGACAAGCAAAGCACGACCGAAACGTATGCCGCCCTGAAGCTTTATATCGACAACTGGCGCTGGCGCAATGTACCGTTTTATTTGCGGACGGGAAAACGCTTGGCGAGGAACAGTTCTCTCATCGCGATACGCTTTAAGCACCCGCCGCAGCAATTGTTTCGCGAAACCCAGATCGAGGCGCTGCCCCCCAATTGGCTGCTGATGGGCATACAGCCCGAGCAATGCATTCGCGCCGAGGTTCAGGTTCGAGAACCCGGCATCGGCATGCGCGCCCGAACCACTCAACTCGATGCCAGCACCTGTTATCAGGCCGGTTATCAATTGGACGCGTACGAGTCCCTTCTGCTCGACGTCATCGGCGGCGATCACTCTCAGTTCCTGCGCTCGGATGAGGTGGAATGGGCCTGGCGAGTCGTCGATCCCATCATAAGAACATGGTCGGTAGAGCGGGAATTCATCCACACTTATCCCGCCGGCTCCTGGGGCCCCGAGGAAGCCGACCGCATCTTCGAGCGGGAGGATCAGCAATGGCGGCATTCTTTCTCGACCGGGGATGCACCTCGTTAAGACCGACGATCCTTTAAGCTATTTGCCTAATTCATTCGATACTTTTGGAGACCTTCTTAATGGCCGTTACAACTCAAGCCATCGACTACAGCCATAACGACGTTCAGCTCGAAGGCTTTTTCGCGTATGACAATAAGCGCCCTCAGCCTTTGCCGGCCGTATTGATCTCTCATGCTTGGGGAGGCAGGGACGAATTCGTGTGCAACAAGGCTCGTAAATTGGCCGAACTGGGCTACGCCGCGTTTGCACTCGATATGTATGGCAAAGGCATCATCGGAAGCGGCCCCGAGGAGAACGCACGGCTGATGAATCCGCTCATGAATGATCGCCGCCTGTTGCAGGACCGCATCACCACAGCTCTGGAAACCGTCCGCAAGCTCCCCCAGGTCGATCCCAAACGGATCGCGGCCATGGGTTTTTGCTTCGGCGGCCTATGCGTGCTGGACCTTGCCCGCACCGGCGCCGATCTGCGCGGCGTTGTCAGCTTCCACGGCTTATTTGTGCCGCCGGGCAATACTCAAGGCAATAAGATCAAGGCCAAGGTTCTCGTGCTGCACGGCCACGACGACCCCATGGCACCACCCGATCAGGCGGCGAATCTGGCTAAAGAACTGACCGAAGCCGAGGCAGACTGGCAAATCCATATTTATGGTAACACCCTGCACGCCTTCACCAATCCCATGGCAAACGATCGATCGTTCGGTACGGTTTACGACGAGACCGCCGATCGCCGCTCTTGGGAGAGTCTGCGGAATTTCCTTGCCGAGGTGTTAAACTAGGCCTTCTCCGTGCACCCTAAACAAACGACAAATGGACCTGAAATTCCTAGATTTCGAACAACCCATTGCCGAACTCGAAGCCAAAATCGAAGAACTCAAGCGCGTCGGATTCGACAATGAAATCAACATCAGCGAGGAAATTGCGAGGCTTGAAGAAAAAAGCCGCAAGCTGACCGAATCGGTATTCTCCTCGTTGACGGCGTGGCAGATATCGCAGATTTCCCGCCATCCCCAGCGTCCGTATACGCTGGACTACCTCGACCTGATGTTCGATGAGTTCCACGAGCTTCATGGGGATCGCGGATTCGCCGATGATCCGGCAATCGTGGGTGGACTCGCCAAACTCGACGGACAGCCGGTTCTGATCATCGGCCATCAAAAAGGCCGTGATACCAAGGAAAAGATCTACCGCAATTTCGGCATGCCGCGGCCCGAAGGCTACCGCAAGGCGCTGCGGTTGATGCATCTCGCCGAGCGGTTCCGCTTACCTATCCTCTGTTTTATCGACACGCCCGGCGCCTATCCCGGCATCGGCGCAGAGGAACGGGGTCAGAGCGAGGCCATCGCCCGCAACCTTTTCGAAATGTCCAAACTGCGCACCCCGATCATTTGTACCGTGGTGGGCGAAGGCGGTTCGGGAGGCGCGCTGGCTATTGGTGTGGGCGACCGCCTGTTGATGCTTCAGTACAGCACCTATTCCGTCATTTCGCCGGAAGGCTGCGCCTCCATTCTTTGGAAAAGCGCGGACAAGGCCGAGCTCGCGGCTGAAGCCATGGGCATTACGTCGGATCGGCTGCAGGAACTGGAACTCATCGATGAGATTGTTCCCGAACCGTTGGGCGGAGCCCATCGCGACCGCAAGCAAACCGGCGATAATTTGAAAGCGGCACTGAAACGGCATCTCGAAGAGCTGCGTCGCACGTCCATCGAGACCTTATTGCAACAGCGCTACGAGCGGTTGATGAGCTACGGCATTTTCGAGGAAGCCGTAGCCTAGCTTCATTGATGCGGGGCGGATAATCACCGCCCCTCACTTCACGGCTTAGATGAGCCTTTGTACCGAAACACTCGATCGAATCCTATCTCGCCAGCCGCCGGCATCCCGCTACTGGATCGCGTACAGCGGCGGACTCGACTCGCTCGTTTTGCTTCATCTCTGTGCGGAACTGAAAGCCAAAGATCCGAACCTCCGCTTTACTGCCGTACATGTCCATCACGGCCTGCAAACAGCCGCCGAAGAATGGGCCGAATCTTGCGAAGCGAGCTGCCGGATGCTTGGAATTCCGTTCCGTCTGTTACGGGTCAACGCCGCCGCGAAACCCGGCGAGAGTCCAGAGGAAGCCGCGCGAAACGCGCGCTACGATGCCCTGCGCGCGCTTCTGTCCGACGGCGAGGTCTTGTTGACCGCACAGCATAGGGACGACCAGGCGGAGACGCTATTGCTCCAACTGCTTCGCGGAGCGGGTATCGCCGGCCTTGCCGCCATGCCGGAACGCACCGCCTTCGGCCCAGGATTTCTGCTGCGGCCGTTACTGTCTTTTTCCCGCGGACAGCTCCGCGAGTACGCTCAAGCACACGAGCTGACCTGGATCGAAGACCCCAGCAACCGCGACTTGAGTTACGACCGCAATTTCATACGCCACGAGATCATCCCCTTGCTCGAAAACCGCTGGCCGGCGACCAAGGACGCGCTGGTCCGCACGGCCCAACATTGTGCTGAAGCGCAAACGCTGCTGAACTCGCTTGCCGCGGACTTGCTGAAGTCCGTTATTCATCCGCTGCGAAACACGCTTCTTCTGGATCGGCTGAGACCGTGTTCGGAAGCGGACCGCCGCCTGATTCTGCGCGAGTGGCTGCGGAGCCGCGGTTTCCGCATGCCTTCGACTCGCGTTATTGATAGGGTTTTGAACGAAACGCTGAACGCCAGACCGGACCGAAATCCCGTAATCCGGTGGAGCGAAGGCGAGATTCGGCGCTATCGGGGAGAGATCTTCCTGATGCCGGCCGCTTCGCCTTTCCATCCGAATAGAGTCATTCCATGGGATGGTGCTACGACACTCCATCTGCCGGACGGGAACGGCGACCTCAGCGTCACCACTGAAAAACGAGCCGGCATCTCGTTAACGGCATGGCGAGCCGGCAAAATCACCGTTCGCTACCGGCAAGGCGGCGAATCGCTACGCCTGCCCGGCCGCGAAGGCTCCCACGATCTGAAAAAACTGTTTCAGGAAGCCGGCATTACACCTTGGATCCGGGAGAGAACACCGCTGATCTACATCGGCGACGAGCTAGCCGCAGTGGCGGGATGGTGGGTGTCCGATTCTTATGCCGGGCAACCGAACGACTTTAATATCGTGATCCGGTGGCACGCGCCGGAGAATTTTTCCGGCGCACTGCCTTCGGCTAATTAAGGATTGATGCAGCGGTAAACATTGAAAGACTGCTCACCATCGATCAGGGGGCCGGTCGGCACGATGGTGTCTCCCCCCATGTCCGCCGCGTTATTGCGGGCGAGACGTTCAACTTCCTCTTGTACGGTATCTTTGCTGCGGGCAAAGATACCGATGGTCGCCGCCGTATTCGACGTGATACGCCCCAAAAATTTACAGCGCCCAACTTCGGGCGGCGTGAGCATACGAATCTTTTCGCCCTGCGGCTTGAGCTCTACCCATGTGCACCCGGAGACCATGGACATTATCGCCACCCCAAAAACAATCGTGAGTAATCTCGCCCCATTCATCAAATAACGTCTCCGCATTAGTCGTTGTATTTTCACCATGTTAGTGCGATTCAATATTCGATTGTAAACAACCTGGGCGGTGACTCCGATCCACAGGTTGAGTAGAATATGCTGACAAATCCTTTTGACGTCCGACGCGACGGCCGCTGCCTCGGCGATCGTTACGCAGCCTAAATTTACCCATCGTTGAATGACCAAATATATTTTTATTACCGGCGGAGTCGTCTCATCCCTGGGCAAAGGCATTGCCGCATCGTCGCTTGCCGCAATCCTGCAGGCCCGCGGTCTTAAAGTTACACTGACCAAACTCGATCCGTATATCAATGTCGATCCGGGCACCATGAGCCCGTTTCAGCACGGCGAGGTTTTCGTTACCGAGGATGGCGCCGAAACCGATCTGGACCTTGGCCATTACGAGCGCTTCCTGAGCACCACGATGGGCAAGGTCAACAGTTGGACCACCGGGCAGATTTACGAAAATGTCATCCGCAAGGAGCGACGAGGGGAATACCTCGGAGCGACCGTGCAAGTTATCCCCCATATCACGGACGAGATCAAGCGCGTCATCCGGCTCAGCGCGGAAGGCTACGACGTGGCCCTGATCGAAATCGGAGGGACGGTCGGCGACATTGAATCGCTGCCCTTTTTGGAAGCCACGCGCCAGATGCGAGTCGAGTTGGGCGATGACAAATGCCTGTTCATTCATCTCACCCTCGTTCCGTACATCGCGAGCGCCGGCGAGCTCAAGACGAAGCCCACCCAGCACTCGGTGAAGGAACTCCGAACCATCGGCATTCAGCCCGACGTTCTGATTTGCCGCTCGGACCGGATCATCCCCAAGGCCGAGCGAACAAAGATCGCACTCTTCACCAACGTCGGGGAAGATGCCGTCATCTCCGCCGTCGATGCCGACACCATTTATCGAATTCCGCTGCTGCTGCACGAACAGGGGCTGGACGATATCGTCGTGAAAAAACTCAAACTCGATGCCGGCGCGGCCGACCTCTCCGAATGGCAGAGAGTGATCGATGCCCTGGAGCATCCCGGCCATGAAGTGACGATCGCCATGGTAGGCAAGTACGTCAATCATTCCGACGCCTACAAATCGCTGACCGAAGCGCTCATTCATGCCGGCATTCAGACCAGGACCAAGGTCAAAATCCGATTCATCGAATCGGAAGAAATCGAGGACAAAGGCACCGGCTCGCTGGAAGGCGTAGACGCCATTCTGGTGCCCGGCGGCTTCGGCGAACGGGGTGTCGAAGGCAAGATCGCCACGGTCAAGTACGCTCGCGAGAAGAAAGTCCCCTATCTCGGCATTTGCTTAGGGATGCAGGTGGCGGTCATCGAATTCGCGCGCGATGCGGCGGGACTGGAAGGCGCCCACAGCACGGAGTTCTTGCCGAAAACACCGCATCCGGTCATCGCCCTGATTACGGAGTGGCAGGACGACTCCGGCACGATCGAGCATCGGGACGAAAAGTCCGATCTGGGCGGCACCATGCGTCTGGGCGGCCAGAAATGCCGGCTGGTCAGCGGCAGCCTGGGCCATAGAGTCTACGGCAAGGACGTCATCAACGAGCGCCACCGCCACCGCTACGAGTTCAACAACCGCTATCTCAAATCCCTTGAGGACGCAGGACTCAGGGTGTGCGGCAAATCCCTGGACGGCCGCTTGGTGGAAATGATCGAGATCCCCGATCATCCGTGGTTCCTCGCCTGCCAATTTCATCCGGAATTCACGTCCACCCCGCGTGGCGGCCACCCTCTTTTCACGGGCTTCGTGCGCGCCGCCGCCGAATATCATCAAAACAAGAAGGCGAACTGATGCAACTGTGCGGATTCGAAGTCGGCTTGGACCGGCCGTTTTTCCTGATTGGCGGCACCTGCGTCATCGAAGGCGAGCAACTCGCCTTGGAGACCGCGGGAACACTCAAGGAAATCACATCCAGCCTCGGCATTCCCTTTATCTATAAATCCTCCTTCGACAAGGCGAACCGCTCGTCGCACGAAAGTTTCCGCGGCCCCGGCCTCGAGGAAGGACTGCGCATTCTCGAAAAGGTACGGGATACCATCGGCGTACCGGTGCTGACCGACGTCCACGAGGATACCCCTTTAGGCGAAGTCGCCGCCGTCGTCGATGTGTTGCAGACACCGGCGTTTCTCTGCCGGCAAACCAACTTCATTCAGGACGTCTGTGCGCAAGGCAAGCCGGTCAATATCAAGAAAGGCCAATTCATGGCCCCGTGGGACATGAAAAACGTAGCCAACAAGGCAAGAGCCGTCGGCAACGAACAGGTCCTCGTCTGCGAGCGCGGCGTCTCGTTCGGTTACAACAACCTGGTCTCCGACATGCGCTCTCTCGTCATCATGCGCGAGACCGGCTGTCCCGTGGTGTTCGACGCCACCCACTCGGTGCAGCTGCCCGGCGGTCAAGGCACGGCTTCCGGAGGGCAGCGGGAATTCATACCGACCTTGGCCAAGGCCGCCCTAGCGGTGGGCATCTCCGGCCTGTTCATGGAAACCCACCCCGAACCGGACAAAGCCAAGAGCGACGGCCCCAATTCATGGCCCTTGGCTCGCATAAAGGAGCTCTTAGAGGTGCTTGTCGAAATAGACCGCATCGTCAAACAACGCGGAATGGTCTAGACGGAATTATTACAACGACACTCCGATACCAGAGGAACGGAACCGATGAGCAAAATCACCGAAGTGCGGGCACACGAGGTGCTCGACTCCAGAGGCAATCCCACAGTCGCCGCAGAGGTCATACTCGACTCCGGAGCAACCGGCTCCGCCATGGTGCCGTCCGGCGCTTCCACCGGAACCCGAGAGGCCATCGAGCTTCGGGACGGCGATAAAACCCGCTATCTGGGCAAAGGCGTATTGAAAGCGGTCGAGAACGTCAAAACAGCGATCCGGTCCGCCGTCTTGGGCATGGACGCCGATGACCAGGCGGCCATCGACCGCAAGATGATCGAACTGGACGGCACCGACAACAAAGGCCGCTTGGGCGCCAATGCCATTCTCGGCGTCTCCCTGGCGACCGCCCATGCCGCGGCGACCGATGCCGGCAAGCCGCTCTACGCGTACCTCAACCGCAGCGGCGAGTTCCTGTTGCCGGTCCCCATGATGAACATCATCAACGGCGGCGCGCATGCCGACAACAGCGTGGACATGCAGGAGTTCATGATTCTTCCCGTCGGCGCGCCCAGCTTCCGGGAAGCTCTCCGCTACGGCGCCGAAGTCTTCCACGCTCTGAAAAAGGTACTGGCCGAACAGGGCCTGAGCACCGGCGTGGGCGATGAAGGCGGCTTCGCGCCGAATCTGCCGTCCAACGAATCCGCCATCGGCGTCATCCTGGAAGCGATAGAACGGGCAGGATATAAAGCAGGAAAAGACATCTATCTCGGCCTGGACGTCGCCAGCTCCGAGTTTTACCGGGACGGCGTCTATACGCTGGAATCCGAGAATAAACGGTTCACTTCGGACGAGTTCGCGAACTATCTTGCTGCCTGGGTCGACAAATATCCCATCATCACCATCGAAGACGGCATGGCCGAAGACGACTGGGACGGGTGGAGACTATTGACCGATCGGCTGGGGAGCCGCATTCAGCTGGTAGGCGACGATCTTTTCGTCACGAATCCCGCTATCCTGAAACAGGGCATCGAGGCCAAGATCGCCAACTCCATCCTGATCAAGGTCAATCAAATCGGTACCTTGACGGAAACCCTGGAAGCCATAGCCATGGCCCACCAGGCCGGATATACGGCTGTCGTCTCGCACCGTTCCGGCGAAACAGAGGACACCACTATCGCGGATCTCGCCGTGGCCACCTGCGCGGGACAAATCAAAACCGGCTCTCTCAGCCGATCCGATAGAGTCGCCAAATACAATCGGCTTCTCAAGATCGAAGAGCAATTGGGCGATAAAGCCCAGTACACCGGCCGCAGCGCCTTCCGTCAAGCGCTCTGAAAGGCGGGACGCCGTCCGACGACAGTGTGAAAAAGCTGATTGTCTTCTTGCTGGTGTTGATCGCCCTGCTCCAGTACCGACTGTGGCTGGGCGATGGCGGAATCGCCGAATTGCAGGAGTTGCAGGACCGTATCGAAAAGCTCACGGAGGAGGGCGAAAAGCGGCGCGAACGTAACGCGGCGCTGGAAGCCGATGTCAGAGATTTGAAGGAAGGAACGGACGCCATCGAAGAGCGGGCTCGCCAAGAACTGGGGATGATCAAGCAGGGAGAGACTTTCGTCCAAGTGATCGAAATGCCTAAGAACAAGACACACGACCGATCGCCGCAACCAAAGCCTTCGGAGCGGAAAACTACGCCACAAAAGACCGAAAGGCCTCGTTAGCATCTGTTGTCCATGACCGACACCTGCCGAAATAATCGATTCTGGGCCATTGTCCCTGCAGCCGGCGTGGGTAAACGCATGGGGGTCGACGTACCGAAGCAATACCTTCAGGTCCTGGGCAAGCCGGTATTGCAGCATACCCTGGAGCGGTTGCTGGCGATCGATGTCTTGGCCGGCGTCGTCGTGGCTCTCGGGAGCGAGGATGGTTATTGGTCCGATCTACCTTGTGCTACCCATCCCAAGATCCGGGTCGCCCCCGGGGGTAAGGAGCGTGCCGACTCCGTGCTTTCCGCCTTAATGAGTCTCGAGAACGTGGCCGAACCGGACGACTGGGTGTTGGTGCACGATGCAGCTCGGCTGTGTATCACGATCAGCGATGTTCAAAAACTGATCGATCGGCTTAGGAACGATGAAGTCGGCGGCATACTGGCACTGCCGGTCACGGATACCCTGAAAGGCGCAGAGGCGGGCGAAATCGTCGAAACCATCGACCGCAGCCGGATCTGGCGCGCGCTGACGCCACAGATGTTTCGCTTTCGTATGCTCAAGCATGCGCTGACCGATGCTGCCGAACGGAAACTGATCGTGACGGACGAAGCCAGCGCTCTCGAACTTCGAGGATTGCGCCCGAAGATCGTGGAAGGACGCCCGGACAATATCAAGATTACGCGGCCGGAGGATCTTCCTCTGGCGGCTTTTTACCTGGAGCGACAATGCTACGAATAGGTCAAGGTTACGATGCACATCGGTTCAAAGATGGCGGCCAACTGGTCCTGGGGGGCGTAGCCATCGATTATGAAAAGAGCCTCGCGGCGCACTCGGATGGAGACGTTGCGTTACACGCCTTGTGCGATGCCTTATTGGGTGCGGCGGCACTGGGCGATATCGGTCGGCATTTCCCGGATTCCGACCCCAGCTTCAAGGGCATAGACAGCCGGGTTTTGCTCCGCGAGGTTCACGCCAAGATCACCGAACGCGGCTACACCGTGGTCAACGTCGATCTGACCATCGTCGCACAAAAGCCGCGGCTCGCGCCCTATATCGAAAAAATGCGCACAACCATCGCGGATGACCTCGACATTGCGCACGACGCGGTCAACGTCAAAGCCACCACGACCGAAGGCATGGGCTTCGAAGGCCGGGGCGAAGGCATCTCCGCCTATGCGGTAACGCTCCTTCAGAAAAATTAAGCCATGGGCGATTCGACCGCCGCCCTACCCTACGCCTTTGGCGGGCCAATCGGAACCGGCATTATCAAGACGTCGCCGGAAGATTTCGTCGTCGAGGAACTGCTGGGTTTCGAGCCTTCCGACCAGGGCGAACACTTTTTTCTGCGCATCGAAAAACGCGGCGAAAATACCGACTACGTCGCCCGCCAACTGGCCCGCTTTGCCGGAATCCCGACACGGGACATAGGCTACGCGGGCCTTAAGGACCGCCACGGCAAGACCATTCAATGGTTCAGCGTATGGCTGCCGGGCAAGGCCGAACCGGACTGGAGGCAACTTGAATCCCCCTCCCTCCGCATACTCGAAGTCCGGCGCAACAGCCGCAAGCTAAAAAAAGGCGCGGCAGCCGGCAATCGTTTCGAAATCGCCGTTCGCGAATTGAAATGCGACATCCCGCTATTGGAACGACGCCTGAAACAGATCGGCGAATGTGGGGTTCCCAATTATTTTGGAACGCAACGGTTCGGCCGCGAGGGACAGAACCTTGCGAAGGCATCGGCTCTTTTCGCGGGTACGCTCGGGCGGGTGGACGCTCACCGTCGCGGGCTTTATTTGTCTGCCGCGCGTTCTCATTTGTTCAACGGCATCCTCGCCAAGCGGATAAGCCGAGACGTCTGGGATCGCGCGGTTACCGGCGATGCCTTCATGTTTCCCGACTCGCGCAGTTTTTTTAAGCCCGACGCTATTACTCCGGAAATCACGCAACGGCTTGAGGCCAAGGAAATTCATCCAAGCGGCGCGCTCTGGGGCAAAGGTACACCGGCCGTTACCGATGAGGCACTGGCCATAGAGACGGCCGCAGCCGAGGAAGAGCCGGTTCTCTGCCGCGGTCTCGAAGATTTCGGCGTCGAGATGGCCCGCCGGCCGCTGCGACTTTGCCCGGACGGATTTCAGTGGGAACGGTCCGGCCCGAGCAGCATGCATTTGCGATTCGCGCTGCCCGCCGGGGCTTACGCGACCGCCGTTCTGCGGGAACTGATCGACACCGGTTTTTCAGACGATTAAAGGATCCTCATGGACTGCCATCACGTGTATTACCTGGCTCTCTTGCAAGGGCTGACCGAATTTCTGCCCATTTCGAGCGCCGCTCACCTTATCCTGATGCCGGTGGTTTTCGGCTGGCATGATCAAGGCTTGGCCTTTGACGTCGCCGTCCACATCGGAACGCTGACCGCGGTCGTGGTCTATTACGCGGGCGCTCTGCGCGATATGGCCGGAGCCTGGTTTCGTTCGATCTCCGGAAAGGGCATGAGCACGGATGCGAAACTTGCTTGGTACGTAATTCTGGGGACGATTCCGGCGGGCGTCGCGGGGCTGGCGGCCAACGGTTATGTCGAGACCCAGCTCCGCAATCCGCTGGTCATCGCCGCTAGCACGATAGTGTTCGCCTTGGTACTTTGGCTGGCGCAAAAAGTGAGCGCCGAACGACGTACCGATGCCGACATGAACTGGCAAGATGCTTTGATAGTCGGTCTCTTTCAAGCCGTGGCGCTGATTCCCGGCACATCCCGATCGGGTATCACGATAACCGGCGGTTTGTTCCGCGGCCTGGATCGCAAAGCTGCCGCCCGATTTTCGTTTCTGCTGTCGATCCCGGTAACGGCATTGGCGGGATTGCTCAAGGCATACGCATTATTCGAATCCGACCAGACGGTATCCTGGTGGAACATGTCCCTCGGAGCGCTGCTCTCCGGTATCGTTGCCTACATTACCATTGACTGGTTCCTGAGACTCCTCGATCGTATCGGCATGTTACCCTTCGTGATCTATCGGCTGATTTTGGGCGGCGTGCTGCTTTACATCTTCCTGCCCGGTTAGCGATACCGGCGGTTTTTCCTGCAACCGGCCACTCAAACGGTTAAAATACAAATCCTCCATCAATCTACAGCGCAAAGGATCATCATGTCTGTTGGACAATTCTGTAACCGCGATACGGTCATCCTAAGAAAAGAAAACTCGATCATCGAAGCGGCCAAACTGATGCGCGAGTTTCACGTCGGCAGCGCCGTAGTCGTAGAGGACTCATCGGAAGGAGCGAAACCCGTCGGCATCGTGACCGATCGCGATCTCGTCGTGGAAATTCTTGCCGCGGAACTGGACCCGAATGCAGTCGCCGTCGGGGATATCATGAGCTACGAACTGATAACGGCCCGCGAAGAAGACGGACTTTGGGAAACCTTGCAGAAAATGCGTGTAAAGGGTGTTCGCCGCATCCCCGTCGTCAATCAGCAGGGCTTGCTGGCCGGCATTCTGACCAGCGACGATCTCCTCGAGATACTCGCCGGCGAACTTACCGAACTGGTTAAAATCATCGGTAAAGAGCAGGAACGGGAACAAAAAACGCGCGGCGGTCTCGGTTAAACGATCAAGCTTTCCAATTAGGACCGGCAAAACCAAGCACGAGCAATCCGCCGGTCATTTGATGAACCGCAACCTTTCGACGCGTCACGATCGACTTCGAGAGCTATAGCCATGACTGTTACGATTTACCATAACCCCCGCTGCAGTAAATCCCGCGCTACGCTTGAGCTTCTCAAGAGTAAAGGCATCGAGCCCACGGTAATCGAATATCTGAAAACACCTCCTAGCGCATCCGAGCTGGAGACCATTCTGGCCAAACTGGGCATGGAGCCCCGCGACTTGATGCGCAAAGGCGAAGCGGCATATAAGGACGCCGGGCTGGATAATCGTGATCTGGATCGCAAAGCATTAATAGGCGCCATGGTGAAAAACCCGATCCTCATCGAGCGGCCTATCGTGCTGGCAAACGAGAAGGCGGCCGTCGGACGTCCGCCGGAGAACGTTTTAAAGATTCTTTAAGACCGGCAAGGTCTCAAGTACTTTGGCGAGTCACTTTGGCTCGCACCTCTTTACTCACGTGTTTCGTCCTTTTCATGGTTGAAGTTCTAATCGTCTACTATAGCCGTTGGGGTTCCACGGCCGAAATGGCCAATCTGATCGCGAGAGGCGTCGAGGAAGTTCCCGGCGCCGTCGCCAAGATTCGTACCGTCCCTGAAGTATCGCCGGTCTGCCAGGCCACCGAGGAGACTATTCCTGAAGCCGGTCCGCCTTACGCAACGATCGACGATCTGAAAAACTGCGATGCACTGGCCTTGGGAAGCCCTACGCACTTCGGCAATATGGCGTCGCCCCTCAAATATTTCATCGACAGCACCAGTTCCTTGTGGTTTTCGGGCGCATTATCCGGTAAACCGGCTGGCGTCTTCACGGCCACTTCGTCCATGCACGCCGGCCAAGAAGCGACGCTGATCACCATGTTATTGCCCCTGCTCCACCATGGCATGGTTCTGGTCGGGATCCCCAGCAGTGAAAGCGCGCTTCTCGAAACCACCAGCGGCGGAACGCCCTACGGACCCAGCCGGCACACCGGGAGTGACAACGCGGTCAGCGACGAAGAGCGGAAACTGTGTCGGGCGTTCGGAGCCCGTTTGGCGCGTGTGGCGCTGGCGCTGAAAGGCGCCCAAGTGAAGTAACTCCTAGTGGTCTTGACTGACGCTTTCGACGGATTGCTTTCGGATATGCTGCAATACGCCGCGACGGTTAAACATTTTTGAACTCATGGCGGAGCAACTCCCCCTGCGCTTCGCTTTCAATCCCGAACTGGGTTTTCTGCAATACCACTCGGGAGCCAACGCCGAAATCGTCGCTCATCTAAAACATGCCGCCAGCGGTCGGGGCGAAACGCTGATTTTTTTGTGGGGTGAACCGGGCACCGGCAAGAGCCACTTGCTCAATGCCTGCTGTCGGGAAGCGTGTCAAAGCGGCTTGTCGGTCTCTTATCTGCCGCTATCCGGCCTCCGCGAGTACGGTCCCGGCGTGCTCGATGGCCTGGAGCATCAGGATCTGGTTTGCCTGGACGATGTCGATTCCGTCGCCGGAGACGATGCCTGGGAACGAGCTTTATTCAATTTGTTCAATTGTTTGCGAGACCACGGCAATCGCCTCATTGCCGCTGCCGGCGTGCCGTCCGCCGAACTTGCGATCCGTTTGCCCGACCTCAAAACCCGCTTAGGCTGGGGATTAACCTTGCGCCTGCAACCATTGAACGACGAGGATAAACTAATCGTCCTCGGCGCCCATGCCCGCTCGCTGGGCTTAGATCTGTCGCCACAAGTCGGACGCTTCTTGCTTTCTCATTATCACCGAGATCTTTCCTCCTTGAAGCGCTTGCTGGACGAATTGGACCACGCGACCCTAGCCGCTAAGCGCAAGCTCACGATTCCTTTTCTCAAGAACTATCTGGAAGAATCGACATGAAGGTACTCGTCATAGGTTCAGGAGCGGTCGGCAGCTTTTACGGTTCACTGCTCGCCAAGCAGGGCGCTAAAGTTTCGATGATCGCCCGTTCCGACTACGAACACGTCAAAGCTCATGGCATAGACATTACGAGCGACACCAAACTGGGCGCTTATCACTTCCGGCCCCACACCGTCGTACGCAACGCGGCCGAATTGACCGAAAAGCCCGACTACGTTCTCTTGTGCATCAAAGTGGTCGAAAACGCCGATCGCATCAGCCTTCTGAAAGACGCCGTGGGACCCGACACGTCCATCGTTCTCGTTTCCAACGGCATCGACATCGAAGACGAAATCGCGAAAGCCTTTCCCGATAACGAACTGATCAGCGGCCTCGCATTCATATGCGTCACCCGCACCGCACCCGGCAAAATCTGGCACCAGGCTTACGGCCGGCTAGCCTTGGGCAATTATCCGCAGGGGCTTTCGGAAAAAGCTCTGGCGCTTTGTAGAGTATTCGAGCGATCCGGCATTACATGCGTCGCCTCCGAGGATATCGTTGCCGCCCGCTGGCAAAAATGCGTTTGGAACGCGCCCTTCAACCCGCTGTCGGTCCTCTCCGCGGGGCTCAGCACGAATGACATACTCTCGACTCAAGAGTCTTTCGTTCGGGCCATCATGGAAGAGGTTTGCCTGATCGCCAAAGCCACGGGACATCCGTTGCCCGAAGATACCGTCGATAAAAACATCGAGAGCACCTACAAGATGCCGCCATACAAGACCAGTATGCTGCTGGATTTCGAGGCCGGTCGGCCGATGGAAACGGAGGCCATTCTAGGTAATGCCGTGAGGGCGGGATGGAACGCAGGCGTGCCGATTCCCCATCTTGAATCGGTTTATGCTTTGATGAAGCTCAGAGAGTTGAGCCGTCGAACCGGATAACCCGCTGCCACAAATCGAAATTACGCCCGCGTGAGGCGGGCGTGATGCCAAATCAAGAATCGCCCTAAAACGGCATCCCCCGTCCTAGATTGCCCTTCATCCCTCGCAGCATGTTCATCAGATTGCCCTTCTTGAATTTCTTCATCATCTTCTGCATCTGATCATACTGCTTGAGCAGACGGTTGATGTTCTGCATATCCGTGCCCGCGCCTTTTGCGATGCGCTGTTTTCGCGAGTTGTTGATCACATCCGGAAATGCCCGTTCCTGCTTGGTCATCGAGTTGATGATGGCGATCTGCTGAATCATTTCCTTGTCGTTCACTTTTTCCTTCACGTGCTGCGGCACGTTTGCCATGCCGGGAAGCTTGTCGAACATTGCGGCGACGCCGCCCAGATTCTTCAACTGCAGCAGTTGATCGCGATAGTCGTTCAAGTCGAAAGACTTGCCCTTCTGAATCTTCTTGACCAGTTTTTCGGCTTTCGTCTTATCGATCTTGCGCTCGGCCTCCTCAATCAGACTCAGGACATCGCCCATGCCCAAGATTCGGGACGCGATTCGATCGGGGTGAAAACGTTCCAAGGCAGCTGTCTTTTCACCCACACCCAAGAATTTGATGGGCTTGCCCGTAATGTGGCGAACCGACAACGCCGCGCCACCTCTGGCATCGCCGTCGGTTTTGGTCAGAACGACACCGGTCAGGGTAAGTGCGTCGCCGAATGCTTTCGCGGTATTGGCGGCGTCCTGACCGGTCATCGAATCGACCACGAACAGCGTTTCGATCGGGTTGATGGCGGAGTGAATCTGTCTGATTTCCTCCATCATCTCGTCATCGATATGAAGACGGCCGGCCGTGTCGATAATGACGACATCCTTGTATTTCTTCCGGCCATATTCGACGGCGTTGCGAGCGATATCCACCGGATTCTGCGTCGGATCGCTCGGAAAAAAATCGGCGCCCACCTCAGCGGCAAGAGTTTGCAGTTGATCGATAGCGGCCGGACGATAGATATCGGCGCTCGCGACCACTACGGACTTGCGCTCGTTATCCTTGAGCCAGCGGGCCAGCTTGGCAACCGTGGTGGTTTTACCGGCGCCTTGGAGACCTGCCATCAGAATCACCGCCGGCGGCTGCGTCGCCAGACTGAGCCGCTCGTGGGCACTGCCCATGATGGCGATCAATTCTTCATTGACGATCTTCACTAGCGCCTGCCCGGGCGTAAGGCTGGACTGAACTTCCTGCCCCAAGGCGCGTGTCTTGACGTGCTCGATGAAATCCTTGACGACCGGTAGAGCCACATCGGCTTCCAAGAGGGCCATACGCACCTCTCGCAAGGTGTCCTGAACATTGCTCTCGGTCAATCGGCCCTGACCGCGAATTTTTTTGAGCGATTGGGTTAAACGTTCGGTAAGGTTGTCAAACATGGCTCTTAATCCTACGGGCTATGGAAATACCCAGATTACTTCATCTTGATCGGCCATTATGCCAGACTAGAGAGCTCAGGAGGACATGATTTAAATGAATTCTACGCTGTTTGGCGCCATGGCGATCGCCACTTATGTCGCTGCCGCTCTTACCCTGATTCGCTCGCTGCGCGAGAACGACTATGCGGCCATGGAGACACCCACGCTTCGGCGGTTGAAACCCTTGACACTCGGTTGGTTCGCCGCCGTTTTGCACGGGCTTGCGCTCACCAGCGGCTTTCAGACTAACGAAGGACTCAACCTCAGCTTTCTGAGCGCGATGTCGTTAGTAGCTTGGGTGATCGTAGCCATCTTGCTCCTGACGGCTCTCGCGAAACCGGTGGATAAACTCGGGATGGTGATTTTTCCGATGGCCGCGCTGGTCCTCCTGCTAAAACTCAGCATCCCGGAGAGCGTTCACACGGTGAAAGACCTTTCCTGGCCTTTGACCATTCACATCGTGGTCTCCATGCTCGCTTACAGTTTTCTCAATATTGCCGCCTTTCAGGCAGCGCTGCTGGCGTTTCAGGACTGGCGGCTGCGCAGCCACCATTCCGACCTCTTGCTACGCTCGCTCCCGCCTCTGCAAACCATGGAATCCCTGTTGTTTCAGCTGATTGCGGCCGGGTTCGTGTTTCTTAGCGTGTCACTGCTCACAGGCTTTATTTTTCTGGAAGACATGTTCGCTCAGCATTTGGCCCATAAGACCGTGCTGTCCATCCTTGCCTGGGTCTTGTTCGGCGTACTACTGATCGGACGAGCTCGCTACGGCTGGCGGGGAACCATAGCTATCCGCTGGACGCTAGGAGGCTTTGTGTCGCTAATGCTGGCCTATTTCGGCAGCAAGATGGTATTGGAATGGATATTGAACCGGGCTTGATGGTGCGGACACCGACCCTGGTCCCGGAATGCGAGTGCGTGTCCGGACTCTTTGAACTCACTCATTTTCAGCCGATCGATAAGCTTGCTCGCGTTGCCGGGAGTTTCTGAGCATGCGTAGTTCTTGAGCAGCTTGGTTTCTTTCCGCCTCAATCAAAGACATAACCTTCCCGTCGATGGTCTGCACTTCCTCGACTAAACGAACCAAAGACTCGTTATCGCTTTTCTCAAGATTGGCCGGCGAAAACAGTTTCTCAATCAGGGGCATCCGTTCCCTCTCCAGCCGAGCAACCCTCTCCCACTCCATACCTTCGGCCGCCGTTAGGATCGAACGGCACATTGCAAGAAGCTTCTCGGTTTCGGGCGTCAGATCTGACATCGCGGCATACCCGGTCTCGGACGATTAAAAGCTTGCTGAAGCTAACCTGTTTTCAACAGTCTGAGACGGAACCGGCTCTCGTATCGCCTCCCAAGCACTCTTGATCTCCTTTATCAAACCGCCGACTTCGTCCAGGGCACTCTGATCGTTTTGCGCGCTGGCGTAAAACAGCTGCTCGGTAACATAGGTATAAAGTCGATCCAGATTTACCGCGATTTCGCCGCCGTTATCCAAGTCCAGACAGGCTTGGAGGTAGCCGACGATTTCAATTGCACGGCCGATGGCTTGGCCCTTCTCGGCGAGCTCCCCCCTTTGTATCGCGCCCTTGGCAACGGAAATTTTTTCGTTCAGCCCATTAAAAAGCATCATTATCAGAGTATGCGGATCGGCGTACTCGGCACTCGCCTGCACGGTAGTTTGCCGATACTGATTCAATGCAAACTGAGCGGGTCTCATGGCGTATAACCTCTTCTTATTTCTTGTTTTGGTTAGCCAATGGCAAAGCGGCCAACTGCTGACTCAAATAACTGCTGATACTCTGAAACTGCCCCAAAAGAGCATCCATCTTATTGAATCGATCCAGAAGACGCTTTTCGAAATCACTCATTCGACTCTCTAAACGCTCTCGGCTTTCTTGAATTTTCTCGAGATTCTTTTCCAGACCGTCAGTACGCGCCTTTATGGCTCCTTTACTGTCCAACAATCCGGCAAGCACCTTGTCCAGTCGTTCTATCAGCCCACGGGAAAAACCAACCTCGCCCCGGTCGCCGGTCTTGGTATCCGAGATCAGAAGCTTAAGCCCCTGGGCATCGCCCGCCGTTGCGGTCAATTCTTGCCCTTTGCCCGTTGCCTCCAAACCTCCGATGCTTCCGGCGACATCCATGCCCCCGGTGCCCTCCGTCGAACTAGAGGCGAGCTTTAATCCCAAGGTCGCTTCACTATTAATATCGACCTGCGTGATTTCAACTTGAGACTCCGAGCCATAATTTTTGGATTGAATGACAAATCGATTATTGACATCGTCATAACTCACGCCGACTGAAATACCTTTTGCTTTGAGGGCACTGTCGCCATTGATGCGGGATTGAATCTCTGCCGCCAGAGCCGCATGATTGCTATAGGTCGCTTGCGTCAAGGTGATATCTGCCGACAAGACCCCATCGACTTTGATCTTGAAGGTGTCGTTGTCGCCGTCCACCACCAATGAATTGACGGCACCGCCGTTCAGAAAGCCCTGGGTAGCTGCTTGGGTAATGTTGACCGCATAAGTTCCCGGCTTGGTATCGACGGTATTGCTGGAATATATCACCCCGGAATCCGTGGGACGCCCGATAGCCGCAAACAAAGCGGCTACGCTGCTCCGATCCGCATTTAGCGCCTCGTTTAGCTTGGAACTGTCCAAATTGAGGGTGCCGTCTCTTTGCGTTCGGATTCCTATATGGGCCAAGGTTTTCGCCGAACCTTCGAGACCTTGGATAAATCGTCCCAGTTCCGAGCGAAGCTGCCCCATACCGCCGCGTACCGTGGGATCGCCCTGTAAAATTCCGCCTGCTTTCTGGGCTGCGTCATAGCCGGTTAAGCTTCGGTCCGTCTTTGCCAATTCGTTAAAACTTTTTACGAAACCTTCTATAAGCTTTTTGATGTCGTCATTGCTCTGGCTGACCGACACATTGACGATCTTCTCGGATTGAGCGGATTGAAGATTTAACGTCACCCCTTTAAGAGCATCTTTGATCGTGTTGCTCGCATTGGTAACCTCAAGTCCATTGATAGCGATTTTCGAGTCCAACGCCATCTGGGTCTGCTGGAGGTTAGCAGCGGCGGCATTAAAAGACAGGACGGACAGGCCTGAGGCGTCGACCGAATTTCCATCATCATCGGCTACGCTGATCTGCAAGCTGTTCTCGGCGCCGGTTTCACTCGAATTCAGTACAAGGCGAGAACCGCCGCTATCGTTGACTATAACCGCAGTCACTCCGGCCTTGGCGTTGTTGATAGCATCTCGGATGCCGCTGAGGGTATTGTTGCTCGAGTCGATCTCAAGGGTCAGCGTGCCTTTGTCGCGATTTTGGGTAAATCCGTTATAACTACCCGGGGTGGCATCCACCGGCGGCGTATAGTCCGTAGTGCCGAATTTCAGCGTCAAAGTCCCGGTTCCAACCACTGCGTTGGCCGATGCGAAGTAACCGGTTGCCAGTGCGTGGCTCTGCGCGAGTTGCTTGACCTCGATCTTGTAATTACCCAGATCGGCATTGCTTTCCGCCGAAGCACTGACAATACTGCTGTCGCTGGAAGTTGCGCCGATCTTTTGAAAACTACTCAGGTTTTTCAACGCCGAGAGGCTATCCCGAAAAGCCGATAAAGCGCTCTTGAAATTTCCAAACGAGGAAATCTTGGATTGGATCTCGGCTTCTTGCCGATCCAAACGGGCAGCGAACGGAGCACGCTCCGCCTGCACCAATTGGCTGACCATGCTGGATATATTGAGGCCGGATCCGAGCCCCGTCGATGTAATACCTGCCATCAAACCCTCCGCCTTGCCTGTTGCCGCTCTGTCCCGATAAGGATATATCCGCGCCTTACGCTTGGACCGATTCGGCCGCGCGGACTCGTCAGCCGAACCGACAAACCCTCCAAACTCACACTTTTTCTTTCAACAACATGCCTTTAAATCCATCTTTGAATTCGTCTAAATGTTTTGCGAGTCGCAAAATCTCTTCCGAGGGGATTTGGCGAATAAGTTCATCGGTTTCGGCATCCCTGACTTGCACTATCGTTCGGCCCGAATCTTCGTCAATGGAAAACTGGACCGTTCTCCGCACCATTTGAAAAAATTCGTTGAAATTGCGCACGGCATGGGCGACTTCGTCCTGCCGCTTCTCTCCTTCTCTTCCCGAGGAAGCAAACGCCTCGGCGGCCAAAGCCGGGGGAACCGCCCTAACCGTAGAAACCTGCTCTACCGCCCCGGTGCTTCCCGCTGCGGCGAGGGTTTCAGAGCCCACCTCGTCTGCCGTCTGGCGGCGCACCATGTTCGGCTTCAGAGCCGTTACATTGCCTAAAGCTATCGGGGCTTCCATATCGATCTCCTATTGCTCGAAGAAGAAAGCGGGAACGCCTCAGTGTTCCCGCTTTCCGGTTTAGCCAGCTCGGAAATTAACCCCGAAGCAGCGAGAGCACGTTTTGGGTTGAGGCATTCGCCTGTGCCAACATTGCCGTACCGGCCTGCTGCAGGATCTGATTCCGGCTCAGCTCGGACGTTTCAGCCGCGAAATCGGCATCGAACACACGGCTTCTTGCGGCGCTGATGTTTTGCGAAGTGGCCTGCATATTGGCTACCGCTGAGCTGAAGCGGTTTTGGACAGCGCCCAGGGTGGCGCGGAGGTCGTCAACGAAAGCGAGTGCACCATCGACAGACTTAATAGCCGAGTTTGCCCCCGACTGAGTACCGACGTTAATGCTTCCCACTGCACTTAGAGTGCTTGCATTCGTCGCTGCACTGAACAAGGTACCCGTCGTATCCGTGGTGACGGTGTACGAGCTTGCGGAGCTAAACATGAGGGTTCCGACCACTTTACTAGAGTCTGTTCCCACCGCTGCGCCCAAGGTAGCGGCGGCACCTTCCGTTGCCCCGGTGTCAGCGTTCAAGCCTTGGAAATTGATAGTACCGCCCGCGCCGGCGCTATTTAAAAAGTCTTCGATGACAATATCGTAACCTTCGGCTTGGCTCAGCGTGATCGAACTTCTCGAAGCATCCAGTTCTGCGGTGATACCGGTACTTGCCGCCGCACCATTAATGGCTTCCGCCAGCGAAGTGAGATCGCCAGTACTGGAGACGTTTGCCGAGATCGCAACGGCGCTGCTGTTCGAACCATACAAATTAAACGTCAACGTACCGGCAGCGGCTAGACCGGAAAGAGTTGCTTTAGTCAGCGCCGTTGCCGTTACGCCCGTGGATGCCGTGGCGTTATTCACAGCCGTCGCGATCGCATTGGCTGAATCATTGTTTGCTACGGCCAAGGTCGCGGACCCGATATTCCCGGTAACCGTTAGATTTTGTGCCGCAACACGGTTGAGAGCGGTCAAAGCAGTCTTATCAGCACTTGCCGCCGCCGCCTCTACCGCAGTACCCGTCGTATTGGTGAGACTGTTCGATCCGATATTGGTCGCCTTGCTGTTCCCGATCGAGAAACTGATCGTCTGATCGGCATACGCACCAACCTGAAATTTCGCACTCGTGAACGAGCCATCCAGCAGATTTTTTCCGTTGAATTGGGTTTGAGTGGCGATACGGGTAATCTCCTGCTGCAACTGAGCCACTTCCTTCTGCAGGGAAGCACGATCGGTCGCGGTATTGGTATCGTTGGCGGATTGTACGGCCAGTTCCCTCATACGCTGCAGCGCGTTCGTGACCTCTCCCAAGGCGCCTTCGGCGACTTGCGCGATGGAAATGCCGTCGTTGGCATTTCGGGCGGCCTGATTCAAACCTTTAATTTGCGCGGTCATCCGGTCTGCAATGGCAAGGCCGGCTGCGTCGTCTTTTGCGCTATTAATGCGCACACCGGACGACAAGCGTTGCATTGCAGTCTGCATCGCGTTGGATGACTTCAGCAACTGGCGCTGAGCGTTAAGCGAGGAAATATTGGTATTAATCACTTGGGACATGATCGTCTCCTTCAACTTTTAGGATTTTTCAAATCGACGAGCTCAAGGACATCAGCGCTGTGCATTCAACTCTCGTAAACGTTATCGGACACCACGGCGGAAACTTTAAAGGTTTTTCTGTCGGCCTTAAGTTATGGCCAAGATGCGCTGTTTCCTATGACGTCGCCTCCGGCATGGCGCCAAAATACGCCCCAGGAAGTGTATTGATATGCGTACGAACATCGTTCTTAACGACGAGCAGGTCAGAGAGGCTTTCAAGTATTCCGATGCCAAGACTAAGCGTGAACTGGTCGAGCGGGCACTCCGGGAGTTCGTGGCCAATCGAAAACGGAAGGACGTTCGGGACTTGATCGCTACGGTGGAAATCGACCCGAACTACGATTCCAAGACACTGCGCGCCGAGCAGAGCTAAGCATGTATTTGGCGGATACTTCGGTATGGATCGATCTCCTACGGCAAAGGGGAAACCCCGCTACGGAACAGTTCCGCCGAATACTGGATGGCGGCGTATCGTGGTGGAGGAATTGAATCTGGCCTGACCAGATCGCGAACGATGCGGTTCACTTCGCTCACCGCATCCTACAGCTCTGGCTTGACCGGCAGCCCGGACTGAAACGACTTCGGCTGTCGGCGCGTTATGAAAACAGTTCTCGAACGGTGGAGACGAATCGATCGAAGCTGCTTTGTAGCCAGCTCCATAACTCCTCGGGCACTATTCTGGACGCCGCAAAAACCGCGAATCCCAGAAACAACAAACCGCTAGCGATATGTAGCGCCCGCTGAGGCGTCTTCCGGAGCAGTGTGGCGCCTGCCCAAATCCCTAACGCGGACGTCACGCCCAGAGCCGCGGTGGCGCCAAGCCAAACCGGCACAGGCGGTGCTGCCGCACCTAAACCGGCGACCGCCAGTTGAGTTTTATCGCCGAATTCGGCAAGGAAAATCATCAGGAAGGTCGTCAAAAAGATGCCGTGACCGGTTTTTGCCTTGATGAACTCGCCCTCCTCTTCCTCCCTAAAAAGCAAAGCTTTCACGCCGAAGACCGCAAACAAGAGAGCGACCGCCAGGGACACCACGGAATCGGGCAGCCACCGGGCTGCCGCCGCTCCGAAGACTACGGCGACTAGATTCAAGACGGCAAAAGCGAACACGGCGCCGAGCAGAATAGGCCAATGCCGGTGCCGCACAGCCAAAGTCATGCATACCAGCTGGCTTTTGTCGCCGAACTCGGCTGCTGCGACCAGCGCGAACGCGGTACCCGACGACGCCCACCACCGTGCCCAGTCGATCGCCGGCAGGCTTCGATCCAGCCACACCCCTACTTCGTTAATCAGATTGCAAGCCACAGGGTCGGATACTCAGGTCGTGATCAGGTTGTCCAAAATCATCATGATGATGAAGCCAAACATCAGCGCAAAGGTCGCATAGCGCGCTTTGCCCTGGGATTGGGTTTCGGGAATGATGTCGTCGCTGATGACGAACAGCATGGCTCCGGCGGCGAACGCCATACCGATAGGCAATAAAGGCAAGAACATCGTGACTGCGGCAACGCCGAGAAAGCCGCCGACCGGCTCGATCAGCCCCGTCAAGGTCGCGATCAATACCGCCTGTTGCCGCCGATAGCCCAGGGCCACCAGCGGCATCGCCACCGCCAAGCCTTCCGGGATATTCTGCAGACCGACCGCGATCGCCAAGGCTGCTCCGTTGTGCCAGTCGCCGGAACCGAAACTTACGCCGACGGCCATGCCTTCCGGCAGGTTGTGCATGACGATCGCGGCGATAAAGAGCCAAATCTTTCGCAGCGAGTCGAAGGTTTCTCGGCTTTCGCCCAGAAACCGCTCATACGGCAGCCAACTATCCGCCAATACCAGAAAAACCGCGCCGATCATGACCCCCGCCGCAACCACGTACACACCGAGACCCGGCCACAGCTGATTGCCGGCCTGGATGCCCGGAACGATAAGCGAGAACGCCGTGGCTGCCAGCATCACGCCGGCGGCTCCGCCCAGCATCAGATAAAGGGTCCTGCTGGAAACATCCTTGAACAGTAGAGCGGGCAAGGCACCGAATCCCGTGGCCAATCCAGCCAGAATGCTGGCGAAGGCCCCCATGGCGATGATCGGATCGACAAAGAAATACATCACGACCAGAAACAAGGTCGTCAGGAAAGTGATCGAGCTCACCAGGATAAGCTTTTGAGCTAGCGTCGGCAGGCGAGCATATTTCTGATACAGAGCGTTGGCGCGGAGCTTCTCGGCCAGCATATTCAAACGTTGCGAGTTCATCGGATGAAATCCTTGGTGGGGTAAGTTCGGATGGACCATATCTATACATTTTTCTTGCCGTCATTCCGGCAGGGATTGCCGGAATCCAGGGCACAGGGATGTGATCCGCCTCTGCCATCCATGGCCTCTGGACCCCGGCAATCCAATCGCAAACGGTCATCCGGGGAGCGCCCGGATGACCCTTCCCTGCCGGGGTGACGACTTCCATGACAATCTTGCAATCGTCGAGGATTCGTTAACCAGCGTCAAGGCAGAGCCGCCAATGCCGCAATTCCCCTTATCTGTTATCGATAGTTGAAGCCGGCTGTACCCGCCGACCATCAGCCGCCTATCGCAGCAGATGCGCCGACTGGCCCGGTTCTTGTGTAAAATGGTCAAGGAATAGGGGGAGCATGCCTGATGCATATATTGTTGAGCAACGACGACGGTTATTCCGCCCAAGGACTGATCGCCTTGGCAAATGCGCTGGGGCAACGGGCGCGACTGACGGTTGTTGCCCCCGAACGAAACCGCAGCGGAGCGAGCAATTCGCTAACCTTGGACAGACCTTTGCGCGTCAGCCAAACCGAAAGCGGCTTCATCAAGATCGACGGCACACCGACCGATTGCGTGCATTTGGCTATCACGGGATTGTTACATGAGGAGCCGGACATGGTGTTCGCCGGCATCAATCACGGTTCCAACCTGGGAGATGACGTTATCTACTCCGGCACGGTGGCGGCAGCCACCGAAGGGCGTTTTTTGGGGCTTCCGGCGGTCGCGGTCTCCTTGGCGTCGAGCAATCCGCAGCACTTCGACACGGCAGCCCAAGTTGCCGTCACCTTGCTCAAACAGATCCAGGAACACCCCTTGCCGGCCGATACTATACTGAACGTCAACGTGCCCGATATTCCCCTGACAGAGCTTCGTGGCTTCCAATCCACTCGTCTGGGCCAGCGCCACAAGGCCGAACCCGTGATCCGGACGACCGACCCGCGCGGGCGCGAGATCTACTGGATCGGCTCCGCCGGTCCGGAGCAAGATGCCGGACCCGGCACCGATTTTCACGCCATACGCAACAACTACGTATCCGTCACACCTTTGCAAATCGATTTGACCCGTTACGAAAGTCTTCAGCGATTGGCCGACTGGCTTCCGCGTGAGGTTATTCCATGAACCGTCGGCTTCAGGGTATCGGCATGACCTCCCGCAGAACGCGGGAGCGCATGGTCAGCCGATTGAAGGAACAAGGAATCAGCAATCAGTCTGTGCTAGCCGTCATGCTGGAAACGCCCAGACATATTTTTGTCGAAGAGGCTTTCGCGAGCCGTGCGTACGAAGACACGGCGCTCCCGATCGGATTCAACCAGACGATCTCCCAGCCTTATATCGTGGCTCGCATGACCGAACTGCTGCTGGAAAAAGGCCCGTTGGACAAGGTGCTCGAAGTCGGCACCGGCTCGGGTTACCAGACCGCTGTATTGGCGCAACTCGTAAAGCGGGTTCATTCGGTGGAACGCATTTACCCCCTTCAGCAGCGCGCCCGCCGCTGCATTCAGGATCTTCACCTGCGCAATGTGCGCATGAAGCACAGTGACGGCGGCTGGGGCTGGGACGATTACGCGCCCTACGACGGCATCATCGTCACCGCGGCACCGCCGGAGCTGCCGCAGCCACTGCTCGACCAAATGGCACGGGGTGGTGTCATGGTGATACCCATCGGCGACGGACGCGAGCAGTTTCTACAGCGGATTACGCGCACGGAAGTCGGGTTTCAGGCGGAAATCATCGAACCTGTCAGCTTCGTGCCTCTGCAAGGCGGATTGCTTTGACAAACAGCCCTCTCTTTCAGGATTAAGGAATTCCCGATGCATGAACTGATCAATTGGCTGGTGACGACCATCGGCGCGATGGGCTACACCGGAATTTTTCTGCTGATGGCCATGGAAAGCTCGGTTTTCCCCATCCCCAGCGAAATCGTCATGCCGCCCGCGGGCTATCTGGCCCAGCAGGGCAAGATGGACATGACCCTGGTGATCCTCAGCGGAACGGCGGGAAGCCTGGTCGGGGCTTACGCCAACTATTTCGTCGCGCGCTGGCTGGGCAGGCCGCTCCTGATCAAATACGGCAAATACGTCTGGATTACCGAGGAGCACTTCAACCGTGTGGAGAAGTTTTTCTTGGCACATGGTGAAATCTCCACCTTCGTCGGCCGCCTCCTGCCCGTAGCGAGACATCTGATCTCGTTACCGGCCGGCCTCGCCAACATGAATCATCTCAAGTTCAGCTTTTACACGCTGCTCGGGGCGGGGATCTGGGTATCGGTGCTCAGCTGGATCGGCTATTTCATCGGTGAAAACCAGGAGCTGATCGCGCGCTATTCGGAACACGCGGTCATCGACGTGATCATATTCAGCATCGTCCTGGTTGGAATTTATGTCGCGATCCATCGCCGCAGGACCCGCAGCCAGACGCACTCATGACTATCCCCGTATTTTCGATTTCCCGCCTTCCCCGCATTCTTTTCGGTTCCGGCCAATTGGCGGAACTGCCGAAACTGGCTCGCTCCTACGGTCACAAAGCGCTGCTCGTCACCGGAGTGCGCTCCTTCCGCTCGTCGTCGCGCTGGCCCTGGCTGACGGATAACCTGACCGAGCAGGGCATGATCTTCGAACACATGACCGTCAGCGACGAGCCCACGCCGCAGTTGGTGGACGATGCTGTCGCCGCCTTTCATGGCCGCAACATCGGCCTGGTGGTCGCCATCGGGGGCGGCAGCGTGCTGGACGCCGCCAAGGCCATCGCGGGACTCCTGCCCCACGGCAATTCGGTCATGGATCACCTCGAGGGCGTAGGCCGTAACATTCCTTACACCGGACCTGCTACGCCGTTCATCGCCGTGCCCACCACCGCCGGCACCGGCAGCGAAGCGACCAAGAACGCCGTCTTGAGCGTGCGCGGCGAGCACGGCTTCAAGAAATCGTTCCGCCATGACTGCCTGGTTCCCGAATACGCGATCGTCGATCCCGATCTGCTCGACACTTGCCCGCCGGATCTCATCGCCGCCGACGGCATGGACGCGTTCACGCAATTATTGGAATCGTACGTTTCCGCTCGCGCCAACCCGATGACCGACGCCCTCGCGAAAAGCGGCATGGAAGCATTTTGCGGCGGGTTCGTCGCAGCATTGAAAGGAGGCGACGGCGAGCAAGCCCGAGCCGGGCGCAGCGCCATCGCTTATGCATCGCTCGTGTCCGGCGTCACCCTGGCGCAGGCGGGACTGGGCTCGGTACACGGGCTCGCCGCGCCGCTGGGTGCTTTCTATCCGATACCCCACGGTCTCGCCTGCGGCACCCTGCTCGCCGAAGCCACGGCCATCAATATCCGCGCACTGCGGGAGAGAGCTCCGGAGAATCCGGCCTTGAAGAAATACGCCGGTATCGCCGAACTCCTGACCGGCCATGGCTTCAAAACCCAGATGGAAACTTGCAACGCCTTGGTCGAACAGTTGCACGATTGGACCGAACGGCTGGCTCTGAAGCGCCTCGGCCATTTCGGCGTGGAATCGGCGCACATCCCTAAGATCGTCGCCAACGCCCGCGGCACCAGCATGCAGACCAATCCGGTAACGCTCACCGACGGCGAAATCGGCGAAATCCTCCTCACCAGAATCTGAGGCCGATATGGCACGCCATTACCTCGAGCATTTGTTCAGCCCGAAGTCCATAGCCGTGTTCGGGGCCAGCGAGTTGCCCGACTCGGTCGGCGCACGGATCTATCAAAATCTCTTGGACGGCGGTTTTCAAGGCCCGATCTACCCGATCAATCCCAAGTATCAACTGGTCCGGGATCAGGTCTGTTTCTCGTCGATCGAAGAGGTGAAGGAACACGTGGATCTCGCGATCATCGCCACACCGGCCGCCACCGTCCCCCTCATCATCCGCGCTTGCGGCCAACAAGGGGTCAAGGCCGCCATCGTCATTTCGGCGGGATTTGCCGAACAGGAAGGCGCCGGCCGGATGCTGGAGCGGGCCTTACTGGACGAAGCCAAGCACTACGGGCTCCGGATTCTCGGTCCCAACTGTTTAGGGCTGATGCGCCCTTCGGTCGGCCTCAACGCCACTTTCAGCAATAATGTCGCGGAACCGGGTTCGCTCGCCCTCGTCTCCCAATCGGGAGCGCTTTGCACGGCGATTCTGGACTGGGCGAGCGCCCATCGCATCGGTTTTTCGACCATGGTGTCCTTGGGCGCCGGAGCCGATGTCACCTTCGGGGACATCCTAGACTATCTCGCTCTCGATCCCGAAACCCGCAGCATCCTGATGTACGTGGAAGGCGTGCGTGATGCGCGGCGTTTCATGAGCGGGCTCAGGGCCGCGGCTCGCATGAAGCCGGTGATCGTGATCAAGGCCGGCCGCCATGCCGAAGGCTCCCGAGCGGCCATGTCGCACACCGGCGCGCTGGTCGGTTCGGATGATGTCTTCGACGCCGCGCTGCAAAGGGCCGGCGTGGTTCGGGCCACCACCATCGAACAGCTTTTCGCCGCCGCCCAGCTCCTCGCGACCCAGCACCGCGTTCGAGGCAATCGCCTCGTGATCATCACCAACGCGGGCGGACCGGGGGTGATGGCAACCGACCGGGCCGTCGAGCAAGGCATCCGGCTCGCCGAACTGGGCGGACCGACCTTCGACAAGCTGAACGCGGTGCTGCCCAAACAGTGGTCGCACAATAATCCCGTCGATATCCTGGGCGACGCCACCCCCGAACGGTATCGGGCGGCCGTCGAGGTCTGTCTGGCCGACGAAAGCGTGGACGGCGCCCTGGTGTTGCTCACGCCGCAGGCCATGACCGATCCCACGGAAGCCGCGGAGGCCGTCATTCGCGCCGCCGAACAGAGCCGCAAGCCGATACTCACCTGCTGGCTGGGAGAAACCTACGTCCAAAAAGGGCGAGAACTGTTTACCGCACATCAGATTCCGACCTTCGCGAACCCCGAGAGCGCCATCGAAGCGTTCGGCTATCTGGCGGAATATCACCGTAACCAACAGATGCTGATGCAGGTGCCGGGGCCGTTGGCCTCGCACCAGATGCCCGACCTGACCGGCGCCCGCCTCATCATCGAGGGCGCCCTGGCGGAACGGCGGACGCTGCTATCCTCGCTCGAGACCCGCGCCGTTCTGCGCGCCTTCGACATTCCCGTGCCGCCGGCGCTGAACGCCCATTCGCCCAACGAGGCGTTATCGGCGGCCGAATACCTGGGTTTTCCGGTCGCGCTGAAGATTCTGTCGCCGGACATCACCCACAAGTCCGATGTCGACGGCGTCCGGCTCAACATCAACAGCGCCCAGACGGTGCGGAACGCCTATAACGATCTGGTGTCGACGGTGCAAGCCCGAAGGCCGAACGCGCGGATCGAGGGCGTAACGGTCGAAAAGATGTACCGTAACCGCAACGGCCGGGAACTGCTGGTCGGCGTGGTCGACGATCCGATTTTCGGCCCGGTCGTGAGTTTCGGCTCGGGCGGCACGGCGGTGGAAATCCTCAAGGACCGTGCGGTCGCCCTGCCCCCGCTCAACGAGCACATCGTCCAGACGATGATCGGCCAAACCCGTGTCGCACGGCTGCTCGGACAGTTCCGCAACCTCCCGCCGGTCAAGCTGGAGGCGATCGAACAAGTGTTGCTGCGGCTCTCGGAGATGGTCTGCGAACTCCCCGAGATCAAGGAGATGGACATCAATCCTCTGGTGGCGGACGACCAAGGCGTGTTCGCCCTGGATGCCCGCATTGCGGTGCATGAGCCGCAGCCTGGACGCCGGCCCTACGGGCACATGGCTGTCCACCCCTATCCCGGCCACTTGATTAGACAGTATCAGCTCGCCGACGGCACCAACATCATCATTCGGCCGATCCGTCCCGAAGACGCGGAAATCGAGAAGCGTTTCGTGAAGCAGCTTTCGCCCGAGGCCAAATTCTTCCGCTTCATGAACGCCTTGCAGGAATTGAGTCAGGACATGCTGATACGTTTGACTCAGCTTGATTACGACCGCGAACTGGCGCTCGTCGCCATCGTCGATTCCGGGGCCGAAGAAACGGAACTCGGCGTGGCGCGCTATTTCACCAATCCGGATGGCGAAACCGCCGAATTCGCCCTGGTGGTTGCCGACGAATGGCAGCACCGTGGGTTGGGTACACGGCTGATGTCCTGCCTGATCGACGCCGCTCGCGAGATGGGGCTCAAATCTTTGCGGGGCGAAATCCTGGCGAACAACGTCAAAATGCTCGGCCTAATGAAACGGCTGGCGTTCACCTGTCATACCAAAACCGACGACTCCACCATCGTCATCGCCGAAAAGTCACTGTGATTCTACTGGCGGATTTTTGGAAACATCCGCGAATGCTAAAATTTCACCCCTTTTTACTCTTGAGGTTTGTTGATGAACATCATCGCCCGTATCGCTGAAGAGCTCGGCGTCCGAGAAAGACAGGTCCAGGCAGCCGTGGACCTGCTGGACGAAGGGGCCACGGTACCGTTTATCGCGCGCTACCGTAAAGAAGCGACGGGCGGTTTGGACGATACCCAGCTCAGAACCTTGGAAGTTCGGCTCTCTTATCTCCGCGAACTCGAGGACCGCCGCCAGATCATCCTGGACAGCATCCGAGAACAGGACAAGCTGACTCCGGAGCTGGAACAAGCCATTCTCGCCGCCGACACCAAGACCCTGCTGGAAGACCTTTACCTTCCCTACAAACCCAAACGGCGCACCAAGGCCCAAATCGCGCGGGAAGCCGGTCTGGAACCCCTGGCCGACGCCTTGCTTGGCGATCCGTCCCTGGTACCGGAGACGGAAGCACAGCAATACGTCGATGCGGACAAAGGCGTTCCCGACGTCGCGGCGGCGCTGGAAGGGGCAAGGCAAATCCTCATGGAACGGTTCGCCGAGCACGCCGGGCTTCTGGCCGAGCTGCGTGAACGAATTTGGAACGAGGGCATCCTCGCCTCGACGGTCGCCGATGGGAAAGAACAGGCCGGAGCGAAGTTCCGGGACTATTTCGATTTCGCCGAGCCTATCGCGAAGATCCCGTCCCATCGCGCGCTGGCCCTGTTCCGGGGACGCAACGAGGACGTGCTGGACCTGGCCCTGAAAGTCGGCAAGGATGAGGACGCCGCGCATAAAGCCGCGGAAAGCCTGATCGCGAGGACCTTCGGCATCGCCGACAAAGGGCGGCTCGCGGACCGCTGGCTGGCCGACACGGTGCATTACGCCTGGAAAGTCAAAATCCTGACCCGCATCGACCTCGACCTCAAGCAGCGCCTCCGCGAAGCCGCCGAAGCCGAGGCGATTCAGGTTTTCGCCAAGAACCTCAAGGATTTGCTGCTCGCGGCGCCCGCCGGCCCCCGCACCACCATGGGCCTGGATCCGGGGCTACGCACCGGCGTCAAGGTCGCGGTGGTGGACAAAACCGGCAAGCTGCTGGAAACCGCGACGATTTACCCCCACGTGCCGCAAAATCAGTGGGATCAATCGATCGCAACGCTGGCCCGGCTGATCGCCCAGCACGGCGTCGAACTGGTCGCCACGGGCAACGGCACCGCCTCCCGCGAGACCGATCAGCTGGTCGGCGATCTCATCAAGCGCCATCCCGAATTGAATATCACCAAGGTGATGGTGTCGGAGGCGGGGGCATCGGTTTATTCGGCGTCCGAGCTGGCCGCCAAGGAATTTCCGGATCTCGACGTCTCACTGCGCGGTGCCGTTTCGATCGCCCGCCGCTTGCAGGACCCCTTGGCCGAACTGGTAAAAATCGAACCCAAGGCCATAGGCGTCGGCCAATACCAGCACGATGTTAACCAGTCGCAGCTCTCTAAAAGCCTCGACGCGGTGGTCGAGGACTGCGTGAATGCCGTGGGCGTCGACGTGAACACGGCTTCGGCTTCGCTGCTCCGTTACGTTTCCGGACTGTCCCAGACCATCAGCCAGAACATCGTCGAATACCGAAACCAGAACGGCGCTTTCAACAGCCGCGAAGATCTCAAAAAAGTCCCGCGACTCGGAGAAAAAACCTTCGAGCAGGCGGCCGGATTTCTCCGCATCATGAACGGGAACAATCCGCTCGACACCTCGGCCGTGCACCCCGAGGCTTATCCGGTGGTGGAACGCATCATCGGCACCACCGGCAAGGATATCCGCGAATTGATCGGCAACGCGGCCTTCCTACGCGGCGTCAACGCCGAGAATTACACCGACGAACGCTTCGGCCTTCCGACCGTCACCGACATTCTGCGCGAGCTGGAAAAGCCCGGCCGCGATCCGCGTCCGGAATTCAAGACCGCACAGTTCAAGGAAGGCGTGGACAAGATCGAGGACCTCAAACCCGGCATGATGCTCGAAGGCGTCGTCACCAATGTCACCAATTTCGGCGCTTTCGTCGACATCGGCGTGCACCAGGACGGCCTGGTGCACATCTCGCACTTGTCCGACAAGTTCGTCAAAGACCCGCGCGAGGTGGTCAAGGCGGGAGACGTGGTGAAAGTGAAAGTGCTTGAAGTGGACGTACCGAGACGCCGCATCGGTCTGTCGATGAAAAAGGATGCGGCCCCCACTCCCGGTTCGGAGCGGGATTCGTCGCGCACCTCGGGTAGGACAGCCGAACCCAGAGCCAAAAAGCCACGGCAGGAACCCTCCTCCAAACCGCAAGGCGCCATGGCGGAGGCGTTGGCCAAAGCACTCCGGAAAGGCTGATAGTCATTACGCCGGTTACGGCGGCGCGACGGGTTCCAACGGAATCCCCCACCTCCCGGCGCTATAAGCCGCTTCTTATACGCGGCCGGTAACAGCCCCACCGGACGCGGTTTTACTCGCGCCCTAAGCGTTTTTCGCCACAGTGACCGGCGTAGACTGGGAAAACCGCCCCGCATGTGGTAGGTCGGCAATCCTTTGCCGGCGAAGGTGTCGGCAAAGGATTGCCGACCTACTTCGGGCGCTACGTCAAACCGGAAAATGCTCTAGTGCCTCAAGGATTGAGGAAAGCCAGCATGTTCCGCCTGTCGGCTCCCGACGGCAAGGGTTTGGACCTATCCGCAACCCACGCCGCGATATCGGCCCAAGGCTTGGCGGCGCTCAGATCGCGCAGCAGCAAATGGTAACCCTGCTCGTAAAGCGCGACACGGGCGGTCCCGGTTTTCGACAGCTTCTTCAGCATTAGGGAAACGGGCTCTTTGGGGATCACTTGGTCGTGCTCGCCATAGAGGACTAAAACCTCTTTATTCAGCTGCTCAACTCGCGAAAGCGCCTCGTCCATGAGATTGACCAGCCCGTAAATCGCATCGACTCGCGTCTCCTTTATGACCAGGGGATCGCGACCGAGACCGCGCAACATCTCGATATTGTCGGAAGGGAGAATCCCGAGGCTTTCCCCGGTCAACTGAAGCCAGGGCACGGTACTTACCGAAATCGAAAGCAAGGCCCGTTGATACCAGGGCATGGTGCTCCTGCCCCACACGGCCGGTGCCGAGAGAATGATCCCATCGGCCAGCGGAGGCCGTTCCGATGCCGTCGCAACAATCGCCAAGGCTCCGCCCATACTCTCGCCGAGGATATAAACCGGTTTGCCCGGATGGTTCTTGCCGACGAGTCGCGTGAATTGTCTCAGATCGTCGACATAGGCATCCATTCCGGCCCAGAGTCCTCGTCCCGGCGCGTTCCCGAAGCCTCTCTGATCGTAGGCGTACAAGGCAATTCCGTGCTCGCTCAGATAGCGGCCGGGCATGGTGAAAGCATTGCTGTAATCGTTGAAACCGTGGAGCGCCACGACCACCGCCTTGGCTTTGCCATCGTGAGGAAGCCAGGACCGCACCGGCAAAACGGCGCCATCCGTAGCGACGAAATGGGCTTTACGGAGCTGCGGTTCAACATGTTCGAGTCCCGTGGGATGGATGAGCGGCGTACAGCCACCGAGCAGCAGACATGGAAAAAGCACGAAGCAAGACAGGCGAAGAGTTTTCAAAGTCATGACGGGCATCAGAGTTGCGGACGGGTCCTATATTACCTTTGATTGCGACGGTTTGCCGAGGTTGCGCATTAATCTGTTCACCGCACTGGAATATATTGAACACTGTTTATTTTTGACCTAGACTTTCTTCTCGGAGGTGAACACCATGATAAAAATAATGCTTCGCTGGATTCTCGCCCGGCTGTTCCGCGTCAAAGTCGTCGGTCTCGAAAACTACCAAAAGGCGGGGGCTCGAGTCCTGATCGCCGCCAATCACTCGTCCTACCTCGACCCGATACTCTTGTGGGTCTTTCTGCCGGACGAGGTCACATTCGCGATCAATACCCACATCGCCCAGCACTGGTGGGTGCGGCCGGCTCTCAGGTTCGCCAAGGTGTTTCCGATGGACCCCACCCAGCCGCTGTCGGTCAAGGCCCTGACCCATTATCTGAAAGAGGACCGCAAAGCGGTGATTTTTCCGGAAGGACGCATCACGGTGACCGGAGCCTTGATGAAGATTTACGACGGCGCCGGGCTGATCGCCGAAAAATCCGGCGCAACGGTTCTGCCGATCCGAATCGACGGCACTCAATACACCATATTTTCCCATCTGCACGGGGTGGTGCGGCTGCGCTGGTTTCCGCCTATCACGCTGAACATTCTGCCGCCTCGCGAAGTCAGTCCGCCGTCGGAGATCACTGGTCCCGAGCGGCGGCATCAGGTCGGGCTCATGTTGTCCGATTTGATGAGCGAGATGATGTTCGAGACGAGCAATTACCGGCGGACGGTGTTCTCGGCCTTGCTCGACGCACGGAGGACTCACGGCGGCGGGCATCGCGTGCTCGAGGACGTACAGCGGAAACCCCTCAGCTATGATCGGCTGATCGCACAAGTCCTCGCCCTGGGCCGCAAACTGGCGGAAAAAACCGAAGACGGCGAAGCGGTAGGTCTCTTGCTGCCCAACCTGAGCGGTACGGTAGCCGCATTCCTGGGGCTTCAAGTTCACGGGCGCCTCCCCGCCATGCTGAATTTCAGCGCCGGCACCCGCAATCTCCTGTCGAGCTGCGCCACGGCGAAAATCAAGACCGTGGTCACGGCCCGTCGTTTCGTCGCCACGGCGAAATTGGAGGAATCCGTAGAGGCTTTGTCGGAAAAAGCGAGGGTGATCTATCTCGAAGACCTGGGCCGGGAGCTGGGCGCCTGGGACAAGTTCAGGGCTTTCCTCGCCGCGCTCACCGCCGATTACTGGTACCGCGGCCGGCGCAACCCGGATGATCCGGCGGTAATTCTGTTCACCTCCGGTTCGGAGGGCGAACCGAAAGGCGTCATGCTTTCCCATACCAACCTCCTCTCCAACCGCGAACAGCTCGCCGCACGCTTCGATTTCAATGCCCAGGACGTCATCCTCAACGTCCTGCCCGTCTTTCACGCCTTCGGTTTGACCGCCGGCACGCTGCTGCCCTTGCTGTCCGGCATGCGCCTGTTCCTGTATCCCTCGCCTTTGCATTACCGAATCATTCCCGAAGTGGCCTACGACATCAACGCCACGATCCTGTTCGGCACCAATACCTTTCTCCACGGTTATGCAAAGCATGCCCATCCCTACGATTTCTATAGCGTGCGCTATGTCTTCGCCGGCGCGGAAAAACTGCAAGCCGATACCCGCAAGCTTTGGGCCGAGAAATTCGGACTCCGCGTACTGGAAGGCTACGGGGCCACGGAAACTTCGCCGGTATTATCCGCCAATACGCCCATGTACTACCGGGAAGGCACGGTGGGGCGCTTTTTCCCCGGCATCCAATGGCGGCTGGAAGAGGTTCCCGGCGTAACCGAGGGAGGGCGCCTCCACGTGACCGGCCCCAACGTCATGCTGGGCTATCTCCGCCCCGGGCATTCGGGCGAACTCGAGCCGCCCGCCTCGCAGTATGGACTCGGCTGGTACGACACCGGCGATATCGTCCGCATCGACGAGGAAGGTTTCGTCAGCATTCTCGGCCGCGTCAAACGGTTCGCCAAGATCGGCGGGGAAATGGTGTCGCTTAACGCGGTCGAAGAGCTGGCCGCGCGAATTTGGCCGGGACAGCGGCACGCGGCGGTTGCGCTGTCCGACCCCAAGAAAGGCGAAAAGATCGTACTCGCCACCGAGTACCGGAACGCCGATCGCGCCGAACTAACAGCCCGAGCACAGCAGGAAGGTGTCGGCGAACTCTGTCTGCCCAAGGATATCCGGGTGCTCAAGGAACTGCCTCTGCTTGCCACCGGCAAGGTGGATTATCCGGCGCTTACCGGGTTCGTCCGGGAAGGGAGCGAATCATGAACCGGGGACTTCGTTCGCTGATCGCTGCGCAGTTTCTCTCCGCGTTCTCGGACAACGCCATGCTCTTCACGGTCATCGCCATCGTGCTGCAAAGCGGTGATCGCGGCCCCTGGTATGTCCCGGCCCTGCAAAGCGTTTTCCTGGTGGCGTTCGTGATGCTGACGCCCTGGGTCGGAGCGTTCGCCGACCGGCATTCGAAGCCGAAGGTTCTTATTTTGGCGAATGTCGTCAAGGCACTCGGCGGACTTCTGATACTGCTCGGCGTCGAGCCTCTGATCGGCTATGCCGTCGTCGGCGTGGGTGCGGCAACCTATAGCCCCGCCAAATACGGGATCTTGCCCGAATTAGCCGATCACACGCGGTTGGTCAGGATCAACAGTTGGATCGAAGGCGCGACCATCGCCGCGATCCTGCTGGGCACCGTGATCGGAGCAAAGCTCGCCGATGCCTCGATCGATCTGGCGCTGAGCTCGATCATCGCGTTTTATGTTATTTCCGCCGGGGTTACGCTCCTCTTGCCCAAGCTGCCGGCACGCGGCGCGCGCCCCGGTTCGTCCTTGACCAAACTGGTGCACGTAATCAAAGAGCTATTGAAATCAGAACGTGCCCGGTTAGTTCTAATCGCCCTGAGCTTGTTCTGGGCCTCTGCCGCCACTCTGAGAATTATTCTCGTAACCTGGGCGCCGCAAGTGCTCGATACGCAAACCGCGGGGGAAATCGCGCAGCTGACCCTGTTTCTCGCCGTCGGCATCGTCATTGGCTCAGGTATAGTCCCGCGCCTAATTCCCCTGGAGCACATCCGGCGTGCACGGCTTGCCGCGTATGCGCTGAGCCTATTTTTTCTGCTCCTGGCCGGTGTCGATAGCCTGTGGCCGGCCAGAGCGACGCTGCTGGCCATCGGCATCGCCGGTGGCCTGTTCGTCGTGCCGCTTAACGCGGCGATCCAGCAGATCGGTCATCATACCGTCGGCAGCGGCGGCGCCGTGGCGGTCCAGAATTTCTTTCAGAACGCCGCGATGCTGGTGAGCATGGGGATTTATACCTTCGCGTCGACTCAGGGCATCGGCCCGGTGGCTGCGATTCTCGCCCTGGGCGTGGTTGTCCTGGCCATGACGGTGCTAGTTTCCTGGTGCCTGCCGCGGCAACCGGCGGTGTAGCAGGCATACCTACAACTCCGCGGCGCGCCGTTCGCCTTCGGCCACATCGACATTCCAGAGCAGCGCGCCGCCCAGGGTAAAGAGCACCAGCAAGGAGAGTATCGAAAGTCTCGGTTCGCCGGTGGCATGGCTGACGATCCCCACCAGCACGGGACCCAGAACCGCCGCGAACTTGCTGAGCAGGTTGAAAAAACCGAAGAATTCGCCGGACTTTTCTTTCGGAATGAGGCGCGCGTAAAGCGCACGGCTGAGAGCCTGAACGCCGCCCTGGACCAAGCCTATGCCCACCGCGATCCCGTAAAACTCCCACTGCCGGCTCATGACGGAACCCCAAACCACCAGCAACGCATACGTCGCGAGTCCCGCGAGAATGCCGGATTTGGCGCCGAAGCGCTGACCGAGCCAGCCGTAAGCAAGCGTTGCCGGAACGCCGACGGCTTGCGTGATGAGCAAGGCCAACATCAGCCCGCCGGCATCGAAGCCGATCGCCAGCGCGTAGTCCACCGCCATGTGGACGATGGTGTCCACGCCATCGATGTAAAGCCAGTAAGCGCCCAAGAACAGCATGACGATCTTCAACCGCCGGACATGCCGGAAGGTTTCCCGAAGCTGTATCAACCCATACTTGACGGCGTTGGCACCGCTGGCACACCGGGGAGGCGGCTCCCGAACGACGAACAGCAAAGGAAGGGTGAACACGAACCACCATACGGCCACGGACAGGAACGACATTCGGACTGCGGCGGACGCATCCGCAAGACCGAACCACTCCGGCTTTTGCGTCATCAGAATGTTGACGGCGAAGAGCGCGCCACCGCCGAGATAGCCCATCCCCACCCCGAAGGCGGATACATGCTCGAAGCGGGCGGGAATCGTCACCGAAGGCAACAGCGCGTCGTAAAAAACCATTCCG
Organism: Methylocaldum sp. RMAD-M; assembly: GCF_017832375.1. NCBI lineage: Bacteria > Pseudomonadati > Pseudomonadota > Gammaproteobacteria > Methylococcales > Methylococcaceae > Methylocaldum > Methylocaldum sp. RMAD-M. The sequence continues at coordinate 43,440 of NZ_JAFIBZ010000020.1, read as the reverse complement.
GTGGAAAACCCCACGAGCCCGAGGCCGAATAGGGTAAGCGCCAATTCCCAGGCTCCCTGCTCGATCCAGAAGAGTCCTGCGGTCATGGTAATGCCGATGAACGCGCAAAGCGCGAGCAAAGGCTTCTTCCACCCCCCGGCGTCCGACAGCGATCCGAGCACCGGCGCCAGAACCAGCGCGACCAAAGCGCCTACAGAACTTACCGCCCCCAGCCAAAAGGTGCTTTCCGTCACCGGCAGCGCGCTCGCCCAAAACTGCTTGAAAAAGACCGGAAAAAAAGCCGCCATCACCGTCGTGGCGAACGACGAGGTCGCCACGTCGTAGAGAGCCCACGCCCGTTCGCGGGAGCGAAGCGAAGTCGAGTCGGAAATATCCATATTGGTATTAGAGTGAGTAAACAAAAGCGACGATCACTTCTTTCTTAGAATTCCGCCGTCATTTTTTCACGGAAAAACGGATGAACCCGGCGGAATATCACCTGTATCGACAAATGCTTTTTCCGCCCGGCAACGGGCACGATCAGAATGAACGGTGGTCTTTATTAAAACACGTTCCGATTGCGCCGCTCTGGCCCAAGGCAATCCCATGCAAAACAGCAGAATCACGCCGATGAAGCTGATTGACCATTATCGCTGTCACGGCTTGAAAGATGGAAGATCCGGCGTTTTTATTGTCGCGCCGTCTTGCGGTTTCCTTTGCTTGATTCTGCAGCGCTCGGCCTGTACGTCCATTGTTCTTGAGGTAAGGCGACAGACTGTCGAACTGCGTGCCCTTGCCCGTTCGGGATTATAATGTTCTCTTCTTGACGAATCGGCCTATCTGTCATGAATTTGCGCGAAGACGCCCCGTCCTTCGACATCAAAGCTTTCCTCGAAACTCTGACCCAGCTACCTGGTGTTTACAGGATGCTGGATGACAAGGGTGAAGTGATTTACGTCGGCAAGGCGAAAAACCTGAAAAAGCGGGTATCCAGCTATTTTTCGGGCAAAGACTGTTCGCCCAAGCAGCAAGCCATGGTGGCACGGATATGCTCGATCGACGTGAGGGTGACGCACACCGAGGGCGAGGCGCTCCTTCTGGAAAGCCAGCTCATCAAGCGCCACAAGCCGCGCTACAACATCAATCTGCGCGACGACAAGAGCTATCCTTATATTTATGTTTCGACCCATCAGCCTTTTCCTCGCATTACCTTCCATCGTGGCGCCAAGAGCAAGCTCGGCCGCTACTTCGGGCCTTATCCGAGCGCCAGCGCGGTGCGGGAAAGCTTAAAGTTGCTGCAGAAGATCTTTCCCGTGCGTCAGTGCCAGGATTCTTACTTCCAAAACCGCTCTCGCCCCTGCCTGCAATACCAAATCGAACGCTGTACCGCGCCCTGCGTGGATCTGATCGATCGTGAAACATACGCCCAGGACGTGCAGGATACCGTCATGTTCCTGGAGGGAAACGGCAAGCGGCTGATCGACGATTTGGCGGGACGCATGGAAAAAGCCGCGGCCGATCTCCATTTCGAGCGAGCGGCGCGCTATCGCGACCAGATCGCGAGTCTGAGAACGGTCTTGGCAAAACAGGCGGTACACGGCGAACACGGCGATATCGACATCATCGCCTGCGCAATCAAGGGCAACGTCGCCTGCGTACAGATGTTGTTCATTCGCGGCGGACAGCAAATCGGCGACCGCGCCTACTTCCCCAGCATGCTGGAGGAGCACGATCCGGGCAGCATCCTGGCGGCGTTCATCCCTCAGTTTTACCTTGGGAAACAGGTTCCCCGAGAAATCCTCATCAGCCATCCGATCGAGGATGCCGAGCTAGTCGCAGAAGTGCTCGCCAGCCAATCCGGCCATGCCGTGCAGATCGCGGCGCGGCTCCGCGGCGAACGTCAGAAACGCCTGCAGCTGGCGCTCATCAATGCCGAGAACGCCTTGAATGCGAAATTGGCGAATCGGCAGGACCTGTATGCGCGCTTTCTCAGTCTGGGCGAGGCCCTACATTGCCCGGAACCGCCGAAACGCCTGGAATGCTTCGACATCAGCCATACCCAGGGCGACCAAACCGTCGCATCCTGCGTGGTGTTCGACCGGCAAGGTGCGGTCAAATCCGCTTACCGCCGCTTCAACATCGAGGGCGTTACGCCCGGTGACGACTACGGCGCCCTGGCGCAAGCGGTTTCGCGGCGTTATCAGCGAATCAAGCAAGGCGAGATCGAAGCGCCGGACATCCTGTTCATCGACGGCGGAAAAGGCCAGGTCAATGCCGTGCGCGAGGTTTTGCGCGAACTCGGAATGAATAGCATTCGCACTGTCGGAGTAGCCAAGGGTCCCGATCGTAAACCGGGAATGGAAACCCTCTTCCCGGCGGGCTCGTCCGATGCCATCATTCTGCCCAGCCACTCGCCCGCCCTGCTACTGATTCAGCAGATTCGCGACGAAGCCCACCGTTTCGCCATCACAGGGCATCGTCAACGACGCGCCAAAGCCCGAAAACAGTCCACTCTCGACGATATCGCGGGACTGGGTCCGAAGCGGCGCCAGCAACTGTTGCGGCAATTCGGCGGCCTCAGGGAAATCAGCCGTGCCGGCGTGGACGCCCTGAGCAGCGTCGAAGGCATCAGCGCTCAATTGGCAAAGCGCATTTATGAAACGTTCCACGAGAGAGAAAGCTGAACATGGAGTTGAATCTCCCCACCAACTTGACGTTACTTCGGATCGTGTTGATTCCGGTCCTGGTCGTCTTTTTCTATCTACCGTGGAGTGGCGCCCACATCGCCTGCGCGTTGATTTTTGCAGTCGCCGCCGTAACCGACTGGTTGGATGGTTATCTGGCCCGCAAAATGAGCCAAACCACCCGCTTCGGGGCATTTCTCGATCCCGTCGCCGACAAGCTGATGGTGGCCGTCACGCTGGTCTTGATCGTCCAGGCCGACCCCAGTCCTTACGTAGCCATCGCTGCCGCGGTCATCATCGGACGCGAAATCACGATCGCCTCTCTGCGCGAATGGATGGCGGAAGTCGGACAGCGCAAGCGCGTGGAAGTATCTTGGCTGGGCAAATGGAAAACGACCGCCCAGATGCTCGCGATAGTCACGCTCCTGCTGAGCATGGATGTCTGGCTAGGTTTTCTAAAAAACCTCGGGCAGTTGTTTCTGCTGATATCCGCCATACTGACGCTCTGGTCGATGGTCAATTATCTGAAGGCCGCACTGCCAGTGCTCAAAGGCGATAACGAAGAGTTGACAAAGCCTCCAGTGATACCTAAAATTCCAACTCTCAACAGCACGACGCGGGAATAGCTCAGTTGGTAGAGCACAACCTTGCCAAGGTTGGGGTCGCGAGTTCGAGTCTCGTTTCCCGCTCCAAATTCAGAAAGCCGCGATAAGAGACGCGGCTTTTTACTTTGGCAAGCCCACTTAGGCTGAGTGGCAGAGTGGTCATGCAGCGGCCTGCAAAGCCGTGGACGCCGGTTCGATTCCGACCTCAGCCTCCATAAAATCCCACCAAAATCATATAGATATCAAGATATCGGCGCGATACCGCCGATATTTTTTATTGCCAATACCCACCAAAAACAGGTAAAAATCGGACAAAAATCGCTTCAGGTGTGGCAGAAACCACACGGAAGCGGACAAAAAGTCCGTCGACGCCAGTTCAAGGGGGGTACCGTGGCTACGATCCGTCAGCGAGTAGGTCGGGAATCCTTTCCCGACGACACGTCAGGCCGAGCGTCTTCGTCGGCAAAGGATTGCCGACCTACGAATGCTTGTGTAAAGGAGTCAGGCTTTGGTTATTTGCCTTAGGCTCGATGGTTAGAGCATTCGTTTCCGGCCGCGCTTCATTTCATCCAGCAGCCAGCAGCCGCTCATTGACGCTTCGCGCGTGTTCGATGTCCCAGATCCGGATCGCTTCCTCGAGTTCGACCTTGCCTTCGTTGACCATTTTGCAAAGGCCGGCTCGTAGGGCATGGCGCTTGATGATGAGCGGATCTTCGGGGGTGTCGGCCAAGTGCTTTTCCCATTCCGCCGCCTTTTGCGGATCTTTGTAGTAGTTGACCCAGCCTTCTTCGGCCCGGAGGCCGAAGGATACGGCCAGCATCAAAATCAAAAGCGCTTTCATTCGTCGATCGCCAAATCAGCTCCCGCTTTTAGCCCAGCTTCAATAAGAAACCCGGCCGCGGGGTGCCAGCCGGGTATCTAGCATGCTGCGAGCTACAAGACTCGCTCGCTATTGCATCGCTTTCTGCCTCACCGCACTGGTGCTTACATGATGGCTCTCAAGATATATCCATGGCTGAATCAGAGTGGCAGAGAGCTCTATCATCAACGTATCCAGATTATTGGCATATTGTCGGACGCTGAATAAGGGTGGAGGGAAGAGCCGCCACCAGCATATCCAGATCATTGCATCCGATCTGGTCGTTGCTGACGAGATTTAAGTACCCCAAAGCGTGCAGTTGAGTGAGTGGCCAGACGTCCACTAGAGCATTGCTCGACAGATCCAGTTCTTTGAGTTGGCTGAAGTTTGGGCCATTCGGGCCTGGGCTCGCGAAGACCTGAATATTGTCGATGCCGTTGCCCGCGACGTTGAGCCGGGTCAGCGTGCTGCCAAACGGCATGAGGAAGTCGAGGCTCTTGCCGCCGTTGGAATCGGTGAGATGGGTATTGCCCAGATCCAATTCCACCAGAGGGTAAGGCTTACCGGTCTCCCAATTCGTTAGCGGCCCGAGGTTGCTGAACGAGCCGATCTCGATACCGTTGAGCCCCAGGCTGGTCAGCCCCCGGTTCATGTCGATCACGGGACGTACTTGCCAGATGGCAAGGCTTTGGTTGCCGGAGAGATTGAGCTTGGTCAGTTGATGCAGCGGACTAAGCGGCCAGACGTCCATCAGGGCGTTTTTCGATAGGTCCAGCTCTTTGAGTTGGCTGAAGTTTGGACCGTTCGATCCCCAACTCGCAAAAACCTGAATGTTATCGATGTCGTTGCCCGCGACGTTAAGCCGAGTCAGCGTGCCACCAAACGGCATCAGGAAGTCGAGACTCTTGCCGCCGTTGGGATCAGTCAGGTGAGTGTTGCCCAAGTCCAGTTCCGTCAAAGCGTAAGGCTTGCCCGTCTCCCAATTGGTCAGCGGTCCGAGGTTATCGAATGAGCCAATCTCGATACCGTTGAGCCCCAGACTGGTCAACCCCCGGTTCATGTCGATCACCGGGCGTACTTGCCAAATGGCGAGGTTCGGATTGCCCGAGAGGTTGAGCTTGGTCAGATTGTGCAGCGGGCCGAGGGGCCAGACGTCCACCAGAGCATTGTTCGACAAATCCAATTCGCTCAGCTGGACAAAGCTCGGGCCGTTCGGTCCCCAGTTGGCAAAGACCTGGATATTGTTAATGCCATTGCCGGCGACGTTGAGCCGGGTCAGCGTGCTGCCAAACGGCATGAGAAAGTCTAGGCTCTTGCCGCCATTGAGGTCGGTCAGGTGAGTGTTGCCCAGATCCAGCTCCGTCAAAGCGTAAGGCTTACCGGTCTCCCAATTGGTCAGCGGTCCGAGGTTATCAAATGAGCCGATCTCGATACCATTGAGCCCCAGACTGGTCAGTCCCCGGTTCATGTCGATCACGGGACGCACCTGCCAGATAGCCAGGCTCTGGTTGCCCGAGAGGTTGAGCTTGGTCAGCTGATGCAGCGCGCTGAGAGGGGCTACATCAATCAGGGCGTTATTCGACAGGTCCAGCTCCCTAAGTTGCATGAAGTTCGGGTTGTACGAAGAACCCCAGCTTCCCAAGACGTGGATGCTGTCAATGCCGTTGCCGGCGACGTTGAGCCGGGTCAGCGTGCTGCCAAACGGCATGAGAAAGTCGAGGCTCTTGCCGCCATTGAGATCGGTCAGGTGAGTGTTGCCCAAGTCCAGTTCCTGTAAAGCATAAGGCTGTCCAGTCTCCCAGTTGGTCAGCGGCCCGAGGTTGTCGAACGGGCCGATCTCGATACCGTTGAGCCCCAGACTGGTCAATCCCTGGTTCATGTCGATCACGGGACGCACCTGCCAGATGGCAAGGTTCTGATTACCGGAGAGATTGAGCTTGGTCAGATTGTGCAGCGGACTAAGCGGCCAGACGTCCACTAGAGCATTGTTCGACAGATCCAGCTCTTTGAGTTGGTTGAAGTTTGGACCGTTCGATCCCCAACTCGCGAAGACCTGAATGTTATCGATGCCATTGCCCGCGACGTTGAGCCGGGTCAGCGTGCCGGCAAACGGCATGAGAAAGTCGAGGCTATGGCCGCCGTTGAGATCGGTCAGGTGGGTATTGCCTAGATCCAATTCCGCCAGCGCGTAGGGCTGACCGGTATGCGGGTTGGTCAGCGGTCCCAGGTTGTCGAACGAGCCGATCTCGATGCCGTTGAGCCCTAGACTAGTTAGTTCCCAACTCATGTCGATCACCGGGCGCACTTGCATGAGCGCCACGCGACGGTTGCCGGAAAGATTGAGCTTAGTCAGATTGTGTAGCGACGTGAGGGGGACTACCTCGATAAGAGCATTGTTCGATAGATCCAGCTCTCGGAGTTGGCTGAAATTCGGGCTATTCAGGTTCCAGTTCCAGCTTCCCAAGACCTGGATATTGTTAATGCCGTTGCCGGCGACATTGAGGCGGGTCAGCGTGCTGCCAAACGGCATCAGGAAGTCGAGGCTCTTGCCGCCGTTGGGATCGGTCAGGTGAGTGTTGCCCAGATCCAGCTCCGTCAAGGCGTAAGGCTCGCCCGTCTCCCAATTGATCAGCGGCCCGAGGTTGTCAAACGAGCCGATCTCGATGCCGTTGAGTCCCAAGCTGCTTAGTCCCCGGTTCATGTCGATCACCGGGCGCACCTGCCAAATGGCCAGAGTCGAATTACCGGAGAGATTAAGCTTGGTTAAGGTTTGCAGTGAAGCGAGTGGCCAGACGTCCTGAATATTATTCTTGCTCAAGTCGAGCTCAGTAAGACTGAAAAGCCCCTCCAATCCTTCCAATCTAATGATATTCCGACCGGGACACTCCAACTGGACTACCTGCTCAACGTACTGCCAACCGTTACGATTGGCCTGTTCTGTTAGGCAGTTTTGTAGATTTGGGTCTGCCATGGATGGCAAAGGAGTTGCCGCCTGCGCCGCAAAAGAGGCAAAGCAACTAAAAATAGTTATGGTAGCTATAGAGGCACTCTGAATACCAAAGAAAAATCTTGAACAGCGCATGTGCAACTCTCCTGAATGGCGCCTTTGCCATGAAAAAAGCCGCTAAATGCGGCAATCCCCCAGTCCTGCAGCATGGACGCTACGCATGAGCGCAAAAAATTAGTAGCGCCTCACAATGAGGCTAGGCACGAAGAAGTATAGATAAAGATACGTAGCGGACAGGCTGGACTTCCACGAAGCGTCAACCCAACTACGAAACTCCGGGAAGAAAGGATGATCGATGCCGACCGTATGGTCGTGAAGTTAGAGCTTCCGAGGTATGAGTTCCCAAGCCAGAGCTTGAGAGGGGGGTCAGGCTTTAGTTATTTGGCTAATGCCCGATGGTTCAAAGCGTACGTTTCCGGCCGCGCTTCATATCATCCACCAGCCGCTCATTGGCGCTTCGCGCGTGCTCGATGTCCCAAATCCGGATCGCTTCTTCGAGTTCGATTTTGCCTTCGTTGACCATTTTGCAGAGGCCCGCCCGTAGGGCATGGAGCGTGATAATCAGCGGATCTTTGGGGGTGTCGGCCGGGTACTTTTTCCAATTCGCCAGCGACTATCCTTTAAATTCTGTGAGATACAGAATCAGATAATCAATCGCTAGGGGGTATCAATGGGTGTCGGAACGGGGCTGCTTATTACGTTTTTGCTCTCGCTGCTTTGGTTTGCGATCAGGACGGGTAGAAAGCGCCGATCGCACTGGAACAGCGGTAGTTATGATTCGAGCTCTAACTCTTGGTCACAACCCAGTGATTCAGTTTCCTCAAGCGTCGATTGCAGTTCAGGGGATAACGGCTCAGGCAGCGATAGCGGTTGCAGTTGCGGAGATTAATTATTAATCAGGCCCGTAAATACCCTCCTGGTATTTCGGGCCGCCGCCCAAGCCCGGTACACGCCCGGCCTGGGCTCACGCGGCTTGTCGCCGCGCCGGGGCATCCCTGCCCCGGATTAACCCGGCCTATATTTATAGGCCGGGTTAATAGGAGTCACGCTTTCATTGTTTGACTAACGTTCGATGGCTTAGAGCGTTAGTTTCCGACCATGCTTGAGTTAGCGGGGCGCCGTTCACTGTAAGTCTACGATCCGCCGAAAAAAGACGGTCCTCGGCTTCCCCCAGACGCCCGACGAATGCGGAATCTGTGCGATAAACGGGGAAAAGACGCCTGAACTGAAGAAGGTTCCCAATCGTGACGGAACCGGGCAACGCACGGCGCTGTCACGAATGAACTGTGGGAAAAGCTCCGAACGAGTTACGGAAGCACGGCAATCGCCCAGGGACCGTTTCCGACCGGAACCGTCTTCGTTACGACGAAGGTCGAGAGGTCGATGATGGAGAGGTCGTTGCTGAGTCCGTTCGCGGTATAAAGCCGCTTTTGGTCCGGCGAGAATTCGAGATTCCAGACCCTTTGTCCCACCGGAATGTACCGAACCACTTCGAGCGTACGGGCGTCGATGACGGCGACCCGGCTGGCCCGGCCCAAAGCAACATAACCGTAGCGGCGATCCCGGTCGATTCGGATACCCACGGCTCCGATATCACGGTCCGCGACATCGGGAATCTTGAAGGTAATTGTCTTGATCGGACGCTTCGTTGCCGTTTCGATAATCGTCAGAGACTGGCCGTCATGCGAACTGACCCAGAGCTGTTCACCGTCATCGGTAAAGCGCGAGTAGCGAGGTCGCGGGTCGACCGGCGTTCGCTCCATCGGCTCCAGGCTGGTGGTGTCGATCCACGTGGCGGTATTGTCGGCTTCGCTGGTGCTGACGACCCAACGCCCATCGGGGCTGATCGAAACACCCTCCGGTTCCTTGCCTATGGGAATGCGCTTCAACACTTGGCGCGATTCGACATCGACCACGGTCAGCTGGTTGTCGTCGTCGTTGGATGCGAACAAGCGGGTTTCGAGGGGGTTCAGCGTGAAGGTTTTCGGGTCCTTGTCGACCGGCCATCGGCCGACGGGTTCCAGAGTGCGGGTATCCAGGACAGCGATCGCATTGCCCTCGCTGGTTGCCACGAAAATCTTCAGGCCATCGCGCCCGGCCAGGATACCTCGGGGCCGCTTGCCTACCGGAACCGTGCGCCGGACTTCGCCGGTGGCCCCATCCACTTCGACTACGGCATTGTCCTTCTCCAGGGTTACAAAAACGGAGTCTGCATGGGCGGGCAATATCACGGCCGAGGCGAGTATGCAGGGAACGAGTCTTTGTAGGCGGAAAGCTTGCGGCAGGCGCAACAGATATGGGCAATTTTTATGGAACATGTCGGACGTATTCGAAACAAAAGGAAAAGGGTGGTTACCACCGCATGAGCGATGGCGGTAAGCTGCAGGCATCCGGGTAGGATACCCGTCGATACGGTCGCGACCCACGAGGGATGTCGGGTAACTCTCCCGAAGATGCAAGGAAAATATCCTTTATTTTCGAAGCAAGGACATTCCCGATGCCTTCCGCACCAGGATTTCGCGCTCGCTGTGGTAACCTTTTCGCTCTGATCTGACGCCAACTTTTCGGAGTAGCCGGTGACTCAATCAAAACCCTTTCGCGGTACGAAGCCGCTCCGGGAGCTCAGCAACCCGGTGATCGCCATGGGCCTTGTCATCGTCGCAGCCGGATGCGACAGTCCGGATTCTTCCTCTAGCCAGAACATCCCCGCCGCTGTCGAATCGCCATTGACGCGCTCCGACCGACTGGCAGAGTTGCGCAAAGCAAAATTCCTGAACCTGGCGGAGAAGGACGTCGCAGCCGAATGGCTGGCACTTCAGGAACACCGCGACGACTCTTCCTATCGGCCGACGCCCGGCGACGTGGCGGCATACGAGCAACGCATCAAACTCCTCGCCAAGCTCACGCAGGAAGACCGACGGATGGTCGCCAACCGAACCGTACAAACACGGGACCTGCTGGCAGAGCAGAATATCCGCGAATCTCTCCTGACCCTGCTGGATGGCATGACCGATGTGGCCAAGGCCAGTGTGGTCGGCAATTACGGCGCCTATTGCCAATGGTATGTCAATTTGCGCCAAAGCCGGCTCGGTCACCGGGAAGCACTGCAGCAGATGACGAGTTTGAAGCGGTCGCCTTAGAACCGATCAGAGACAGTTCGACAGGTTCACGATAGGCCCTTAGACAGGCTCAGGGCGAACGGTCTACTGCGATAGGTCTAGGGTGCCGTCGAAACGTTTCCATCGCGACACAGCGCGATGGGGCGACGCGTTACGAACCGAAGGCAAACAGACCGGTCCGCAGATCATTCCAAGCCCTGAATCAAATACGTATCCACGATGCCGCAATCCCTCAACGCAGTCCTGCATCCCACGTCCGTAATCGCAGCGCCGCGTCTCTCCCGAAGAGTCGGTGCGAACCTTACCCTGGTCAGCGAAACCTTCCAGCACACCGGCAGTTTCAAGTTCCGCGCCGCCTACCATCTGGCTTCGAAAGTCCCTCAACGGCAGATCATCGCCGCGTCGTCCGGCAACTTCGGACAGGCGCTGGCCTATGCCTGCGGGCTGCTGGGCAAGTCCTGCCGGGTGGTCATGCCGGCGACTTCGGCCAGGGTCAAAATGGACGCGGTGCGGGAATACGGGGGTACGATAGACGAAGTGGACACAAGCGTGAAAAGCCGGGCCGAACGGCTGGCGGAACTCGCCGCAGACTGCCCCGATGCCTATGTTGCCAGCGCCTACGATGATCCGTTGGTAATCGAAGGCAATGCCAGCCTGGGAGAGGAAATTGCCGCTCTGGGCGACCTATTCGACGCGGTCATCGCGCCCGTGGGCGGTGGCGGCCTCACTGCCGGTCTGATCACGGGACTGCGTCGCGCCGGCCGATCGACGCCCGTGATCGGCGCGGAACCGCTGCTGGGCAACGATGCCGCACGCTCTCTGAGAGCCGGGCGCATCGTGGTTAACGAATCCGAACCGCAAACCCTCGCCGACGGCGCGCGCACCCTGAGCCTGGGCCGGCGCAACTGGGAAATTTTGCATACGGGGCTTGCCGGCATCGTCGAGGTACCGGAAACCTCAATTGCCCAGGGCGTCAAGCTGTTGTTCGAACTCGCCAATCTCAAGGCCGAACCTACCGGCGCCCTCGCCGTGGCCGCTCTGCTGACCGAACCGGAACGCTTCCGCGGACAGTCGGTCTGTTGTGTGATCAGCGGCGGGAATGTGGATGGGGAGGTTTATCGGACGTTGCTGCGGTAGGATGGGTAGACCGGAGCGAAACCCATCATTGCGAGGCTTTCGATTCCGATGGGTTTCGCTCCGCTCTACCCATCCTACGATCCTCCATCAATCCCCTTGTAGAGATTCCCCATGGACAGACTGAAACGGCAAATCGGCTTCATCGTCGAGTTGGACAAACTCAAGACCATCGTTCGCCAGTCCTGGCTGGCGGACGGCTCGCGCCGGGAGAATTCGGCGGAGCACAGCTGGCATGTCGCGCTGATGGCCTTGGTGCTCTCCGAGCACGCCAACGCCGACATGGACCTCGACCTCGCGCGGGTCGTCAAGCTGCTGCTGCTCCATGACGTGGTCGAAATCGATGCCGGCGACGTTCTGATCTACGATGTCGCGGGAAACGTCAGCAAGCCCGAACGGGAACGGCAGGCGGCCGAACGGATTTATGGGATGTTGCCGGACGATCAGGCGGCGGAACTGCGGGCGCTGTGGGAAGAGTTTGAAATGGGCGAGACGACCGAAGCCCGCTTTGCGGCGTCTCTAGATCGACTCATGCCTTTGTTGCACAACTTCCTGACCGAAGGCCGCGCCTGGCGGCACCATGGCGTCACCGCCGACCAGGTGTTGGCGGCCAATGCCCGCATCGCCGCCGGTTCCACCGCGCTATGGGACTATGCCCGAGGACTAATCGACGAGGCGGTGGAGCGGGATTATCTGCTTCCGGGCAAAGAATAGCGATTTTGAGCCTATCCCAGTAGGTCCCCGAAACCCTTCGACCGGCCTGTCGTGAGCGGAGTCGAAGGGCTCAGGGCGAACGGCCTACTGAGATAGGCTCTTAGAGCGTTTTCATCGCGCTCGTACGGCAAAACAGGCCTGGCAGGAGTCGTTGGTACCTTCGGCCAGGGTAGATCGACTCAAGCTTTCGTAGGTCGGCAATCCTTTGCCGACGAACCCGTTGGCCCAACGGCACCGTCGGGAACGGCGGCTTCGGCGCTCCCAGGCCGACCGTTTGCGATTGGAAGGGTCGCGACTAAAGCGACCGTTTGCGATTGGAAGGGTCATTCGGGTGCTCCCCGGATGACCGTTTGCGATTGGAAGGGATTCCCGACCTACGCGCGAGTGCCCGTACACTAGGTATGAAAATGCTCTGGCTATTGATCAATGGGCAAAAGACATGCTTTTCTTGTTTGACCAATGCCCACGATCAGCACGTTCGTCTCCGGCCGAGAGCAACCGGTGAGCCGGAGTCGTGCAGCAAGCTTTTAGCAAGGTTGAAAAGAAGGATGTCGAAGGAGTATTGTATCTAAAGATAAGCCTTGTCTTTTTTTGCACTTGGGCCGGTAGCTCAGCTGGGAGAGCGCTGCGTTCGCAATGCAGAGGTCGGGAGTTCGATCCTCCTCCGGTCCACCAATACCCAGGGCCTGGATAGTCTCCAGGCCCTTTTTCTTGCCTGAAATCCCCACATGGCGCGGGATTCCGGGCGAATGCCCTGCGGGTGCAAACGCGCCCAGATGCCCCGAAACGCCCCATTTTCCTGCCAGCCCAGTCTCTTTTCTCTGTTTGCCCTGCGGGTAGTCGCGGCGCAGAGACCAGTGATTTCGCGGGTTTGGCGCGGCCTTTCTGCGGTCAACCATGGCCACCGATTTGCCGAGAAACCGCTACGCATCGAACCCGTCGATCACCCGCCGCTGCTCGATCCAGTCCTGCGGCAGGGGGTTGCGCTGGAACCAGATCAGGCTCATGCAGCGCGGCTGCTTGCCAGCCAGAATGGCCTGGATGATGGCGGGTTCCAGGAAGGTCAGGCGCAGCAGTTCGTTCACGGTTGAGTGATGCAGTCCCTCACGCTGGGCGATATCGGTGCCGCTGACCACTACGCCGTCGTCGAGCAGCTGTTGCCAGTAGAAGGCCCGCGCCAGCGCCACCAGCAGCGGGTTGTCGTGCTGGCTGCGGCTGGAGGGTCGTGTGCTCTCCCCGTCCGGGCGGATCACCACCTTGCGCACGCCGCGCTTGCGGATCTTGAGCGGGATGAATGTGGACAGCTTCACCGCATCGCCGTCGATGCGGTTCTGGATTGTCGCCTCGCCTGTCTGCCGAATCCGCGTCATACCATCATCTCCACTTCCGCGAGTTCCGCACCGATGCTGCCGGGACGCAGCTCCTCGATCAGTCCAGCCCAGCCGGCGTCGCGCCAGAGGATCTCCAGCCCGTCGTCGCCGATCTGCACGCGCTCGATCAGTAGTTGCGCACCATGTGGGTGGTCGAGCGGGCGCGGGCAAAGTCCGCAAAGATGCGCCGCACTACCGTCGCTTCCGCCTCGTTGATGAACAGCAGGCGGTTCTGCGCGTCGTAACCCAGCGGCAGCGGCCCGCCCATCCACATGCCCTTGGCCTTGCTGGCGGCGATCTTGTCGCGGATGAGACCACCACGATGTCGATGCGGCTCGCTTCGATGTCGGCCAGCAGGCGCTTGAGCGCGGGCCGCTCCATGTTGCCGCCGGAGAAGGCGCCGTCATCGTAGTCGTCCGCCACCGCGATCCAGCCCTCGTGGGGCTGGCTCTTGATGAAAGCATGGCCGGCCTCCTTCTGCGCGTCGATGGAGTTGAAGGACTGGTCGAGGCATTCGTCGCTGGAGACCCGGCAGTAGACCGCGCAGCGTTTGGGCGAGGACTGGATGGCTGCACTCATCGCTGCCTCCCTTGCCCGGCTTGAGCCCGAAGAACTTCGGCCCCGACCACTGCGTGCCGGTGATGTGACGCGCCGCCGCGGACAGGCTCTTGAAGCGCTGGCCGTTCAGCTCGTAGAGACCATCGGCCGTCACGGTGACGCGGTGCTCACTTGTCCCATTCGCGCACCAGTCACTGTGCCGGGCATCAGGTGGCATTCCACGCCGCGTCCGGGTACGCGAATCTTGGAATGCTGGGCGCCGTGCCGCCCCGGGCGATCACGCCGATGAAGGCCGGCAACTGCTCCTACAGTTCGATCTCGGCGACGATGCCCTGCGCACCCAGATCCGCGCCCGCCAGACCGACGTCGATCTGCTGCCCGCACTCAAGGCCGCCATCGCCCGCGCCGCCGCCGAGGGCAAGCCCTACACCAAGACCGGCGGCAACGGCGTCCACGAGCGCCGCCATGAACTGCCGGAAGCCTTCCACGCCATCGGCAAGCACCGGTTGGCCGAACGGGTCGGCACGCTGCTCGACCGGGAGGAACTGGTCATGGCCATGGTCGATGGCTCGAAGCTGGTGAAGTGGCTCGACGTGCCCGATGGCCCCATGGCCAGCGGCGAGGCCCCCTTCGTCACCGGGCATCTGAAGCGCGCGAACGCGAGCCAGCCGGATCAGGCGTGAGCATTCCCGGAGCAAGCATCCGTTCCCGGCCACAACCGTTCCCGGACCGGGGTGGGAACGCGCAAGCCCGGCAACGGCGCCACTTTTCCGGTTCCCGGCGTTTCCTCTCTAAAGAGAGTGGGTGAGCATCGGGAATGCTCACCTCCCTCGATGCCAATGGCTGGCCGGGCATGGGAACGATGTCTCGTCCAAGCATACGGGTCCTTCCTGGCCGGATTCGCATACGGGGGGCGCGAGCGCGCTGCCCCTCCACCGTCAGGGTGCAAACCGAGGTTTGCAGGCCCCGTCCCTGGGGCCTGCCGCTTCGCGGCCAGCCTCCGGCTGTCCAAATCCGCTCCCGGCGGATTTGTGCAGGCCCGGAATAAATTCGAGGCTGCGGCTGTCCGATACGATGCTCGCGTGATAGCATCAACGGCACACAGGGGGAGAGCATTCATGCGCACGGTCGTCGGCATCTGCTCGGATAAACGGGCCCACCAGGCTTCCAGCTACAGCGAAGCGCCCACGCCCACGGTCTGGTTCGCGTCATGGCGCCAGCTGGCCGGCGTGCTGTCGGACGAGAACCGGGCACTGCTGCGCCTGATGCAGGAGAAGCAGCCCCGCACGGTACTGGAACTGGCTGAACTCTCCGGCCGCGCGGCCAGCAATCTGTCGCGCACGCTGCGCAATCTGGAGGGTTACGGCCTGGTCAAGCTGCACCGCAGCCCGGATACCCGCGCCGTGCGCCCGGAGGCGCTGGCCACCGAATTTCTGGTCGTGCTGGATTGATCCGGCGCGCCCAATAACCAACAACAGCACGCAATCGACTGGCAGAAGGCCCGAATGACGAACAACACCAAAGAAACCGAACGCGCCGAACTGCACAAGACCATCTGGCGCATCGCCAACGACCTGCGCGGCAGCGTCGACGGCTGGGACTTCAAGAGCTACGTGCTCGGCATGTTGTTCTACCGCTTCATCTCCGAGAACCTCACCGGCTATCTCAATGAACAGGAGCGCCGCGCCGGCCACAAGGATTTCGACTACGCGACCCTCAGCGACAAAGATGCCGAATTCGGCCGTTTGGAGACGGTGAAGGAAAAGGGCTTCTACATCCTGCCCTCGGAGCTGTTCGCCAATGTGCGCGCCAGGGCCCGGCAGGATGCCAACCTCAACGAAACCCTCTCGCGCATCTTTGTCGACATCGAGGCCTCCGCCAAGGGTTCGGACAGCGAAGACGACTTCAAGGGCCTGTTCGACGACCTGGATGTGAACAGCAGCAAGCTCGGACCCACCGTGGCCAGGCGCAACGAAAAGCTGGTCAAGTTGCTCGACGCCATCGGCGACCTGCCGCTCTCCAACGGCGCCGGCAGCTTCTCGCGCAACAGCATCGACCTGTTCGGCGACGCCTACGAATACCTGATGCAGATGTACGCCTCCACCGCCGGCAAGTCCGGCGGCGAGTTCTACACCCCGCAGGAAGTCTCCGAACTGCTGGCCCGCCTCACCGTGGTGGGCAAGACCGAGGTGAACAAGGTGTACGACCCGGCCTGCGGCTCCGGTTCGCTGCTGCTGAAATTCGCCAAGGTGCTGGGGCCGGACAAGGTGCGCCAGGGCTTCTATGGGCAGGAGGTGAACCTCACCACCTACAACCTGTGCCGCATCAACATGTTCCTGCACGACATCAACTACGAGAAATTCGACATCGCCCACGGTGACACGCTCACCGACCCGCAGCACTGGGACGACGAGCCCTTCGAGGCCATCGTTTCCAATCCGCCCTACTCCATCAAATGGGACGGCGACGCCAACCCGCTGCTGATCAACGACCCGCGCTTCGCTCCGGCCGGCGTGCTGGCACCCAAGAGCAAGGCCGATCTGGCCTTTACCCTGCACATCCTGAGCTGGCTGGCGGTCAACGGCACCGCCGCCATTGTCGAATTCCCCGGCGTGCTCTATCGCGGCGGCGCGGAAGCCAAGATTCGAAAGTACCTGATCGACAACAACTACGTGGACGCGGTGATCCAGTTGCCGCCGGACCTGTTCTTCGGCACCACCATCGCCACCTGCATCATCGTGCTGAAGAAATCCAAGCACGACAACGCCACCCTGTTCATCGACGCCAGCAGCCTGTTCACCCGCAGCGGCAACAAGAACAAGCTCGCCGCGGCGCATCAGCAGAAGATTCTCGATGCCTTCACGAAGCGCAAAGACATCACCCATTTCACCCGACTGGTGGACAACGGCGAGATTGCCTCCAACGGCTACAACATCGCCGTCTCCAGCTATGTGGAGCAGAAGGACACCCGCGAGGCGGTGGATATCAAAACGCTCAATGCCGAAATTGCCCGCATCGTCGCGCGGCAGGCGGAATTGCGAACGGCCATCGATGCCATCGTGGCGGATCTGGAAGGAGAGCGGGCATGAGCCGGATTGATGGGTTGATTGCCGAGCTTTGCCCGGAAGGGGTGGAGTTCTGCGAACTCAAGAAAGTCACGCACCGAACGACCAATATCAAATGGCCGGATACAAATGGCCAAGAGTTCCAATATATCGATCTTACGTCAGTTGATCGAATAACCCATGCAATCGTCGAGACCCAGACAATAACCAGCGAGAATGCACCAAGTCGGGCACAACAGATCGTTCAAGAAGGCGACGTGATATTCGGCACCACGCGCCCCATGCTTAAACGCTACACCCTGATTCCCTCAGAATACGACGGACAGGTATGCAGTACTGGCTATTGTGTACTTCGGCCAAACAGAGAACGGGTGCTACCGAACTTCGTCTTTCACCTCCTTGGAACTGAGTCGTTCTATTCCCACGTCGAGGCAAATGAGCGAGGCGCCAGTTACCCCGCTATTACAGATGGCGCGGTAAAGGCTTTCCGCATTCCCATCCC
The DNA here is from genome assembly GCF_017832375.1 of Methylocaldum sp. RMAD-M. NCBI lineage: Bacteria > Pseudomonadati > Pseudomonadota > Gammaproteobacteria > Methylococcales > Methylococcaceae > Methylocaldum > Methylocaldum sp. RMAD-M. The sequence continues at coordinate 25,844 of NZ_JAFIBZ010000020.1, read as the reverse complement.
ACCCCTCGAAATCCAGCGCGAAATCGTGAAGGTGCTGGACAGCTTCACCCAGCTGGAGGCGGAGCTGGAGGCGGAGCTGGAGGCGGAGCTGGAGGCGCGTCGGCGGCAGTACCAGTACTACCGCGACGCGCTGCTCAGCTTCGATGAGCGCATGAGCGGCGCAAGCAAGCAAGCAAGCAAGCAAGCAAGGATAAGGTGGACGACCTTGGGTGAGATTTGTCAAATCAATCGTGGTCGCGTCATGTCGAAGGATTACCTGCGCGATCACGCCGGGCCGTATCCGGTGTACTCGTCGCAGACTGCGAACGATGGCGTCTTTGGCTTCATTGACACCTATGACTACGACTTCGAATCCATTACATGGACGACTGATGGCGCCAACGCGGGTTCGGTTTTCTACCACCGCGACAAACAGTTCAGCATCACCAATGTCTGCGGCCTTCTGAAAGTGCTGGACTGCAATCACGTAAGCACCAAGTTTCTCTACTACGCACTAGGCGGGCTTACGAAGCGGTATGTCAGTGATGGTATGGGCAACCCAAAGCTGATGAGTAATGTCATGTCGCAAATCAAGGTTCCTGTCCCACCCCTGGAAGAACAACAACGCATCGTCGCCATCCTCGACAAATTCGATGCGCTGGTGAACGACCTCTCCAGCGGCCTGCCGGCCGAGATCCAGGCGCGCCGACAGCAGTACGAGCACTACCGCGACCGGCTGCTGAGCTTCAAGGAGGCCGCGTGAGCGAAGACCTCAAACCCCACCGCTACGAGCCCATCGCGCTCTCCAGCGAGAGCACGGTGGTGGCCGAGTTCGTGCCCGAGCCGGGGGTGCGCGAGCCGGGCTACCAGAGCGAGGCGGCGCTGGAGCGCGACTTTATCGCCCAGTTGCAGAAGCAGGCCTACGACTACCTGCCCCTGACCTCGGAAGCCGCGCTGGTCGCCAACCTGCGCGCGCAACTTGAAGCCCTGAACAAGATCGCGTTTTCCGATGCCGAGTGGCAGCGCTTTTTCAGCACCTGCATTGCGGGCGCCAATGACGGCTTGGTGGAAAAGACCGCGCGCATTCAGGAAGACCATGTGCAGTTGCTCAAACGCGACAACGGCAGCACCAAGAACATTTACCTGATCGACAAGCAGAACATCCACAACAACCGCCTGCAGGTGATCAACCAGTATGAGGCGGAAGGTACGCGCAGCACCCGTTTCGATGTGACCATCCTGGTCAACGGCCTGCCCATGGTGCATGTGGAACTCAAGCGCCGGGGCGTGGACATCCGCGAGGCCTTCAACCAGATCAACCGCTACCAGCGCGACAGCTTCTGGGCCGGATCGGGCCTGTTCGAGTATGTGCAGTTGTTCGTAATCAGCAACGGCACCCTGACTAAGTACTACAGCAATACGGTGCGCGACGGCCACCTGGCCGAACAGCGCAGCAAACGCAGCAGGAGCAAGACTTCCAACAGCTTCGCCTTTACCAGCTGGTGGGCCGATGCCAAGAACCGGCCCATCACCGAACTGGACGGCTTTACCAAAACCTTTTTCGCCAAGCACTCGCTGCTGAATGTGCTCACCCGCTACTGCGTGTTCGACGTGGATCGCAAGCTGCTGGTGATGCGGCCCTATCAGATCGTCGCCGCCGAGCAGATCCTGCAGCGCATCGCCACCAGCACCAATCACCGGCAGCTCGGCAGCGTGGCGGCGGGCGGCTATATCTGGCACACCACAGGCTCAGGCAAGACCCTGACCAGCTTCAAGGCGGCGCAACTGGCGCGCGGCTTGGCCGGCATCGACAAGGTGCTGTTCGTGGTGGACCGCAAGGATCTGGACTACCAGACCATGCGCGAATACGAGCGCTTCGAGAAGGGCGCGGCCAACTCCAACACCTCCACCGCCGTGCTGCAGAAGCAGCTGGAAGACCCCAACGCCCGCATCATCATCACCACCATACAGAAGCTGTCCCGCTTCGTGGCCAACAACAGAAAGCACCCGGTCTATGACCAGCATGTGGTGGTGATTTTCGACGAGTGCCACCGCAGCCAGTTCGGCGACATGCACGCCGAGATTACCCGGGTGTTCAAGCGCTATCACCTGTTCGGTTTCACCGGCACGCCGATCTTTGCGGAAAACGCGGGCAGCGGCGGCAACCCGCTGCGCCGCACCACCGCGCAGGCCTTTGGCGACAAACTGCACACCTACACCATTGTCGATGCCATCAACGACAAGAACGTGTTGCCGTTTCGCATCGACTACATCAATACCATCAAGAAGTCCGATCACATCAAGGACAAGCAGGTGCCGGCCATCGACACCGAGCGGGCGCTGCTGGCGCCGGAACGCATCAGCCAGATCGTCGGCTACATCCGCGAGCACTTCGACCAGAAGACCAAGCGCGCCGCCTCTTACAAAATGCACGGCAAACGGCTGGCAGGTTTCAATTCGCTGTTCGCCACGGCGTCCATCGATGCCGCCCGGCGCTACTACAGTGAATTCAAGGCCCAGCAGGCGGCCTTGCCGGCAGCGCAACAGTTGAAGGTCGGTCTGATCTACAGCTTCGCCGCCAACGAGGACGATCCCGATGGCCTGCTGGGCGAAGAGGAATTCGAAACCGAGGGGCTGGACCAGAGCGCGCGCGATTTCCTGGAGGCCGCGATACAGGACTACAACGCCCTGTTCGGCACCAGCTTCGACACCTCCGCCGACAAGTTCCAGAACTACTACAAGGATCTGTCCCAACGCCTGAAGACCCGCGAGCTGGATTTGGTGATCGTGGTCAACATGTTCCTGACCGGCTTCGACGCCACCACGCTGAATACCCTATGGGTGGACAAGAACCTGAAGGCCCACGGCCTGATCCAGGCCTATTCACGCACCAACCGCATCCTCAACTCGGTCAAGACCTACGGCAACATCGTCTCCTTCCGCAACCTGGAGGACGCCACCAACGATGCCCTGGCCCTGTTCGGCAACAAGGACGCCAAGGGCATCGTGCTACTGAAGCCCTACGCCGAGTATTACGCCGAATACCAGGGCAAGGTTGCCGAGTTGCAGGCGCTGTTCCCCCTGGGCACCACGATCACAGGTGAAGCGGCGCAGAAGGCCTTCATCAAGCTGTTCGGCGCCATCCTGCGGCTGAAAAACATCCTCACCGCTTTCGATGACTTTGCCGGCAATGAGATTCTCAGCCAGCGCGATTTCCAGGATTACCAGAGCCTCTACCTGAATCTCTATGCCGAGTTCCGCGCCGCGTCGGAAGCGGAAAAGGAAAGCATCAACGACGACGTGGTGTTCGAGATCGAGTTGATCAAGCAGGTCGAGATCAACGTCGATTACATCCTGATGCTGGTGGAGCAGTACCTGAAGAAAAAAGGCACGGGCGAGGACAAGGAAATCCGCGCCAATATCGAGCGCGCCGTGAATGCCAGCCCGAGTTTGCGCAACAAGAAGGACCTCATCGAGCAATTCGTGGAAGCCGTGTCCACCAAGGGCAAGGTGGATGCCCAGTGGCAGGCCTTTGTGGTGGCCAAAAAGGCCGAGGAACTGGAGCGCATTATCCAGGACGAGAACCTGAACGCCAAGGAAGCCCGTGCCTTCATCGACAACGCCTTCCGCGACGGCGCCATCCCGACCGCCGGCACCGCCATCACCAAGATACTGCCGCCGGTGTCACGCTTCTCGAAGGATAACGGCCACGGGCGCAAGAAGCAGACCGTGCTGGACAAACTGGCCGCCTTCTTCGAGCGGTATTTCGGGCTGGTGAGTTAATTGCCTATGGATTTCGGCTCAGCGACGTGCAACGAGAGGGAGGGGGCTTAATGCTGTTCAGCCCGACATGGTACCTCTTGGAACAGGAGGGGCTGCTGGCCCAAGCCTGCCTCTGCAATGGCCTGACGGCCCTGCGTCGCGCCAATCTGGGGGACAAGAAGGGACTGTTCTATTCGGCCTTCTTCGAACTATCGATCGGGTTTGAGCGGGTGTTGAAGCTGGTCTTGATCCTCGACCATATGGCGCGCAACCAGTTGGTTCCTCCCGACAGCAAAACTGTCGAGGGCTATGGACACAAGCTTCGTGCCCTCTTCGACGCCGCAAAGGCCGTCTGCTCTTCGCGCAACGTGACCGCACTGGATGGATTTCAATCCGATTCATTGCCAATCGTGATCCTGGGCTTTCTTGACGATTTCGCTCACCCCGGCGGGCACTATTCCAACATCAACAAGTTGACTGGCCACAGGCATCAGACAATGGTCGACCCCATCGCGCGATGGGGCGAGATTGCGAGCCAGATCATGCAAACGCAGGCCACGACGCGAGAACGCGAACGCGCGCAGATGAACGGACGGATAGCGAGCATTGCGTTTGGAAATGTCGCAGCCAGCCTGATGAGCGATCTCAACCAGCAACGAATGGATGTTGCGCCACTGCACGTCCGAGCCTCGGAACTGGACACTGCCGCCAAGTACGCCATCTACGCACTGATTACCCTGATCGCCGCGTTGCGCGATGTGCTCGACTCGCTTTGTGACAGCGCGTGGGCGGTCAATCGCACCGCTCAATCCGGCGCGGCAGAGGTGCCAGACATGAAAGAGTTCTTCCAGTTTGCCTGGGCAGACAGGCAGTACGTGATGCGGAAGCGGCAGTGGCCATGACCGGTCGCGACAAGTAGCCGATTCTTGGAGCAGTACCGCCCGGCAACCGTCAAGGCATCCTTGACAGTTCGGGTGGGTAAGTCGGCGGCAGGCTCTCTGATCAAAGGGTGCTTTAATGCTGGCGCTTCGTATTAAAGAATGCTTTAATACAGAAAGCTCGCATTAAAGATGTCTTCACCATGAATCGGACTACGGGCACTTACGCCATCTCGACGACGCTGGGCGAATCGGTTCGGGCCTTCGTCCCGCATCCCCTGCCGCCCGCCGCGCCTGCGCTAGCGCCTGAGGCGTATGCCGACCTGAACCATCAGGCAGAGCTGGCGCTCGCCCGTCTGTCCGGGGTGTCGGGGCTCGTGCCATCAGTTGACTGGCTGCTGTACAGCGCGATCCGCAAGGAGGCCCTGCTCACCTCGCAAATCGAAGGTACCCAGGCCACATTGACCGACCTGTTCGACGAGGAAGCGGGATTCGCCGTCAGCAACACGGACGATGTCGAGGAAGTCACCAACTATCTGCGTGCCTTTCGACTGGTGCAGGACAACCTGCGCGATCCCAACCGGCTGCCCATCAGCGTGCGCCTCCTGTGTGAGGCCCACCGTGTCCTGCTGGACGGGGTGCGAGGTGCCGGCAAGCAGCCCGGTGAACTGCGGCGTTCCCAGAACTGGATCGGCGGCACTCGGCCGGGCAACGCGGCTTTCGTGCCGCCACCGGCCGACCGGGTGGCAGGTCTGCTGGGCGATCTGGAGCAATTCATTCACGGCGAGGCTGGCACGCTCCCGCCTCTGGTGAGGATTGCGCTAGCACATGCCCAGTTCGAAACCATCCACCCCTTCCTCGACGGCAATGGCCGTATCGGACGCCTCCTAATTGCAGCGCTGCTCGAACACTGGCGCCTGTTGCCCGAGCCACTGATGTACCTGAGCGGCTACCTGAAGCAACATCAGGCCGAGTATTACCGGCGCCTGTCGATCATCCGCACCGAGGGCGACTGGGAGTCCTGGGTCGCGTTCTTCCTCGAAGGCGTGGCAACAGCCGCCAGTGACGCCGAGCGCAGCATCATCGCAATCGCTAGCCTGATCGCGGCGGATCGGCGCCGCCTACTCGAAGCACCCAAGGGTGGGCCCGCCAGCTACCGGCTGTTCGAAATGCTGCCGATGATGCCGCGCTTCACCATCGAGCGGGTGCGGAAAAGCTTGGACACCAGCTTTCCGACTGCCACTGCGGCCGTCAAGGTGCTGGAAGACCTGGGCATCGTGACGGAAATGACCGGCCAGAAGACGAATCGGAGCTACAGCTACCAGCCCTACATCGAGCTGCTGTCGCGGTGATTACGCGGGAATTCGCATCAGTTTGCACCGGTTCGAAATGGCTGACCGAGGAACCATTCCTGCGGTCAACCATCCACCACCATATGACACGAAGCCAAGAAGCGGTCAGGCTTTCGTAATTTGACTCGCGGTCCATAGTCAAAGCACACGCGTCATTTCGTCCAACACTTCCTCATTGACGCTTCGCGCGTATTCGATGTCCCATTCGGATCGCTCCATCGGCCATTTTGCAAAGGTCGACTCGTAGGGCATAGAACTTGAGGCTCTGCGGATCTCGCAGGGTGCCGGCCAGATGCTTTTGTCCCTGATTCATTAAATTAACTTCGCTGTAATCTTACCGATATACGGACCGGCTCAACGATGTTATTTAGATAACTTTGCTAAGGGTTGCCGCGTTTGGCTAATTGAATTCACCCGAGTTTAACCAAAGCAACCCTTTATAGGATCCATCGTTAGTGAGCAAAGGAGATTGCCATGAACGCTCGTCTTACATTTGCTGCGCTTGCTAGTCTGATCGGCTTCTTTGGAACCGCACAGGCAGAAATCTTCGCCGGGGGTCCGGCCTATGGCGGTCCCGGCTCTGTAGGCGGGAATATCAGTTGCCGAATCTTCAATTACGGCTTGTCCCCGGTGACAATCACGCAACGCCAGATATTCACGAACACTAACGAGACCGTCGCTCCCTCTAGCGACACTTGTGACGCCGAACTTCAACCTGCCACGTATTGCGCTTTTGTCGCGCCGATCCAGGGCAACCTGGCCTATTCCTGCTGGCTCACTGCCACAGGGACCGATACCAGGCTCAGCGGCGTCGCCGAGATTCAAGCCTCGGACTTTTCCGTTTTGAATGCTGTTCCCATACAGAAGTAAGCTGTCGAAGACGCAGTGCCGGCGGAAAGTCTGCTGACAAGTTGCGGTGTCAACCCATTCTTGTTTCTGTCCGGCACTGGACTACCTGTTCGCCGCGTTTTGACTCGCACAGCCATATCAAGCCGCTATGGCGCGGCGACTCGATACGCTGCGATCGCTTGCCTTCCCTTCTGTATCGCTCATTTTTCGTGGCGCTACCGTATTTTCATGAAGCGATTCCGCACCTCAGCCGTACTTCGTTTCGCCATGTCGGATTCAGCAAGAGATTCTAGGCCTTTCAGAAGCTCTTTTTTGTTTTTAGAGCATTTTCATACCGACTGTACGGGAACTCGCGAGTAGGTCGGGAATCCCTTCCCAATCGCAAACGGTCGCTTTAGTCGCGACCCTTCCAATCGCAAACGGTCGCTTTAGCCGCAACCCTTCCCGACGGTGCCGTTGGGCCAACGGGTTCGTCGGCAAAGGATTGCCGACCTACGAATGCTTGAATCCATTCACCCGAGCCGAAGGCGCCAACGACTTCCGTCAAGCTGGTTTTGCCGTACGAGCGCGATGAAAACGCTCTAAGTACATTGCTCAAATATTTGCGGAATCTCGACAGATTGGCTTGGTTGGCGGGGTTGTCCTGCAGGTTGTCTATGCCGCAAGACTTCCCTGAATGTACTTAGCGCACGAGGCACTCGCCTGGAACCGGCAAAACGTCCAACGGTGTCTGTCTGTACATATCGGTCCTCAACGCCGTTCGCCGACCGGTCCTGATCAACCTGCGTAGGCTCATCGGCATTGCCTTTGGAAAAGCCCTACAGGCGGCCGTGGCGCAACAACGCGTGCTATCGCGTGAATATGTCACATTTAATTAACATCCCACCCTATAGACTCTTGCGCCTAAGAACTCCTCAACAAGAACACACGGACGGAGAGACAACTCTCCAGCCGCTCCTTGGAGCGTTTACCCGATGTGAAATTGTGAGGAACGAAAACGAACTTCAATATGAAGAGGAGCATGCGAAATGAGCATAGCGAGACGTCCATCCGCCGTGCGCCTTCGGAATGACTGGAACAAGTTCATCCAGTGGGAAGACCGTGGCCAGTCGGCATCGGACCCCGAGAACACGGCAGAAGCGTACCGCTTCCATCCCGGCGAACTGCCAGAGGATCTTCGCATCCTCATGGTAGGGATCGGCGGACAAGGTGTGGCCAACCTGACCCGGCGACTGCGCGACCTGATCGCCGACCGGTACTGCCATGTGTGTACGGCGGAGCAGCGCGGTGTGGCGCAACGCCGCGCAAGCACCGCCGCCACGCTGATCGCTGGTCGTTCGGTGTGCGCGCCGTCCCTGGCCGTATCGGACGTAGACATCCTGATCGGCCTGGAACCCCTTGAGGCGCTTCGGTATCGCGACCGGCTGCGGCCCGGCTCCTGGTGCCTTCTTTCCGATGTACGCATCGAAACCATCTGTGGCGGGCTCCAGCAGTACGCCTACGCCGACACGCAGGAAATCCTGCGCGAACTGGAAGGGCGAGGCGCTCACTGCGTGCTGATTCCCCTGGCGCAATGGCATCTATCCGAGCGCATGGAAGCGGTTTATGCATCCAGCGCCATGCTCGGATTCTTCTGCGCCGCCTTCGACCTCGACATCCAACGCGCCAAGACGCTCGCCTTCGGCGCTTTGGCGCCACGTACCGCGCACAAGAACATCCGGGCGATGGAATGGGGTTTCCTGCGGTTCTACAGCGAAGCATCCAATAAGCCTCTCTCCAATCGTCAAAAATCATCCGACTGCGTCCACCCCGAATATGGCGAAGCGGAACTCGCCGAAGCCAACGTTTAATCAGAACCGAGAATCGACCGATGCCTTGTTGTTACATGTTTCCAGGTTTGGGGGCGGATTACCCCGGCATGATCGAGAAATTCCGGATTCACCATCCGTGGTCGGAAGAGCTCCTGGCCGCTTGGAGCGAGCTGGTCGGCTGCGATCTCGGTACCGAGCACGGAGCTAGCGATCGGGAGCGCGAAAACCTGCACCAGCTGCGGATACACGCTCTCAACCTCCTGTGGTGGCGCGTCGTACGGCAATCCAGCCCCGACGCGAACTACGGCTGTTGCGGCCATAGCCTGGGTTTTTACGCCGCAGCGGTGGCTGCCTGTTCATTGACCGAGGAAATGTCGTTCCGTTGGCTTCAGGCGATGTTCAGCGTCGCTTGGGACGAATTCGCGGAGAACACCGGAAAAATCTCGGTCATCACCACCAACACCCCCATCGGGGCCCATAGTCTCGCTCACCGTTTCTCCGTGGAAGTGCTCGCGATCAACAGCGCTTACCAGATCGTGGTGTACGGGAGCGAACAAGACATCGAGCAGCTGTGCCGCACTCTTGAGGGGACATTGATTCGCCGGGACGACATCGATGCCCGTATCCCCTTCCACTCGATCCGCATGTGGCGCGTCGCCGAAATAGTCGCCGCGCGGGCTGCCGAACTGGGCTTGACCGTGGCTGCGCCGGTATATGCCTTGTGGTCGCATATCACCGGCGAGCGGCTGCTGTCCGCCGATCAAGTTTTCGCCACGCTTACGCGCCAGCCATGCCAAACCGTGTTGTGGCAACAACTGGTTCGAAATCTCCGTTCGGAGCACTACCGCGAATTTGTGGAAGTCGGTCCCAGCCGGGTATTGAGCCAGATAGCCCGATGGAACGCCCCGGATACCCCGGTGCGGTACGTCGACCATCTGCGCAAGACGAAGCGATCCGAAGCGAGGGCTTGAACATGGCATTTCTCAACGGTTGCGAGGCGGTTGCGCGCGGCGCATGGGAAGCGGGTGCCGCGTTCGTGGGTTCGTATCCCGGCTCGCCGGTCACCGGGGTCGTGGAAGGTCTCCTGCGCTTTCCCGAAATCAAGACCCAATGGATGGCCAACGAGAAGGTCGCCCTGGAGGCGGCCATCGGCGCCGCCCATGCCGGGCAGCGCGCCTTGGCGGTGATGAAGCACGTGGGCTTGAACGTGGCGGCCGATCCGTTCTTCAACGTCGCCTACACCGGCACCCGCGGCGGACTGGTCATCGTCGTCGGCGACGATCCGGGCGCCAAGGCCTCGCAGAACGAGCAGGACACCAGGCAGCTTGCCCAGGCGGCGCACGTCCCCGTGCTCGAACCTTCCGATATCGACGAGGCGCTGATCTTTCCGCGACTCGCTTTCGAAATCAGCGAGCAGTTCGACGTCCCCGTCGTGGTGAGGGTTACGACCCCGATCTGCTACGGCACATCCAGAACGGTGATGGGAGCGAGACGCCAAGTTCTCCCGAATCTGGGCTTCGCCGCCCCGATAGAGAAGTACCTGTTGCTGCCGGCATTCGTCCCGGCCCGGCACAAGGATCTGGTGCGGAGAATCGACCGCTTGGCCAACGGACACTGGAGCCGGTGGTTCATGCAAACCCTGATGCCGGCCGAACGCCTGGAAAAATATCCCTACGGCATCGTGGTGACGGGCTTTCCCTATCATGCCGTCCGCGAACTGTTCGAGGGACGGGCGCCGATTTTGAAGGCCGGCATGAGCTACCCCTTGAATGAAGAAGCGATCCTGGAGTTCGCCGCCCGCTGCGACCGCATTCTAGTGGTCGAGGAATCGAGCCGCTTCCTGGAACAGCGCATCCGCGCCCTGGGCGTCAACGTCGCCGCGCGTCCCCATTTCGACGGGGTCGGCGAATTTTCCCTTAAACATCTCGAGAGTCCGGACATCCCGGAGATCGCGGAACGTCTGCAGGAACGGATCGGCCACAAGCGAAAAGTCATCCCGATCCGGCACCAGGTTACGACGCCGGAAAGCCACTCCGGACTTCCGCTGCCGCCCCGCCCCCCCGGTTTTTGCGCCGGCTGCTCTCATCGCGGGATCTTTTATACGCTGGGCAAGCGCGATCTTTATGTGGTCGGCGACATCGGCTGCTACACCTTGGGTGCGCTGGAACCCCATGGAGCGCTGCATGCGAATCTGTGCATGGGGGCAAGCCTCGGCATCCTGCAGGGCTACCTTGCCGCCATGGGTCCGGAGGCGGCGCGCTCCTGCATCGCCGTGATCGGGGATTCGACCTTCTTTCATTCCGGCATCCCGTCGCTACTGACCGCCGTGACGGCGAAGATACCGGGAACCATCCTGATACTGGACAATGCCGGAACGGCCATGACCGGCTTCCAGCTCACCAACCGGCCGCTCAAGCGTGACGATTGGGAGCGCCTGTTACACGCACTGGGCGTGCCCGAATTCGCCGTCGTCGATGCCTTGGACGTGGATCAGCTGGAATCCACCCTGGATGCCTTCCTGGCGTCCGACCGCCTGTCCGTCATGGTGGTCAAAGGCGACTGCGTGCAGGGATTGCCGCGGAAAGGGCCGACCAATTACCGGTACACGATCAAAACCGATCTTTGCACCCAGTGCGGGGAATGCCTGAAGGTCGATTGCCCGGCCATTGTGCCGTCCTGGGACCGACAAACCGCTCGGCTGGACTCAGTGGCCATTTCGACCGAATGCATCGGCTGCGGATTGTGTTCGCAGTCGTGTCCCGAGCACGCCATCATCCCGAGAACCCTGTCCTTCAAGTCTTCCGTTCTGACGCGGATGATCGCGCCGGTGCCGTGGCATCGGGTGATCAGAAGGCTCCGCGCGATTCCGCCGATTCGAAAGCTGTTGAACGCGTTCGAAAAAGAGACCCATTGACTGTCTTCTAACACTCTTAACCCCAAACGAGGAAAAAAGCCATGCAAAACGAGCAAATCAAGACCGAACTGAAAAACATCTTCGCTGACCGCCTGAACATGGATATCGCCGCGATCAATGCGGGCGACGATGACGGATTGTTCGATCCGGAAGGATGGAACATCGACTCCATCGACGTGATCGACATCGTGCTCGGCGTGGAACAGACCTTCGGCGTGAAGCTGAAACAGGACGAGGAGGTGCAAGCCCACTTCCGTACCCTCAACACTCTGGCCGACCACATCGGTCAGCTGATCGCGGCAAAAGCCTGAGCTCGCCACAAGCTACCGGTTAAGTCCGCAGGGGAGTATCCATGAAACGCATCGCTATCACGGGCATAGGGATAGTCAGCCCGATCGGCAATAACGCCAGCCAGTTCGAAGCCTCGCTCCGGCTCGGCCGCTCGGGGGTGAAGGAGAACCGCTGGCACGACACCGAGGGCTTCGCCTCGAATCAGCTCGGCAAGATCGAGGGATTCGAGGTCCCGGCGGGTATCGGAAGCCGCGCGAGAAAGCACTATTCGTCGGTCGATCTGTATGCCCTGGCCGCCGCCCAGGAAGCCGTGGATTCGGCGCGCCTCCCGGCCAATTCGGTAGTTCGCGCCGGAACGGGCGTGGTTCTCGGGAGCGGCGGCGCGGTCGCCGATACGGAAGCCTACGTGAGCCGCGCCATTCGGCATGAACCGAGGCGCCCGTCCCGGTTGCTCACCACCAATCCGGACAACGCCGGCAATGTGGTGGCCGCCTATTTCGGTTTCCAGGGGCCGCGCAGCAGCATCATGACGGCCTGCTCGTCCGGCGCCACCGCCTTGGGCTACGCCGCCGATTTCATCCGCGAGGGCTATGCCGACGTGATGCTCGCCGGCGGAGTCGAGGCGGCCTCCTACGTGACCCTGTCCGGTTTCAACGCGCTCGGCGCCTTGAGTCCGACGCTGAGTCGGCCGTTCGATCTGAACCGGGACGGTATCGTCCTCGGCGAGGCGGCGGCAGTACTGGTATTGGAGGACATGGATTACGCCCTGCGGCGCAAGGCGCCGATCCTTGCCGAGTTCGTTTCCTACGGCCTGACCTCGGACGCCAACCACATCACCGCCCCCCATCCCGAAGGGGACGGCATGGCCCGCGCCATGGACATGGCGCTCCGGAAAGGGGGCATACAGCCGGAACAGATACGCTACATCAATGCCCACGGCACCGGCACGCAGCTCAACGACAAGTCGGAAACCGCCGCGGTCAAGCGCGTCTTCGGCGAAAAACCCGACGGGCTTTGCATGAGTACGATCAAGCCGATGATCGGCCACACGCTGTCGGCGGCCGGCGCCATCGAAGCCGCCGCGACGGTGCTGAGCCTGCAAGGCCAGTTCGCCCCGCCGACGCTCAACTACCAGACGCCGGACCCCGAATGCGATCTCGACTACGTGCCGAATCGGGCCCGCAATCACGCGATGGAATACGCCATGTCGAATTCCCTGGCCTTCGGCGGCAATAACACCTCTTTGATTTTCAGACGCTATGAAGGGTGAAATCATGGGATTCGAAGACAAGGTCGCGCTGGTGACCGGCGCCTCGCGCGGCATCGGCCGCGCCATCGCCAAAGCGCTCGCGGAGGCGGGCTGCAAAGTGGCCGTGAATTACGCCAGCAACCGCGACAAGGCGGAAGAACTCTGCCGGGAAATCCACGAGGCCGGCGGAACCGCCCGCGCCTATCCGGCGAACGTGGCGACGGCCGCCGAGGTGGAGTCCATGGTCGAGGCGGTGACCGGCGATCTCGGACCGATCGAGGTCCTGGTCAACAATGCCGGCATACTGCGCGACAGTTTTCTCGCCATGATGTCGGAGGCGGCCTTCGACGACGTGGTCGACACCAATCTGAAAGGCACCTTTCTGGTGTCCCGCGCCGTCGTCAAGGACATGATGCGGCGGCGCTTCGGGCGTATCGTCAACGTGGTGTCGATCAGCGGCCTGATCGGAACGCCGGCGCAGGCCAACTATGCCGCCTCCAAGGGTGGCGTCATCGCCATGACCCGCTCGCTCTCCAAGGAACTGGCCCGCTACGGCATCAGCGTCAATGCGCTGGCGCCCGGATTCGTGGACACCGACATGCTGGCCGGCATGAATCCGAAACAGCTCGAGCCGCTGATCAAGTCGGTTCCCATGGGCCGCGCCGGAACCCCGGAGGAAGTCGCCCGTGTCGCTTGCTTTCTGGCGTCGCCCGAAAACAGCTACATGACCGGTCAGGTGATCGTCGTGGACGGAGGTCTCAGTGTCTGAGAAAGCGCGAGTCTACCGCTTGAACCGCCCCACCCGGTTGACGCTTCGCGCCAGTGCGACCCTGGTCGTCGACGGGCCGCGGCGCTTCCTGGTGGACGACGGCGACTTCGCCACGGCGGCGGAACTCGACGCGGTCTTGCGCGGCGTGGTCGGCTTCGGTCTGGACGGCATCACCGACGCCTATTTCACGCACCTGCATTTCGACCATTACAAAGCGTCGGCCCCCGAGTGCCGGAGATGGCGGATTCATGTCCCCCGACAGGAATATCGATTCGTGTGCGAATTGATGCGCTACCGGGAAGACCGCGCAGCTTACAAGGCCTTCCTCAAGGAGAGCCATGAGCTCATCGCGCCGGTGTTTCTGCGCGAATTCCTGCGTCTCGCCACGGATTCGCGCTACGACTTCGAATCGTCCGACCGTGCATGCGAATTTCATCTCTGCGACCCCGGCGAGCAGCTCTCGCCGCACGTCGCCACGGTGGACCTGGCCGGTCATTGCCCCGGCCAGATGGGCCTCTGGGTGGACACCGAACAGGGCGCCTGCATGATCGCCGGCGATGCGGTGCTGTCCTTGGACGACTTTCTCGCCACGGGCATCGACCATCATCTGATCGTCCACGATCGGGAACGGCTCCTGGCCTCCCGCCGCCGTGTCGCCGAGGCCGACTTCGTCGTGCCCGGCCACGGCGAATGGTTCGATCCCCGGCGCGGCAACCTCACACCTTTTTAACGGAGTTATTCGTCATGACTGATCAGATCGTCATTACCGGCATCGGTATCGTGAGTCCCTTGGGCTCCGACGTCGATACAGCCGTCCGGGCTACGGCCGAGCGGAAGACCGGACTCGCGGAGACCGACCGCTTCGGGCCCGAACGCCGCCTCGGCGCCGTTCAGGGATTCGATGTCGCCGATTACCTGAACCCGAAGAAGGCGCGGCGGATGGACCCGATCAATTGCTACACCATCGCGGCCGGCAGCCAGGCACTGGCTAACGCGGAGCTGCCGTCGGACCTGCGCCGGGACTGCGGCCTCCTGGTGGGAACCGGTTTTTCCGGCCTCAACAGCGTCGTGGAGCATCAGAAGAAGTTCCTGCGCGACGGCATCAAGACCCTGAGCCCCGCCCATTTCCCGACCACGGTGTACAACGCCAGCGCCGGCCTCGCCGCGATCGAGCTCGGCGTGGCCGGTCCCAACTCCACCGTCACCGGCGTCGACGTCAGCGGCGAATACGCGCTCCTGTACGCGTCCATGATGCTCCGCCAGGGACTCGCCGAACGCATCCTGGTGGTGGGCGCCGACGAGCTCAGCCCGGCGCTGGTGGAAGCCTTCCACGATTTGGGCTTGGCCGGCGACAAGGATTCCTACCCGTTCGCCCGCCGCCGTTCCGGCTTCGCCCTGGGCGAGGGCGCGGCAGCCCTGCTGTTGGAGACCGAACGAGCCGCGCTGGAGCGCGGGGCGAAGATTCTCGGAACCATCGAAGGCATCGGCCTGCGATCGTCGGCCAAGGACGCGTTCCGCCACGATTCCGATGGGGCCGTCGCGGCGATCGATCAGGCGCTGACTCGAGCCGGGTGCGAACTCGCCGATATGGACTGGGTATCCAGCCCCGCCAACGGCGGCAAAAACCTGGATCGCTCGGACGCGGAGGTCTGGCGGCAGGCGCTCGGCGACTCCTCGGCGAGAGTTTCGGCGATCAAGGCTTATACCGGCGAATTCGCCGCCTCCGGCGTCCTGCGCCTGGCTTTGGGCATCGCTTGCGCCCAGCGCGGAGTCGTCCCGGCGATGAACGAGGGCGTGGACTACGACGAAGGCATTGCCTCCCTTCTCAATTACAGCACGGCACGGGAGCGGGTATCCCGCTTCCTGCACCACGGATCGGGCGTCGGCGGCAGCCACGTCTCCGTGGTCGTCGGCTGCGACTGCGCGGCATAGGACCCAGAGCCATGCGACTCGAACGTTCCGACATCGAATCCCTCCTGCCTCACCGTCACCCCATCCTGATGCCGAACTACATCGACATCGAGACACCGGGCGCGGCCGGGACCGGTCACGTCACCTTGGCCGAGGACCGGATCCTATGGAACGACTGGACCGGGCGCGATCTCGCCGACGAACTGGTGCTGGAAAGCGCCGCGCAGATCATGGGCGTGGTGCTCGCCACCGGCGCGGATCGCCCTGAATCGCGCGACGACGCCCGCCATTTACTCCTCGGATTCGAGCAAGTGGAGTTCAATGCACCCGCCGATCCGGAACGGGACATCCGTATCGAAGTCCGCATCGAAGCCCGCTTCGGCGGGCTGTGCCGGGGCGGCTTCCGGGCACTTCAGGGCGACGCCGTCGTCGCCGCCGGCAGGCTCACGGTCACGGGAGCTTGAGCCATGACTACGAAATCCTATGTCGTCTCCGGCGAACAACCGGTATTCACGGGCCACTTTCCCGGCAATCCCATACTGCCGGGCGTGTTGCTGCTCGCCTTCGCCCGCAAGGCTCTGACCGAGACCTACGGCCGTCCTTGCCGCATACGGCGCATCGTGCGGCAAAAGTTTCTCGCACCGGTGCTGCCGTCCCAGACCGTTCAGGTGGAATGCGTGCCTACCGGAAGCGATCGCCTGCCGTCTGAAATCGGCTGCCGCTTCGTCAATCAGGACGGCGTCCTGGTCGCCAAAGCGGACCTTGTGGTCGAGTTTTCGTCATGAACCGTCGTTCCGCATTGAAAGCACTGGCCGTCCTCGGGGGACTCGGATTGGGTGCCGGGGCGACCTTCCGCGTCGACGCCAAAGGCCGGCCGAACCTCGTCAGGCTTCCGAACGCCTTCGACGAAGTCGACCACTTCGGGGTCACGCATCAGGTTCGGGACGGCGTTTCCTTCAAGGTCCCCGAGCCTTCGCTGCGCAAGGATATCGTCATCGTGGGCGGCGGCATTTCGGGGCTGACCGCACTGTATCGGCTCGGCGAGTACGATTGCCTGCTGGTCGAAAAGGAGGACGCGCTCGGCGGCAACTCGCGGCGCCGGCAAAGCCGCGGCATCCATTATCCCTTGGGGGCGCTGGTCAGCCAGGGCCCGGTGTCCCCCTTCATCGATTTCCTCCGGGAATTGGACGTGCCGTTCGAGCCCGTTCTGGGTCCCAGACTGGCCTATCATGTCCGCGGCCGCCTGGTCGAAGACCCCTTGGCGGAAGAAGGCTGGCGCCATCTCCCCTTCTCGAAGCGGGAGCGCGAGGGGTTCCGCCGCGTGCGCGACGATCTGGCGGCGCTGCGCCACCCCATTGACGGCATATTCTTTCCGCGCGCCGACAATCGGGCGGACATCCGCCAGCTCGACCGGATCACGCTGAGCCGGTATCTCGCGGACAAAGGCTACCCGGAAGCCGTAAGCCATTTCCTGACACTGATGCTGAGCTCCCGTCTCGGGGAAACCGGCGAGGATGTCTCCGCCTGGATCGCCCTCTACCTGCTTTCGAATCTCCCGGCGCCCGCCTATACCCTGCCCGGCGGACACGGCGCCATCTCCGATATTCTGCGCGAGCGCTGCGAAGCGATCCGCCCGAACGCCTTGATGACCGGATTCACCGCGATCCGGGTCGAGAACCGTCCGGACGGCAAGGTTTGGGTAACAGGATGCACGGACGACGGTTCGCTGCAAACCATCGAGGCCCGTTGCGCCGTGATGGCCGTCCCCAAGGTGTTCGCAAAGCACGCCGTGGTGGGTTTGCACGAGGAGCGGCCGGACGTCTACGACCGGTTTCGCTACAACGCTTACCTGGTCGCCCAGGTGGAACTGTCGAGACGGGTCGCCCCCGCCTTCGAGACCGCGAGCGCCTCGAGGTTCAGCCGTTTCATCGTCGCCGCCGACTGGCTTCGCAGCAATCGCGATCCGAAAGGATCGAGCCATTTGACCGTGTACGTCCCGTATCCCGGCAGCGCGGGCCGCATCGAACTGTTCGGCGGCTCGGCCAAGCAGCTCGCGGCGCGCATCGTCGGCGATCTCAATGCCATCCTGCCCCGAAGCCGCGGCGCCATCGAGACGGTTCGGCTCCACCGCTGGGGACACCCGATGGTCGGGTGTACGCCCGGCATGGACGAAGTCCTGAATGCCGCCAAGCAGCCGTTCGGCAACGTCGTCTTCGCGCACAGCGACTCGTTCGGCATCGCGGGACTTTATTCCGCGGTATGGACAGGCATGGAGGCCAGCAGCGATGCCCGAATCGTCTTGGAAGAAATCTAGCCGGTTCTATCGCCGTATCCCGTTCAACCATCCAGAAGAGAGTGAACCATGATGTCAGTGAAACGACTGCTTTCCGTACTTGTGCTCGCATCCATCAGCGCCCACGGCTTCGCGGCCGACGTAATCTACCTCAAGGGCGCCGAGGCCAAAGACGCGCTGGCGAAATATGAAACCGCCCTGCGCCAAAACCCGGACGATTTCGAGGCATTGAAATCCGCAGGCATCATCCTGCATCAGATCAGCCGCACCGCACCCGACAAGCAGCGGGTCGAGACTGCGGAGCAGTATCTGAAGAAGGCTCAGAAGCTGCACCCGGAGGATCAGGAGGTGGCCGGCTGGCTGGGCAGCGTGATCACCATGAAGGCCCTGTTCGAAACCGATCCGGGCAAGCAGACCTTTTTCGTCAAATCCGGTACGCGCCTGCTCGACAAGGCCGTGCAGAAGGATCCCGACAATCTGGTTGTACGCCTGACCCGCGCCTACAACAGCATGGAGCTGCCGGTCTTCCTGAAGCGAACCTCGTTCGCCGTGGTCGACTTCAAACATTATCTCGCGCTGTGCGAATCACGGGAGTGCCCGGCGGAGCACCTGGCGGACGCCCGCGGCAAGCTCGCCGAAGCGGAGAAAATCCTCGCCGAAAACCGCTAAAGCTTACGCATCGGAAGGACATCGACTCATCATGCCGAATACAGACACCAACCGAGCGACGGGCGGCTCCGTCACCGGACCGCGCCCGGCATCGCTCGCCGAGCGCCGCGTGCTGATCGCCGGCGCCAGCGGCGCCATAGGTGCGGCGATCGCCGCAGCCGTCGCCGACGCGGGCGCACGGGTCTGCCTGCATTACCATCGGAGCAGCGGCCCCGCCGAGCGCTTGGCCGAGCGCATCAACGCGGAGCGGGGACAATCCTGCGCCTTTCCGGCGCAGGCCGACCTGACCGACCGCGAAGCGGCGGAAAACCTGTTCGATCGCGCGTTCGATCGGCTGGGCAGCGTGGACGTCCTGATCAATTGCATCGGCACGGCGCGCGACGATTCGATCATGATGCTGACCGAACGCGATGCGGACCTCATGCTGCGGGGCAACCTGGCGCCGGTCGTCTACCTGTGCGAGGCAATGCGGCGCAGATGCGCCGCCGGAGATTACGGCCGCATCATCAACATCACCTCGATCACCGGCCTGGTGGGACAACCCATGCGTTCGCTGTACGGGGCGGCGAAAGGCGCGGTCATCGCCTACACCAAGGGACTGGCGCGGGAAATCGCCGGCCGCGGCTGGACCGCCAACTGCATCGCGCCGCAGGTCCTCGACGGCGGCATCGCCGATGTCATGAAACCCCAGGTGCGCGCCGCGATCATGGGCAGCACGCCGATCAAGCGCAGCTGCACCCCTAATGATCTGGTCGGTGCCGCCCTGTTCCTTGCCTCGGCCGAAGCCGGCTTCATCACCGGAACGGTCTTGAACGTCACGGGGGGGCTGGTCACATGGTAAGCCATCCCCGTATCTGGCTCCTGGGGCGCGAAACCTACGCCGGCGCACTCGCCGACATGCTGGCCGCGCAAGGCGCCACGGTCCACCACTCCGAGGAATCGGACGCGACGAATGCCGAATCGGCTACGGAACGTCTGGAACGATCGGCCGAAGCGGCTCACGCGGCGCTCGGCGGAATCGATGCGCTGGTCTTTCTCGACCGCATGCGCCAAGCCTCGGCCGAGCCCGATCCCGATCGCGTGTTGACGGAAGCGATAACTGCGAGCCAGCGGCTGTTCCTCGCGGTACGCGCGCTCGCGCCGAGAATGGCCAAAGACGGCGTCGAAGGCAACGTGATCGTGATCTGCGACGACGCCGCCAGCAGCGGGCGCGAAGGCTTCCTGGCCGGGTCCGCCGCGGGCGGCGCGCTGATCGGCATGAGCAAATGCCTGGCCAAGGAACTCGGCCGCTACCGGATCGCCGTCAACGTCATTTGCCATGGCTTCATCGAGGGCATCGACACCGGCGCCCGGCTCACGGCCCACGAACAAATGTTGTTCAAGGTCATGGGGCTTGCCAGACAGGGCAGTCCGGGCCATCTCGCCGCCAATATCCTGCATCTCGCTCGCGGCGGCCATTGGATGACCGGGCAAGTGCTGCGGGTGGATGACGGTTTGATCATCTAGACACGGGAATGCCGCGAGTTTCAAAGACCACGAGCGAATCACACGAGAACGAAAAACCTATGGGCTTCATTCAAATAAGCGAATTGCACAAGACCTACTGGCTCGGCGAGAGCCAGGTGCATGCGCTCCGCGGCGTTTCCCTCGCCGTGAACGAAGGCGAGCGCTTGTTCCTGGGCGGCCCCTCGGGCAGCGGAAAATCGACGCTGCTCCACATCATCGGCTGTCTCGACCGCTTCGATCAGGGACGTATCGTCGTCGCGGGACGCGATGTCGCCTCCGCCGACGATCGGGCGCTAGCCGACTTCCGCGCGCGCTACATCGGCTTCGTTTTTCAGAATTTCAATCTGCTGCCGGTGCTGACGGTATTCGAGAACGTGGAATATCCCTTGCTCCTAAACGGCGAGAAAAGCGCCAAGAAACGCCGCAGCCGGGTCGAAGGCATGCTCGAGGCCGTGGGGCTGCTCGGACACGCCAAGCACTATCCGAACGAGCTCTCCGGCGGGCAGCGGCAGCGGGTCGCCATCGCCCGCGCGCTGGTCCATCATCCGCGCCTTCTCATCGCGGACGAGCCGACGGCCAATCTGGATTCCACTACCGGCGAAGCGATCATACAGCTCATGCTGGACCTCTCTCGCGAGCAGGGCTCGACGGTGATCATCTGCACCCATAACCGGGAACTTCTGGAAAATGCCGAACGCTGCATCCTGCTGCGGGACGGCAAGATCGAGAACGACGCGACGGCGGGAACTCAGGGGAGGACGGCGGCATGTTTCTGATCAAGGTTGCCTGGCGCAACATTCTCCGCCACAAGCGTCGTTCGCTGTTCGCCCTACTGACGATTCTCTCGGGCGTCACCGGCATCATCCTGTTCGGCGGTTTCGTTGAGGCTAATTATATCGGCCTTCGGGAATCCGTGATTCGCAGCCAGTACGGGCATCTCCAAATCCACCGCGCGGGCTACGAAGCGAACCATAGGCAAGACCCCGACCGCTACCGCATGCCGCTGGAGCAGGCCGAACGGGTCAAGGAGCTCCTGGAGAGCAACTCCCACGTACAAATGACTTCGCGCAGGCTCGAATTTACCGCGCTCCTGGGTAACGAAAAGAATAGCCAGGCGGCCATCGTGCGCGGCGTCGACCCGGAGACGGAAACGCTGATCAACTCCGCGCTGACGATCATAGACGGCACCGATCTGGATGAGGAGGAACCCGAGGGCGTATTGCTCGGGGAAGGTCTGGCTCAGGCGCTCAACGTCAAGGTCGGCGACCAGCTCTCGCTGCTCGCGTCCACCGTCAACGGAGTGATGAATGCGGTCGACGTGACGGTCCAGGGCATCTTCCAAAGC
Source organism: Methylocaldum sp. RMAD-M (assembly GCF_017832375.1). NCBI lineage: Bacteria > Pseudomonadati > Pseudomonadota > Gammaproteobacteria > Methylococcales > Methylococcaceae > Methylocaldum > Methylocaldum sp. RMAD-M. The sequence goes on along the minus strand of NZ_JAFIBZ010000020.1, from coordinate 4,266 downwards.
TTCGCCAAGGAATACGACGATGCCGCCATGATGATGACGCTCCCGCACGCGCAGCAACTTCTCAATACCCAGTCGGTCGACACCGTCGTGGCGCTATTGGACGAGACCATGGCCTTGGACGCGGTGGTGGCGGACGTGGCCGACCGCAGCCGGGCGCAAGACCTCGGCATCGAATGGATCGAATGGCATAAGCTGGCCACCTTCTACCAGAAGGTGGTCGATCTATACGACGGCTTTTTCCTGTTCATCAATCTGGTGATTTATGTGGTCGTGGTGTTCGGCGTGGCCAACACCATGATCGTCACGGTCATGGAGCGCACCGCCGAAATCGGCACGCTGCGCGCCATGGGCACCCATCGCGGCGGCATCGTCCGGCAGTTCCTGACCGAAGGCCTGATGCTGGCCGTCCTCGGCGCCGTACTGGGCGTCCTCGCGGGTATCGCCCTGACCTATTCGCTGAATGCCCTCGAGATCATGATGCCGCCGCCTCCCGGATCATCCAAGGGCTATCCGCTCCGCATCGCGTACGTTCCCTGGATCTGGGCCGGTTCGGTCGGCGCGGTCGCCCTGATCGCCCTGTTCGCCACCCTGGTGCCGGCCATGCAGGCGGCTCGGAAATCCATCGTCGATGCTCTGAGATACGTTTGATCACTACCCATTCGTGAGGAAACACCCATGAAATCCGTTTTATTCTTCGTGACCGGCGCTCTGCTGCTGGCCTTGTCCGCTTCCGTGGCGGCCGAAGACATGCCGACGGGCGAAACTCCGTCGGCGGTCGAATTGCTTCGGAAAGCCGACGAATACCGCAATTTCAAAGGCAAGTCGTTTGCTTTCGAACTCAAGCTTCGCAGCATCGAGCCCGACGAGGCCGAAAAGACCTTTCTGCTCAAGGCCGAGATCCTGAATGCCCACACCTCGCTGATCATCTACGCCGATCCGGTCAGCGAGCGGGGCAAGGCGCTCCTGATGGATCAGAGCAACCTCTGGTTCCACTCGCCCTTGAGCAGCAAGCCGATTCGCATCACGCCACAGCAGCGGCTGCTGGGTGAAGCCTCCAACGGCGACGTCGCCAGTACCGATTTTTCCGGCGACTACGATCCGACCTACCTGAAGCAAGAGACCGTGGACGGCATTCCCTGCCATGTCCTCGAACTGAAGGCCAAGCCCGACAGTCTCGCGACCTACGACAAACTGCACCTCTGGATACAGGAGAAGAACTTCATGCCCTACCAGGCGGAGTTTTTCGCGGCTACCGGAAAGCTGCTCAAAACGGCGCGCTATACGCGCTATGAGAAGCTTCCCGACTTGGGCGGCAAGGAGCAATTGGTCACCATCGAGATCCAGAACCCCTTGAGCGCGGGCAAGAAGACCATCATGGAATATTCGCAGTTCAAGGTCACCGAACTCCCGGTTTCCCGGTTCACCGTGTCGGCGCTCAGCAGGCTGAGATGAAATCGACCCGCCACGGCGCAATCGCTCTCATGCTGACGGCAGCCTCCTTCAGCCCCTCGGCCCCGGCCTTCGACCTGGGCGGTGTGGGCGTTCGCGGACAGGCCGAGGCCGCGTGGCAGTATGCGCCGCCCCGCGACGACACGCCTTTCAACCCGGACGGGCGGATTCTGGATTTCCCGGCGCACACGGGCATCCTGGGGCTGCGCCTGTCGCCCATTTACGGCTCTGGCCCCTTCACGCTACGGGGCGATTTCTGGGGACAGGAACGGATACGCAGCACGGATGGGGATGCGGACTTCTACACGCAGGCGGCGGCGCTCGACTGGAACGTTTCCGACAACGTGGTGCTCAGCGGGGGCGTCGACATTTTCAAGTGGGGGCCCGGCTACATCTGGAACCCCAGCAATCCGTTCCAGGACCAGGAGCTGAATTTCGAAGACCGGGTTTTCTCGTACAAGCGGAACGGCGAGGTCTACGCCAGCCTCGACTGGACCGGGGAGGACGGCTGGGGCGCCAGCGCCTACACGCTCAACCATAAGTCTCGGGAAAAAGTCTACGGACCGGATAACCGCTACGAGTGGGCCTACGCCCTGCGCCTGCGCAAGCAGTTCACCAGCAGCGACGCGGCGCTCACCTATGCCCGTATCGGAGACATGAATTTCGTGGGCGGATCTTATTCGGCCGCGATCGGCGACAAGCTCGAACTGCACGGCGAATTCAGCGTGCGCGACCGCCGCCGGACGGCGCTGCCGCGACGCATCGACCTGCCCGGCGGAACCGAGAGTTTTTATGTATTCGACCGCGACGACCGACGCGAATGGCGCCCGCAATTCCTTCTGGGCGGACAGTACACGACCGAAAGCCTGGTCAACGTTATCGTGGAATATCTGTACAACGGCGAAGGCTATAGCGAAGGGGAGTTCGACCGGTTGGAAGACGCCGCCGGATCGAGCACGCCGCTGCTCGACTCCCCCCTGGGGCCTGCGGCCGGCGGATTCCTGGGCACGGCGAACACGCTGCTCGGCCGCATGCAGCGCCACTATCTGTTCGCCCGCATCTCCGACAGCCATTTGATCGGCGACCTGGACGCCCGCGCCTTCCTCCGTTACGGAATCGAGGATCAGGGCGTATTGGTCGGCGGATTATTGCGTTACCCGATACTCGACCGGGCGGCCATTCTCATGGGCGGCCAATACTACGGCGGCGCATCCGGATCGGAAACCCAAGATATTCCCTTCGGCTTCGTCGTCTATTCCGGGTTCGCCCTTTACCTTTGATTTCGATAACTACCTGAAGGTGTTCACGATGAAAAAAAAGACAGTGCTTGCCGTGGCGGCGGCCGCCTTCATCGGCGGCTGCGGAAAGGAATTTCCGGAGACGCCGTGGTCCTCGGCGGACATCGAGCTGCGCCAGGCGATCGAGCATCAGATCGACTACGACAGTCGACTGGAACTGGCGCGCCTGGACTTCATGCACAATCGGATCGACGAGGCCGACGCGCTGCTCCGAGAACTCGTCAAGGAGAATCCGGACGATATGACGGCGAAAGCCTGGTTCGCAGCGAACGAGTGCAAGATCGCCGGCCGAACCGCGCCATGGCTGCTCGGCATGGAAAAGCTGTACCTGGTCTGGGATTGTCTGAAGGACCTCGACGAAGCCGCCCAAAAGGCGCCTGACGACTTCACGGTGCTGCTCGTGCAGATGAATACGGACGCCGAGGTCGACATGTACGGTTCCATGCAACGTGCCCTCGATACCCGGGCACGCCTGGAAAAACAGATCGAGACGAGACCGGATGCCTACCCGCCGTCGGCCCGATCCGCCTTTTTCGAGACGGCGGCCCGCATCGAAGCCCTGCGGAACAACCCGCAAGCCGCGACGGACTACTGGCAGCGGATCGTCGCGCTGAACGCAGACCCCGACGGCGTCGAGCGGGCGAAACGGGAAATCGCGGCATTAGCCCAGACGCCGCCGAACCATTAGAGCATTTTCCGATTGGGTGTCAGAGCGCCCGACAGGTAGGTCGGCAATCCCTTGCCGACAAAACCCTTTGCCGAGCCGATAAGTCGGCAAGGGATTGCCGACCTACGTTCTTCCCTCCCGACACGAAGCCGTACACCGGGATGAAAAACGCTCTAAGTACATTCCATACACTTTTGCGGAATCTCGACAAATTAGTTCGATTGGCGGATTTCTCCTGCAGTGGTGCGTATGCCGCAAGACTTCCCTGAATGTACTTAGGCTTCCACGCGGTCGCGCCGCCCTTTTTACCAAAACCTTTGGGGCGCCCTCGTCACCAAAACGACCAATTTTTGGCGACGAGTGATCGCCTGCGGCACGTCTGCCTTTCCCATCGCAATCGTGTCTTTAGTGGGCATTTTTCACTAAGGAAGCTCTGATTAAGTCCTTCGACAGGCTCAGGACAGGCTTGTCGAACGCTCTCCTGAGCCTGTCGAAGGGCATGAACGGAATCCACTTGTTCAGAGCTTACCTAACGCCTGGCAGAGTGGATTGGGCAATCGCCGCGCTTCAATATGTAGGCGAAAATAAGCGGTGGGTCGGCAATCCCTTGCCGATCCACCGCCATGTCTCCCGCCGGGTCATGTCAGGAAAGATTTCCCCGTCCAGCCGGCTTCACTTGAGGGGGTTTGGCGTGTAAGCCTAGTCCTACAAGGTTTTCCGTATTTCACCGACTTGACCGTCATGCTCTTTGGGCGTTGAGTAATGGTCAAATGTTGTGTACGGGGGTGGGCTCAGGCGGCGACTTTCTCGACGTCTTCCTGAACTCCATCCTTGAACACGACTCCCTCGATG
>NZ_JAFIBZ010000019.1:0-86296 GCF_017832375.1 Methylocaldum sp. RMAD-M | reverse complement strand
TCACTCTGTTGCGCTTTGCCCAACGGGGGGATCAGGATGGCTTTCATGCCACCAGTGTACGCCCTTTCCGCAGAACTTTATGGGATGTACTTAGCAAACCCTTCGGGTCAAACTGCCGCTAGCCCGCTTGGCAAATGGGATCAGGCTTCCATGATTTCGCCGGCGACTTGAATGCCCCGGCTGACGAAAAAGCATATGAGGAACTTGCGTGGACGGCCGACAACATCGATGGATTTTCCCGATTGCCGGTCGCTTCGTTCACATCCAATCCTTCGCCTTTTTCCTGACCTGCTCGTAAAAGGCCTCCATCACGTCGACGAAGGACACGTCCTTGGGCCAGAACGGCGGGAAATCGCCGCCTTTTTTGACCAGAATGCCCGAAACCGGAGCGGGTTCCGGCGGTTCCACGCCGGAGGGCAGTTTTTTCGCGCCGCGCCAGTAGTCCCTGGGAACGACTGTGTCCGGCACGGTGCTGGGCAAGGGACGACTGAAGTAGGACTCCGCCGGGTACAATTCGCCCCCGTTCTCCGTCAAGGCGGTAGCTAGCGCCGCCCCCAAGGGCGTGCTCTGAAGTCGCCGGGCCAGTTCGGCGCGGGGAAGTCCCCGGAGTTCGAACAATAGAAAGGGATCGTGATCCAGCCGCGAGGCGAGCAGGTAATACAAAGCGGCAATGTGTTTGCACGGATTTTCCGGATCGGGACATGAACAGCGCGTCTTGATGTCTTTGCGGCTCCGCGGCAGGAGATCGATTTCCAGATTCTCGAACGGCTTTTCGATCTCGTCCGGCATTTCGTTGAGAAGCAAGCGGGCCAGAAATCCCGCACGACTCCCGATGAGCCGGATGGCGTTATCCCAGGCGGACGCCGGCAGGGACAGGAACTCGATGTGAATCTCATAGATGGGCTCCTCGTAAAATCCGAGGTAGGGGCTCATCCGTCCCCGCACCCGCGCCAGGACTTTGTTCTGCTCCACCCGCCATCCGAGAATGCGGTGGGTGCTGAGATACTGGCGCCCACGCATCAGCCGCTTCGGGTCGGTGAATGTTTCCATCGCTTCGATGAACCGCTGGCCCCACCAGGTCTTGCCGATCTTGCTCATGGGCTACTCCATAACGGCTTGACGATTCAGGGCGATCAGTTCCTTGAAGGCCTCGTTGTCGAGTCGCGTCAGCCAGGATTCATCATTTCCGACGATCAGCGAAGCCACCTGTTTCTTGTCTTCGATCATACGATCGATACGCTCCTCCAGCGTCCCTATGGTGATGAATTTGTGGACGAAAACATTCTTGCACTGCCCGATTCGAAAGGCGCGGTCGGTGGCTTGGTCCTCGACCGCCGGATTCCACCAGCGATCGAAGTGAAAAACGTGGTTGGCCTTGGTTAGCGTGATGCCCACCCCGCCCGCCTTCAAGGACAATATGAACACGCCGGGCTCGGTATCCGGATCCTGAAATTCGGAAATCATCCGCTCGCGCTTTGCCGGCGGCGTTCCGCCGTGCAGGTAAAATACCGGGCAGCCCAAGGCATCGCGCAAGTATTTGTACAGGCTCTCGCCGACTTCGGCGAACTGGGTGAACACCAGAGCGCTTTCGGTCTCGGCGATCACGTCGGTCAACATGTCGTGCAACCGATCGAGTTTCGGAGAACGCTCGGGCGTGAACTCGCTGCCGTCGCGCAAAAATTGGGCGGGATGGTTGCACACCTGCTTGAGCCTCATCAGTGCCGACAGCATCAAGCCCTGCCGACCGATACCTTCGGCCATCGTCAGGCGCTGCTCCACGTCCCGCACCACGGCCTCGTAGAGCGAGGCCTGCTCTTTGCAGAGATGACAGAACTGCTTGTTTTCGACCTTGTCGGGCAGGTCCTTGATGATATTGGGATCGGTTTTGACGCGGCGCAGGACGAACGGCTCGATCAGCTGTTTCAGGGTCTCGGTCTGAGCCGGATCGTTATCGCGCTGGATCGGAAGCTCGTAACGCTGGCGGAACTGGGTCTGCTTGCCCAAATAACCGGGATTCAGAAAATTGAAGATCGACCACAGGTCGAGCAGCCGATTCTCCACCGGGGTTCCGGTCAAGGCCAGGCGATGCTCCGCATTGAGCCTCAAAACCGCCTTGGTCTGGGCGGACAAGGGGTTCTTGATATTCTGGGCCTCATCGAGCACGATCCGCGCCCATCGGATCTGGGAAAACAGTTTCTCGTCCCGTCGCACTAAGGCATAGGACGTGATAACCGCATCGTGCTCCGCGCAGATCTCCCGAAAACGTCCGACATCCCGAAAACGTCCGCCGCCGTGATGGACGATGGCGCGTAGGCCGGGCGCGAAACGCTCGAGCTCTTTCTTCCAGTTGCCGATCACCGACGTGGGCACGACCAGCAAGGTCGGGGCATGCTGATTCGTCTCGACCCGCTCGTGAACCAAGCGCGCGATTACCTGCACGGTTTTCCCGAGGCCCATGTCGTCCGCCAGGCATCCGTTCAGCCCCAGGCTTTCGAGATAACAGAGCCAGGCGAGCCCGCGCCGCTGGTAATCCCGAAGCCGCGCGACCAGGCCCGGCGGATCGTCCACCGGCTGCAGCTGGCTGTGATCGCGGAGCTTCCCCAGCATTTCCAGCAACGTTCCCTGGGGATCGATCTCGAAAAGATCCGAATCCTCCGCCGTCTTCCGCATCAGTTCCGGCAGGCTCATGCCGCCGTCCTCGCTCCGGTGCTTGCGCCAGAACTCCAGCATCGTGCGCATCTTTTCCCGATCCAGCGTCAGCCACTGACCGCGGTAGCGAACCAGCGGCGTCTTGCTTTCGACCAGGCGTTCCCATTCGGCCTCGTCGATGGTCTCCGCTCCCAGCGCCAGCTCGTAGCGGTATGCGATCAGGTTCTGCAAGCCCAAATCGCGCCGAGTACCCGCATCCGAGGGGCTGCGGCGGCTGGCGTAAAGGCGGATTCTGGTACGTCGCCGCCCTTGCGGAGTCCACCAGGTGGGCACCATGACGGTAAACCCGGCATCTTCCAATACCCAGGCATCCTCTTGGAGAAACGCGAAGGCCTCTTCCAAAGCCAGATCGACCCCGGTGGGGCGCTCTTCGTCCAAGCCTTCCCACAATTTCGGATAGATGCGAGCCGCCTGGCCCAAGCCGAGCAGCAGGTTTTTCTCGAACTCCGGACCGACCGGCTTGGCGAAAGCCTGTTTCTCCTCGGCGCGCAGCCCCCAGTATTCGGCCAAAGGCAGGCGCAGGGCGGGATCGCGGCGCGGCGAGAGGAGAATTTCCAATCGCCAGGCATCGTCCTCGGAGACTGCTTCCTGCAAGCGGAACACCAACTCCAGGTCCGCTTCCTCGCGGCGCCCGAGCAGATTGCGCCGCCAGCCGAGCCATTGCCTGTAGAGCTCGATACCCTCGTCGGTTTTCCACGGATGCCCGGCCGGCGCGCCGTTGCGGCAGGCATTCAACAGCGTGCCCTCGATCTTGCGGCCCAACTTGGTGGCAGACGCCGCCTGGACGATAGTGCGATGCACCAGGACATCGGCGCAATGCTTGAGCAGACTGGCGCTCTCGTAAAAAAAACCGCCGGCCGACGCACAAACCGGAGGCATCCGCTCGACGGCCTCCCGAATCAGGCGTTCATAACTGTCGGAAACGATTTCCCAGCCGGCGTAGATTTCATAGCCTTCGGGCGGCATGGTTCGATAGAGCAGCGCCGGGATATAGCGATCCTTCACGATCACCGACTTCAGCGACTGCGTGAAGTAATGCCAAAATAGCAGATCGATGCCCGCCTTGGTCTGCGAGGTCCGGTAAGCCGACAGAAAACGCAACTCGCCGAGCTGTTTGAAAGGGTGGGCCAGGCGATAGCCGTCCACTTCCCAGCCCGTCAAAGCCGCTTCGATGGGCTCTTCGTCCACTCCGCTTTCCAACTCTAGGCCCGGCAGCGGCCGACCGTCGACCGTCGGCAAAAGGACCGTCTGCGGCGCGAAATGAAACCGGCGTTCATAAGGTGAAACGTCCAGCCCGAGTTCGCCTTCGAGAAAAGCCACCAGCTCCGCTTTGGTGAGGTGCCGAGGATGACGGTTCGCGGCTCCAGAGACGTCGGCGGGTTCGCCGTCATGCTCTATCCAAAGCCAAAAATCGCCCGGCTGGACGAACTCGTCGGTACACTCGGGAATCCATGTGCAGTGCAGGACTTTCATGTCGCGTATGTTGCAAGCCGAAAATCGGCTATTGTACCCAGCCGGAGCGGGTTTGCGCCGATCTGTTAATTATTTGTTACATCCGCGGTCAACCCGCATCAGCCCGGCCTAACAATAAACCATCATGTCCGATCGAGCGCAACGCTTATTCATCGGAGCAATCGGTCGATGGCAAGGTGTCGGTTGCCGTCAGTATTGCCGGTACACGAGGAAGCGTGACGATCGAATCGGAGGCTTTAGGCCTCAGGTCGGTGAGGGAAACGAAGCGGCGGCGATTCAAACCACCTTGCGTAGGATGTGCTGAACGAAGTGAAGCGCATCAATCGCGAACGGCCCTGTAATTGGCCCGTGCTTTGGTCAGCGCATCCTATGGTCCTGTGAATCCTTACCGCTTGGGCATGACGAATTAGGTCGATTCTTCATCGAAGTAGTCGCTATCAAGCTTTGGCACCTTGACGGTGCGGGATGAAACCCCGACTTCATAATCCATCATCAACTCTGCAAGCCGCGCTCCGTCGACTAAAACGATGCGCTCAACCGACCTTGCAAACTCTACTGCTTGCGTTGTGTAGGATGAAGTTGTAATAAATACGCCTTTATTAGCGCGTTGCCCAGCGAGCGCACCATAAAAGGCCTGAACTTCCGGGCGACCAACCGCTTGCTGCCAACGCTTCGCCTGAACATAAACCTTCTCCAATCCGAGCTTGTCTAGCGAAATGATCCCATCGATTCCACCGTCGCCGGAGCCCCCAACCCGTTGAAGATCTGCTCGGCTCGCGCCGTATCCCATGCGATGTAGAAGATCAAGGACAATGGTTTCAAAGAATTTCGGAGAAACAACGGAAAGCGATTCGAGCAGTTCCGCTGCGACTGAGCGACGAAGCTCGGCGATCGCCTCGCCGAGACGGTCGTCAGGGCTAGCTACGGCCGAGATCGAAGACGTGGTGGTCTGCCCTGAAGGGCTAAGTGCGTCTGAACCCAGAGGCTGGCGAAGTCTAACGTCCATAAACCCAATCGCAAGTTTCTCAACTTCCTCGGGAGGTAATGGGGTGGGATGACTCGCAGCGTATGCCATCCCGTCGGCAGTTAGCCGCCAGTAGCCACGGCGAGGGCTACTGGAAAGCCCTGCTCTTTTCAGCCTGTCGTGAGCCCACCCTGCGCGGTTCTTATAAACTGGCTGCGTTCCGCTTGGCAGCAGTTCCTGCTTGTCGCTTTCCGAAATGGCGAGTGCGCTAGCTGCAGATTCATGAGCCTCTCGTGCAGGCGCCCCATTTGGCCGTAAGGCTAAAAATCGAAGTATTGGTTCGATAAACTTGTCGTAAGTTGGAACTGCCATTTTTGTTTTGTTTTCTTCATTGATGCTATTAGCTAACTACTAACTACTCTAAGTGCCGGAGAACTTTACTCCGCCCTGAGATGTATAACTTAGTAAACCGCTGGCGAAAAACCTTGCAAGCGAAGCGATTAAGCCGTTCAAGACCCCAATAGTTCAAGTAGGTGCTGAACGAAGTGAAGCGCATCAATCGCGAACGATGCGCTTCCTTCGTCAGCACATCCTATGACCCTGAGGCACGAAGCGCATCGTTCGAGCCTTCAAACCGGACTGACCTACGCCACCTCCCGCTTCGCGATATCCACCCACTCCTTGTTCAACCGGTGGCTGTGCCTGGATGCGATCTTTGCGTCCTTGAGGATGTCCTCGAACAGCGCCCGCGCCTCCGATGTTTTTCCCATGCGTTTCAGCAGCAGGGCATGGCGGCATTTGGCTTCGGCGCCTGCGGAATATTTAGCCAGTGCCCGGTATTCGTCCAAGGCCCGATCCAGTTCGCCGAGCGCTTCGAGCGAGCGGGCGTAAAGCAGATGCGCCTCCTGGTTTTCGAATTCCGGATTAGCCCCGAACAGCATTTCGAGCGTTTCCCGCGCCCGTCCGAAATTGTTCGCTTCCACCAGCGCCTTGGCCAGGCCAAGCAAGAGGTCGGGATCGGCGCGGTACATCCCGGTGAGGGAGCTCTCGTAAAGTTCGATGGCTTCGTCGAGCATGCCATGCCTGAGATATTCGTGTGCCAGTGCGCTCCGGTTGCCTATGGTGTCCGAGACCTCCAATGCTTCGCGGCGTTTTCGGAGCTCCTTTTGTGGATCGAGCGTTCTCAGCAGGGCCTTGGAACCCTGCCGGGCGGTGCGGCTTTGGATCACTTCGGGCAGCAGCACCATCACCGAATAAAGAATGCAGCCGAGCAAGGGCAGGAAGATAATTAGAAATACCCAGAAAATCGGATGGCCGTGGCGGATCGCGTGAACGGCGAATCCGATCTGGATGAGCAACATGAAGATTCCGGCAATTTCCATCAGATGTCTCGTTTATTGTTGTTCAGCAAGGAATTGGACCCGGCGAGCAAGTCCACTCGATGGACAGGAAACGGCGCGCTTGGTTCGCGCGATCTTCGGAAGGATCGTTTATTGGCGGTCGATCCGGCGCTTATCGAGCTCCTTGCGATGAAGACAAGGACAAAAGTCTGATCGTACCATGTATGGGATACAACGAAACCGGGACGTATCGATGCATCCGATGAAGCGCTTGCCAGACCGTTACGGAATCGCGGGCGCTCCCGCGCGGTCCAAACAACCATGAAACTTCGCCTGGTCCAGCTCTGGGAGACGCTCCGCTCGAGCTACTGGTTCGTCCCCGCCTTGATGTCGGTTACGGCCGCGATCCTGGCGGTCTTGCTGTTTCTGGTCGATCAGGAGGCCCGCGAGCGATATCTGCCGTTTCTCTCCGATCTTTACGTGATGGACGCACCGGGGGCTCAAGCGATTTTGTCCACGTTGGCGTCCTCGGCGATCACGGTGGCGGGGGTGGTGTTTTCCATCGCCATGCTGGTGCTCTCCAACGCCTCGTCGCAATTCGGCCCGCGCCTGCTGCCGAACTTCATGCGGCAAGGGGGTACGCAGATCGTTTTCGGCGGGTTCATCGCGACCTTCATCTACGCCATTTTGGTGCTGACCCGAGTCCGTTCGACCGATGACGGGGCGGAAATTCCCCATCTTTCGGTCAGCGTCGCTCTGGTGCTCGGGGTGCTCAGTTTCGGGCTGCTGATCTATTTCATCCACCGGGTCGCCACATTCATACAGGCGCCGAACATCGTCGAGAATGTCGGCGCACGCTTGATCGAGACTTTCGGCAACTTGTTTCCGGAAGCTTCCGATCCCGGCGGGCGGAATAATCCCGCGGACGAGGAGCGGCAACTGCCGACCGATTTTGCGGAGCACGCCTCCGGCATTCCGGCGCCCGGCAACGGCTACCTGGACGCCATCGAACTGGAGCGGATTCGGGACATTGCCGAGCGGCACAATCTGCTCGTGCATCTGCTCAAACGGCCGGGCCAGTTCATCATCGAAGGCCATGTGCTGGCTTTGGCTTCGCCGCGCGAAGCGGTAACGGAGGCGATCGTCGAAGAGATCGGAGAATGCTTTCTTTTAGGACCTCAGCGCACGTTGATCCAGGATGCCGAGTTTGCCGTCGACCAGTTGGTGGAAGTGGCGGTCCGCGCTCTTTCGCCCGGCATCAACGATCCCTTCACCGCCGTCAACTGTATCGATTGGCTGGGAGCGGCGCTGTCGTTTCTCGCCGGCCGGAAGCTGACTTCCCCGCTCTGCCGCGGTGCAGACGGGCGCATCTGCGTCGTGACCGATCCTTACACCTACGAAGGCATCCTCGATGCAGCGTTCAATCAGTTGCGCCAGCACGCCAGGAAGAACGAGGCCGTGGCGATTCGCCTCCTGGACATGATCGCCGTTCTGGCCGAGGCCGAACTGCCCGAGCCTTATCGTAACGCTCTGGCACGGCACGCGCGCTTGATCTATAAGGACACGCTGACCAATCTGCCGGACGCCAGCGACCGCGCCGATCTGGAAGAACGCTATGGGAAAGTGCTGCAAACGCTTCCGGACTCCGGTTCGCAGGCGAACTGAGGCAAGAACGGTGGACTCCTTTACCGCTGGTTTCGTCGAGCCGTCGATGGCCATCGTGCTTCGTCAAGCTTAATAATGGACCGTCCAATCGCCATCGTCGTACTCCTCGGAGTCTCGGGCTCCGGAAAATCGACCATCGGCCAGCGGCTCGCCGAGCGCCTGCGTTGGCCGTTCTTCGACGGGGACGATTTCCATCCCGTGCAAAACATCGAGAAAATGGCGCGAGGCCAGCCTTTGACGGATGCCGACCGGGAACCCTGGCTCGACCGGCTCGCCGAGCTGATAGAAACGTCCATAGCGACTGGGCGTTCCGCCGTCATCGCCTGCTCCGCGCTGCGGCATTCCTACCGGGAGCGCCTCGCGCGAGGACACCGCGAAGTGGTCTTCGTGTATCTGAAAGGTTCTTTCGAACTCATCCGCGAACGACTCGCGCGCCGGCAGGAGCACTTCATGCCGCTAGACCTTCTTCCCAGCCAGTTCGCGGCACTCGAGGAACCCTCCGACGCCATCACGATCGATATTCGGCAAACGCCGGAAGCGATCGTGGAGACCATCGTCCGCCGTCTCGAAGACCGACTCACGGGGCTTTCCGCGGAATAAGTAATTTGAACGGCCGGCGCGACTTGCCGTTCAATCGTCCCCTCCCTACAATCGAAACCTTGTCCAACATCCGGTTGTCAAGGAGAAGATCATGCTGATGTTGTCGGTTGCGGTTTTTACTTTGGTGGCGTTCATGGGGGCGGGCATGGGAATCGACGCCTTCAAGGGAAGGGGCAGTTCCCGGTTGTACGCCCTGATACACGGCGGCTTGGCGTTGCTGGGATCGACTCTGGTGATCATGGTCGCCCTGAAAGGCGATACCCGGCTCTACGTGATTATCGGCCTGGCGCTGGTCATTATCGCCGCCGGACTGTACATTTCGTTTCAACGGGCCAAAGGCATTCAGCCTAGGGCCTTGATTCTGCTGCACGGCGGAACCGCCGCCACTTGCTACGGACTGCTTGCCTATTACGCACTGCGGACTTGATCCGGGCAGTCGGCACAGCGAATTCCGGGGTGCCGACGCAGCCTCCCGCCCATTTATTCTTCGGATCTCGGGTTAAAATACCCCCAAACCATGCTTTCGACACCCCCGCTCAGCCTTTACATCCACGTGCCTTGGTGCGTAAGAAAATGCCCTTATTGCGACTTCAATTCGCACGCGGCAGACACCGCGCTGCCCGAACACGAATACGCGAAGGCGCTGCTTGCCGATCTCGAACAACAAGCGCCTTCCGTCGCAGGGCGACGGGTGGAAACGATATTCATCGGCGGCGGCACCCCCAGCCTTTTTAGTCCGGCCGCGATCCGCGCTCTTTTGGAGGGGATTCGGTTACGGCTCGACATAGCGGCTGATGCCGAGGTCACCATGGAAGCCAACCCCGGCACTGCGGAGATCGCCAAATTCCAGGGTTTTCGCGAGGCCGGGGTGAACCGCTTGTCGATCGGCATCCAGAGCTTTCATGACACGCATCTGAAAAAACTGGGCCGCATCCACGATAGCCGAGAGGCGCGGCTCGCCGCCGAAATCGCGCACTCAGCGGGATTCGAGAACTTCAATCTGGACCTGATGTTCGGGCTGCCGAACCAAACCGTGGACGAGGCGCTGACGGACATTCGAACCGCAGTGGGCCTGAACCCGACCCATATCTCGTTCTATCAGCTCACCCTGGAACCCAACACCGTGTTCCACAAGTACCCGCCACGCCTGCCGGAGGACGATCGCATCTGGGCCATGCAGCAAAGCTGTCAGGCGCTTTTGGCGGATCATGGCTATCGCCAGTACGAGGTATCCGCCTATGCTCGGGAAGGGTACCGCTGCCGGCACAATCTCAATTATTGGCGTTTCGGAGATTACTTGGGCATCGGCGCGGGCGCTCACGGCAAGATTACGAACGCGGCGGAGCAATCCATAATGCGGACCTGGAAGATCAAACACCCGCAGCATTATCTCGAGTTCGCCGGCCGACCGGATCGGCAGGGCGGGCGGGCCGCGGTCCCGAGGGAAGACCTGCCGTTCGAATTTCTGATGAATCACCTCCGCCTCCGGGAAGGTTTCGCCGAAGCGGCGTTCGGCAAATACACCGGGTTACCCTTGGCTGCCCTGGAACCGGAACTTTCCGACTGCATCGCCGCCGAATTAGTCGAACGGCGCGACGGTGCCATTCGCTGCACCGACACCGGCTGGAATTTCCTGGATAATGTGTTGCAGCGTTTTCTGAATTAACCCTTTACCTCCATGCCCACCCCATCATCCGGAAGCTCGGTGGCGACGACGAAGCCCGACAACTCGCTGGTCCGGCCGACGCTCGAGGATTTGATCCGGCTCAGCCAGCCCGCGGCGGGATTGACGCTGGCCCGGCCGACCGTACGCGCCTTGCAGAGCGGGCAGTATCTCTCGGCTTTCAAGGGGCGCGGCATGGAGTTCGACGAAACGCGGCTCTACGCCCAGGGCGACGATGTCCGCAACCTGGACTGGCGCGTCACGGCGCGCACCGGCAAGCCGCATACCAAGCTTTTCCGCGAAGAGCGCGAAAGGCCGGTTTTTCTGACGGTGGACTACCGATCGGCGATGTTCTTCGCAACCCGTGGCATGTTCAAATCGGCGATGGCGGCCAGGCTCTCGGCGCTCATCGCCTGGAGCGCCCGAAGGCATGGCGATCGCGTCGGCGGACAGATTTTCTCCGAGGCGGAAAGCATCGAGCTCAAACCTGAGCACGGCCACCGTGCGGTGTTGAGACTCCTCAAAATGCTGGTCGACCAAGCGTCCCCCCGAAGCGACGACACGCCGGAGACTGCCTTGCAAGACGCACTGATTCGTCTGCCGCGCCACGCGCGACCGGGCAGCCTGGTGTTCGTGTTCAGCGATTTCCGGCATCTGACCGCCGCCGGCGAGGCGAGCCTGAGCCGGTTGTCCCGCCACTGCGATCTGGTGCTGGTGTTCATCTTCGATCCGTTGGAGCAACGCCTGCCTCTGGGACCTCACCGGTTCAGCAACGGCCGCCGCGATGTTTTGCTGAATGCCGATGCGCGGACCGCCGACGTCTATGAACATTCGTTCCGGGTCCGCGAGGAACGGCTGCGCGAGCTGGCCCGCCGGCACGGCATACGCTTGGTTGCCTGCCGCACCACGGACGAGCCTTTTTTCGTTTTGCAGCAGAGCAGCCGCCCGTCGCTTTTCCACGCCTGATCATGGAAACCTTGCCGCTACGCGATATTCATCTGCCGGACCCGATAAGCTGGTGGCCGCCCGCGATCGGCTGGTGGATCGTATCGGTCGCGGCGGTTTTGCTGATCGCGACTGCGGTATGGCTTATTCGCCGCTGGCGGCAGGTCACGGTGGCGAAGCTCGCCTTGCGGGAGCTGGACGCGCTGCAAAAGGATTCGACGCTGGGCATGACCGAAAAATTGAGAAGACTGTCCATCCTGCTGCGCCGGGCCGGTTTGAGCGCCTACCCTCGAGAAGATGTGGCGGGGCTGACCGGCGAGGACTGGCTCGAATGGCTGGACCGGCCGCTCGGAACGCCCCGCTTTTCTCGGGGTGTCGGCCGGGCGCTGCTGGATGCGCCCTACCGGCCGGTGGGCGATGCGGATATGGATCGCCTGATCGCGCTTTGCCGCGACTGGCTTAAAGCCCTGCCTCGAACCATCGTGCCGCCCCGGAAAAATTCCGCTCCTCAGCAGGCCGCCACCGAACCATGATCGAATTCGCCTGGATCTGGGTCTTTCTGGTTTTGCCCTTGCCCTGGCTGATGCGCCGCTGGCTGCCCGCCGCGCCGGAGCCGGGCGGCGCGGCGCTGCGGACGCCGTTTCTCGAGGAATTCGATAGCCTTCCGTCAAGCCAGGGCGTAACGAAAACCAAGCCGCATGCCATTTGGATCGCCGTCGCCGGCTGGGTGTTGCTGGTCAGCGCCGCGGCCCGCCCGCAGTGGCTCGGCGAGCCTATCGAGCAGGCGGTCAGCGGCCGCGATCTGATGCTGGCGGTCGATCTTTCCGGCAGTATGGAAATCGAGGACTTCTTCCTCCATGGCCGGGCAGTGGATCGCCTCACCGCAACCCAATGGGTGGCTGGCCAGTTCATCGAACGGCGCGTGGGCGACCGCATCGGGCTGATCCTGTTCGGCGAGCAGGCCTACCTGCAAGCCCCGTTGACCTTCGACCGCACCACGGTGCACATCCTGCTGGACGAAGCGGTCATCGGACTCGCCGGCGACAAGACCGCCATCGGCGACGCCATCGGCCTCGCCGCCAAGCGCCTTAGGGACAATCCCGCCGAACAGCGGGTTCTGATACTGCTCAGCGACGGGGCCAACACCGCCGGCGCGGTTTCCCCCCTGCAAGCGGCCGAAGTCGCGGCGCGCGAGAAGCTAAAAATCTATACCATAGGCGTCGGGGCCGATCAGATGATCGTCAACGATCTTTTCGGCACGCGGCGCGTGAATCCGTCCCAGGACCTCGACGAGGAAGCCATGAACGCCATCGCCGAAAAAACCGGCGGTCGCTACTTCCGGGCGCGGGATACCAACGAATTGGAGAATATTTACGCACTGTTGGACGAACTGGAGCCGGTGGAACGGACAAAGCATTTTTACCGGCCGCGGACCGAGCTCTATCACTGGCCCCTGGCCGCCGCGCTGCTATTGGCGGCTGCGTTGGCGGTAACCAAATTGCGAGAATGACTGCTTGGGCCGGAGATGATGGGCTACGACGCTGAATCCATGAATCGCGACAACGATTGCCGATGAACGAGTTTCATTTCTTGAGGCCCTGGTGGCTTTTGGCCGTCCTCCCGCTCGCGGCGATACTTTGGGGGTTGTACCGGCGCCGCCGGAGCACCGGAGACTGGAAAGGCATCTGCGATGATGCGCTGCTGCCCCACGTACTCATCGGCGGGGACGGCCGAGCGAGCCGCCATCCGCTGTTCGCCGCGGCCTTGGGCGGCATCGTCGCCATCATGGCTTTGGCGGGGCCGGTTTGGGAGCGTCTGCCCGCACCGGCTTTTCGCAATATCGCGGCCGTGGTCATCGTACTCGACCTTTCTTCGGCCATGGAGGCGGTCGATCTCAAGCCGACCCGTCTGGAGCGTGCCCGCTACAAGATTGCCGATATCCTGAAGACGCGCAAGGACGGTCAAACCGCTTTGGTCGTCTATGCCGGCGATGCGTTCACCGTCACGCCGCTGACCGACGATGCGGCCACCATCGCCGCGCAACTCTTCGCCCTAAACTCCGGCCTGATGCCCGTACAGGGAACTCGCATCGATCTTGCGCTGGAATCCGCTGCGCGGCTCTTGAGGCAAGCCGGCCTGCGGTCCGGCGATATCCTGCTGGTCACCGCCGGAGAACGGGCGGCGGAGGCCGAGGAGGCAGCGCACCGGCTGAAAACCGAGGGTTATCGCATTTCCGTGCTGGGCGTCGGCACCGAGGAGGGCGCGCCGGTTCCCATGCCCGAAGGCGGATTCTTGAAGGACGATACCGGCAATATCGTGGTTCCGCGGCTCGATACCGACGCGCTGCGGAAGCTGGCCCGAGCCGGGGGCGGCATCTATCGGAATCTCACCGCCACTGCGGGCGATCTCGATGCGCTATTGGGATTTTTCGAACAGCATGCCGCCGCCGATACGCAGAACGAAAAGACCCTGAACGTGGACCAATGGAAGGAACCGGGTGTCTGGCTGCTGCTGGCCCTACTGCCGCTCGCGGCCTTGTCGTTCCGGCGCGGATGGCTCGCCGCCTGGCTGTTGGTTCTGGCAGCCCCGGTTCCGAACGATGCCCAGGCGCTGGACTGGCATAACCTGTGGCAAAGGCCCGACCAACAGGCTCGGCAAGCCTTTCAAGCCGAGAATTACGATGAAGCGGCGAAAAAATTTCAAAATTCCGAATGGAAAGCGGCCGCCCAGTACAAG
The DNA here is from genome assembly GCF_017832375.1 of Methylocaldum sp. RMAD-M. Lineage (NCBI taxonomy): Bacteria > Pseudomonadati > Pseudomonadota > Gammaproteobacteria > Methylococcales > Methylococcaceae > Methylocaldum > Methylocaldum sp. RMAD-M. The sequence continues at coordinate 72,201 of NZ_JAFIBZ010000019.1, read as the reverse complement.
GCCGGACGCTATGAGGACGCGGCCAAACTCTTAGAGGAGTCGCATTCGGCGACCGGCCATTATAATCGCGGCAACGCCCTGGCCCGGCAGGGACGTTACAACGAGGCCATCAAGGCTTACCAGAAAGCCCTGGAGCTGGATCCTGGCCATGCGGACGCCCACTACAACAAGGAACTCGTCGAAAAAGCCCTGGAACAGCAGAAGAAGCAGCACGAAGAACAGCAGAAAAGTCAGAAGGATTCGGGCTCGGAATCCGAATCCAAGTCTTCGCAATCGCCGCAAGGGCCATCGGACGGTCAGGATCGAAAAAACGAAGAGGAAAAACCACACGAACAAGCGGGCAAGGAACAGGACGCCCAGCCGCGGGACGATGGCTCGAACGGTGAAAACAATTCGCCCGAAAGCGCCGACGCCGCCTCCGGATCGGAAAGCAAGGCGCAAGATCGGCCGGATAAGAATGGCGAAAAAACGCCCGACGACGGGTCCGACCCGCAACAGACCGCCGGCCAAGCACAGGATAGACGGCCCGACGAAAGCGGTGAGCGGGAAGCCGCTGCGGCAACAGCGGAAACGGGTAAGACAGATGAAACCCGCCAGGCCGAGGAGCAATGGCTGCGGCGTATCCCGGACGATCCCGGCGGCCTTCTAAAACGCAAGTTTTATTACCAGTACCGTCAACGACAAAGGACTCAAGGCGCGGAGCCTAGACCATGAGCGAACTCTTTTATTTATATTCGTGTTTTCTCTGGGCGCATCGCTCTGACCCAAGGTTGAACCCGGATTCCAATCGGGTGTTATCCGTTCTGCGCCGATTGATTCGCCTATGGCCCTTGATCTTTCTGTTCCATGCGGGAAGCGCTTCGGCCGCGGCGATCAGCGTGACCGCCGACCGCGACCCGATACCGGTGAGCGAATCCTTCACGCTCATCTTTTCGGCGGAAAAAACGCCGGACGACGATCCGGACTTCGCGCCACTGGAAAAGGATTTCCATGTCCTCGGTCAATCGCAAAGCAGCCAGATTTCGCTCATCAACGGCCGTTTCAGCAAGCGGACGGAATGGCAAGTCACGGTCATGGCGAAACGGACGGGCACGCTGACCGTCCCGCCCATCGCCTTCGGAACCGACCGATCCCAACCCTTGACTCTCCAGGTCGCCGGATCGCCCCCGCCATTGGCGGGTGGCAACGGCGAGGATTTTTTCCTGGAAGTCGAGGCCGAACCGAAGAATCCCTATGTGCAGGCCCAGGTGATCTACACGGTTCGAGTGTTGAGCCGCGTCCATTTCAGCGCTGCAAATCTCAGCGAGCCTTCGGCCGAGGATGCCTTGATTCAAAGGCTGGGCGACGACCGGCGCTATACCACCCATCGCAGCGGCCTCCAGTACACGGCAATTGAACGTAAGTATGCGATTTTTCCGCAGAAGAGCGGGACTCTCCTTTTGGAACCGTTGACGCTCGAAGCCCGAAGCGCGGCCGGCGGGCGATCCCTCTTCAATCAGTTTTTCAATCACTCGACTCACATTTTGCGCGCGCATTCGGATTCGGTGAGATTGGACGTCCGGCCGATTCCGGCGGCTTTTTCCGGCAAACACTGGCTGCCGGCGGAACACCTGGAAATCGACGATTCCTGGTCGCAGAATGCCCCTCAAACCACGGTTGGCGAACCGATCACCCGGACCATCACCGTGCGGGCCGATGGAACGACGGTCGGCTTATTGCCCGAGTTGGAGCCGCAAGCCTCTCGACGATCCCCGGCGGACATCAAGCGTTACCCGGATCAACCGCTGCTGAACGAGGAAAAACTGACGACCGGACTGGCCAGCGTCCGGCAGGAAAAAATCGCCCTGATTCCCGCGCGTTCCGGAACCTACCGGATTCCGCCGATCGAAATCCCCTGGTGGAACACCAAGACCGAGCGGATGGAGGCCGCGCGGGTTCCCGAGCGCACCCTGACCGTGCTGCCGGGAGCCCAATCGCCGGAATCCACCCCACCCGCTTTGCCCACGACACGTTCGGGATCGTCCGCCGCTCCGGCACGACCGGAATCTTCGCTGCCGAGCGAGGCGCTACCTGCAGGTCCTGCAAGCGGGCTCTGGTTTTGGCTGGCTCTGTTATTCGGGCTGGGCTGGATTGGAACCGCCGCGGCCTGGTGGCTCAGCGGCAGGCCCCGGAAGACGCCGGTCCCGCAGTCATACGACGACGGTCGGTCCGAGCGCTCGGCCGCAAACGCCTTGAGAATAGCCTGCCGGAAGAACGACCCCGCCGCGGCGCGGCAGGCTCTCTTGGATTGGGCGAGACAGCGTTGGCCTTCGGCTCGCGTTATGGGTTTGGAGGACCTGGAGCGGCGTTGCAAAGGCGAATTGGGTCGTGAAATCGAGCGGCTGAACCGCACACTTTACCGACACCCGGAACCCGGTTGGCAAGGGCAGGCCCTTTGGGCGGCTTTTCGATCCGACCCGATGATCTCGTCCAAGGCGGGCAAACCGTCCGTAGCCGCGGATCTGGAGCCGTTGTACAAGCTCTAGGCCGTGAGTGAGTGCGCTATACGACGGATGAACGCCAGAAACGACACGACACGACAAGACCGGACGGTGGCTGCTTGAGATCGCCCGAGACTATTCCGGCCATGGTGGGTATAGGCGCTTCGGCGGGAGGTCTGAACTCGCTGCTGGATCTTTTCCAAGCCATCGAGCCCGGCATCGGCTTCGCCTTCCTGATCGCCCAGCATTTATCGCCCGATCATGACAGCAAGCTGGCGGAAATCCTGGCCAATACCGCCAGATTGCCGGTTATCGAAGCGCGCGAGGGGATGGCGATACAGGCGGATCATATTTATGTCATTCCTCCGGATGCGGATATAAGCGTTTCGGTCGGTTGCCTGAACCTTCAGCGCCGGCACGGACGTCCGTCGCCTCATCTGCCGGCCGATTATCTGTTTCTTTCCCTGGCTCGCGAGCTGGGGAAAAAGGCAATCGGAATCGTGCTGTCGGGGACCGGGTCGGATGGAGCGAAGGGGCTCAAGGCGATCAAGACCGGCGGCGGAATCGCGTTTGCGGAAGATCCGTCCTCGGCCAGATTCGACGGGATGCCGCGCAGCGCCATCAGCATGGGATGCGTCGACTACGTATTGCCGCCCAAGGAGATCGCACGGGAGCTCACAAACCTCGGCCAGCGAGCCGGGACCGCCGCCGGCGATCTGGAGACCCTGGCCATCCGGCAACAGGATCTGAAGCAGATATTCCGTGTCGTTCTCGTCACTTGCGGGCTCGATTTCAGCCAGTACAAACGCAAGACCATCTTACGGCGGCTCATGCGCCGAATGGCACTTAACAAGATCCATAGCCTCTCCGATTATCTCGCCCTGTTGCAGAATCAACCGACCGAAGCCGAGGCGCTGTGCCAGGATTTCCTGATCCGCGTTACCGCGTTCTTTCGGGACCCGGAGACATTCCGTGGATTGACGAGAGAAGTCTTTCCGCGGCTGCTGCAAGGCCGGTCTCCGAACGATCCGATTCGTATTTGGGTGCCCGGTTGCGCGACCGGCGAGGAGGCTTATTCCATCGCCATGGCGCTCATCGAGTTTCTGGACGAGAAGAAGGTCAGTATCCCGATACAGATTTTCGGCAGCGACATCAACTCGCAGGCCATCAGCCTGGCACGGGCCGGCCGCTATCCCGAAAACATCAGGCTTCATATCTCGGAAAAGCGGCTCAGACGCTTCTTCATCCGAGCCGACGCTCATTATCAAGTCATTCCGGCGATCCGGGAATCGTGCGTCTTCGCCGAACATAACGTGGCGCAAGATCCCCCCTTTTCCAAGCTCGATCTGATCAGTTGCTGCAATCTCCTCATCTACCTGGATCCGGAACTGCAGAGACATGTCATGTCGACCTTTCATTACGCGCTCAATCCGGGTAAATTTCTCGCGCTCGGGCCATCCGAAAATATCGGTCCCCAAGGTTCGCATCTCTTCGAACCTTTAAACAAAAATTGGAGCATCTACGTGAGGAAGAACGTTCCCGGCCGAATGTTGCTGAACTTCGGCGGGAAGGAACAAAGGACACTTCAGCCTGAAAAAACGCTGACAGAAACGGCTGCGCCACTGCAAAACCCCGGATTGGTTCAGCGACAGGCCGACAACATCCTGCTCGCACGTTACGCGCCGGCCGGCGTGCTGATCGATGACGATCTGAACGTTCTCCAGTTTCGCGGCCATACCGGACAGTTTCTCGAGCATCAACAGGGTTCGGCAAGCCTGAACCTAAAAAGCCTGACCCAAACCTATCTCTTCATCGAACTGTCGGAGGCCGTTCAGGAGACGCGGTCGACCGGACAATCCGTCAGACGGGAAAACATCCGCATCCGCACCGACGGGAAAGAACGGTATGTTCAATTCGAGGTCCTGCCGCTCAACGACGCCGAAGGCACCGCGCAATTCTTCCTGATTCTTTTCGAAAATTCGCCGTCCCGGCTTCCAATCCATGCCCCGGCCGATTGGCTTCGGCGAATTTCCTCCGTTCTGACGCGACAAGTGGGCCTGCTTTTCAAGTCCGCGCAAGCTGGAGGGCAGTTCCAATTCTCGGAGTTGAGACGAGAACTCGATGCCACGCAACGCCATCTGCAATCCGTTATCGAGGCCCACAAAGCCGGCCAGGAAAAACTGAGGTCGCTGGAAGAAGAACTCTTGTCCGCTCACCAGGAGTTCCAGAGCACGAACGAAGAGCTCGAAACCGCCAAGGAGGAATTGCAGTCGGCCAACGAGGAACTCGCCACGGCGAATGAAGAGCTGAGGGTCCGCAATCACGAGTTGAGCCAGGTCAATCTCACCTTGAAGAACGCGCAGGAATTCAACGAGGCCATTCTGGGAACCATGCGCGACGCCTTGGTGGTGCTCGATCGGGATCTCCGGGTAAAACGCGCCAATCGGGCCTATTTCGAAATGTTCCGGACCAAACCGGAGGCCATCCAGAACAATTGCCTCTACGACACCGGCAACGGGCTGTGGGATAGGCGGGAGATCAAAGAGTCGCTCCAGATCGTGTCGCAGGGCGGGAGAACCCTGGAGGATTATGAGATCATCCAGGCGCATCCCGAAATCGGCGAACGCATCCTGAACCTGAGCGCCTACAAACTGCTCGGAGAGGATCATCTGAACGATCTGATCCTACTGACGATTCAGGATGTCACCGAGCGTCGCAGTATCGAAGCGGCCCTGAGGCAGCGGAGCGAAATCTTGGACCAGGCCCACGAAGCCGTCCTGATGTGGGAACTCGGCGGCACCGTCCGGTATTGGAACCGGGGCGCGGAGGAACTGTACGGCTACAAGCGTTCCGAGGCGATAGGGAAAATCAGCCACACCTTGCTGAAAACCGAACGCGGCATCAGCTCCGAGGAATTCGAACGCATACTCGCCCGGGACCGGCAATGGGTCGGCGAAGTGGTCCATACCACCCGCACCGGAAAACGCATCATCGTCGACAGCCGCAACACCGTCGTCGTCCAGCGCAACAAGCCGCCGCTCGTGCTCGAGACCAATCGCGACATCACCGAGCGCAAGGATATCGAGGAGTCCTTGCGCGAAGCCCATAGGCAAAAGGACGAATTCTTGGCCATGCTCGCCCACGAACTGCGCAATCCTCTCGCGCCGGTCCGTAACGGGCTTCACATCCTGCAGAGGGCCAACCCCGACAAGACTCCCGTCAAGCAGATCCACGCGATGATGGACCGGCAGCTCACCAAGCTCACCCGCATCGTGGACGATCTGCTCGACGTGGCGCGCATCACCCGCGGCCAAATCGAGCTGCGCGAAGAAACGATCGATCTCGTGCCTCTGATCGTTCATGTTCTGGAAATCGTCAGATATCAGCTCGACTCGCGCCAGCACAAGCTCGCCCTGGATCTGCCGGGGCGTCCGTTGTTCGTCAAAGTGGACCCCACCCGCATGGAGCAGGTCGTCGAAAACCTGCTCGCCAACGCCGCAAAATACACTCCGCCGGGCGGCCACATCGAGGTCAGTCTCCATATCGTCAACGATGAAGCCGTGCTGCGGGTCCGCGACGACGGCAGAGGCATCGGCCCCGAGGCGCTGCCGCATATCTTCGACCTTTTCGTGCAGGCGGAGAGAGGCTTGGACCGCATGGAGGGAGGGCTCGGAATCGGGCTCACGCTGGTGCGCCGGCTGGTCGAACTGCACCGCGGCCGGGTGGAAGCCAAAAGCGCCGGACTCGGCCTCGGCAGTGAATTTTTGGTGTATCTGCCGTTATGGCAGGGAATCGACGAAAGCCCCCAAGACATCACCGCGCTGCAATCCGAAATGGTATTGGTGCCGCGCAGGGTTCTTATCGTCGACGACAACCACGACGCCGCCGAGAGTACCGCGCTGATCGTCAGCGCCTCCGGACATACGGTCGAGGTCGCCTACGACGGGCCCATGGCGCTGAATATCGCGGCAAACTTCAAACCCGAGGTCGCGTTACTGGACATCGGATTGCCCGGAATGGACGGCTATGAACTGGCCAGGCGTCTTAGGAGCTTGCCCGGCATGGAAAAGGTGCTCTTGGTAGCAATCAGCGGCTATGGCACGGAAGACGATCGCCGCGCCTCGGAGGAAGCCGGCCTGGACTGCCACTTGGTCAAACCCGTAGATCCCGATGCGCTGGCCGGCTTATTGGCCACCGTAGCGGAAAAATCTCGGACCCCCGAAATCGGTCCTATCTAAGCCGATAACACCGTTCGTTACAGTCCGCCAAAAGGGTATCGCCTGTCTCAACCCAGGCGCTCGACCAACCGCCAATAGCACCGCATCCGACGATACGTGCAGCGGTCGTCCGGAGCCGCTTTAAACTCGGGATGAGCGAGCAGTCCGTCCAAGCAGGCGGCGATATGCCCGGCTGTCGATGGCGACGGATTTCTCGCATACCGCATCAGCAGAAAACGCAAACTCTCCTCCAGCAAATCGGGTGATGGCGCCGCATCGGCGCATGCGCGGCTTTTGACGGTCATGTATCTCTCCCCGGCGTTTCAACAAATAGCCGACCCGTATTCAAGCCGGCCGACAGCAACAGGCGTCTGGAAAAATCTTTCGAAGGCAGATCCAGACAGTGAAAATCCTCGGCGTGCCGATTTCCGTTCTCGAGTAGTCTGACCAGTTTGATGGCGAACGTTGCAGTCGCACGCTGTCGGCGGACTGATTGAAAAAATCGTACGGTCGGCGGAGTTCACGGCACGACTCCCGAAACTAATGAACACGTCACAAATGATAATCATTCTCATTTCTGTGTCAACCCCCGTATTCCGGTTACGAATTGATTTTTGAAATGAGGCGCGAAGCCGCTTGATTTGTGCGGCTCAGTTCACGGTCGGGCAGGATTCGGTATCTATACTTGGATCACTGGAGTGTCGGCGCCGGACTGCGATACATGAAACGAGGTTCTCGGCGTAACGACAGCGTTTCGATGATGCGGGACGCAAATCCGCGGTCGTTATCAAACTACCCTTTCAGCCGAGGAAGAATGCCTATGAAGTTCAAGAATTACCTCAAGCTCCTGGTCTACAAGGACGGCTCGGATCTTTATCTCACAGCCGGCGCTCCCCCCGCCGCCAAATTTCAGGGGAAGCTGACGCCTGTCGATACCATTGAACTGACCGACGACATGATCAAAGAGACCGCCTATTCGGTCATGGACGAAGGCCAGCGGCGGGATTTCGAGCGGCGTCCGGAAATGAATCTCGCCATCAGCGAGGAAGGCGTGGGGCGTTTTCGCGTGAACATCTTCAAGCAGCGCAACGCCCATGCGATGGTGGTGCGGAATATCAAGGTCAACATTCCCAAGGTGGACGACCTGGGTCTGCCGGAAGTCCTCAAAAACGTCATCATGGAAAAACGGGGACTGATTCTGTTCGTCGGCGCCACCGGTTCCGGCAAGTCGACCTCGCTCGCGGCACTGATCGACTATCGCAACAGCAACTCCGCCGGGCACATCATCACCATCGAAGACCCGATCGAATTCATGCACCCCCACAAAAAGTGCCTGGTGAATCAGCGGGAGGTCGGCGTCGATACCCAGACTTACGAAGACGCGCTCAAGAACACGCTCCGGCAGGCGCCCGACGTCATCCTGATCGGCGAGATCCGTTCCCAGGACACGATGGAATACGCCATCAATTTCGCGGAAACCGGCCACCTGTGCCTGTCGACCCTGCACGCCAACAACTCGAACCAGGCGCTCGACCGAATCATCAATTTCTTCCCCGAAGAGCGGCGGAATCAGCTGTTATTGGATTTGTCCCTCAACCTGAGGGCTTTCGTCTCGCAGCGCCTGGTGCCGACGGTGGACGGCAAGCGAGCCGCCGCCATCGAGATTCTGCTCGGAACGCCCCTGGTCTGCGATTTGATCCGGAAGGGCGAAGTCCACGCGATCAAGGAAGTCATGGAGAAATCCGAAGGTTTGGGCATGCAAACTTTCGACAGCCATTTGGTGAAGCTGTACCAGGCCGGCCGGATTACCGCCGAAGAAGCCATCCGCAATGCGGACTCGGCCAACAACGTCAGATTGAAAATCAGCCTGGGCCAGCAGCGTGCTCCCAAGGACACATCGCCGGAAAATACGGAGTCTCCTCAAGATCAGAGCAGCGAAAAAACCGAGAGCGCTCAAACCGGCGAGTCGCCATTCGGCACGATGAATCTGAGCCTGGAGCCCGTCGGCGATGAGAGCGAGAAGACCGAGGAGTCCCATTGAGTCTTCCTGATCGCGAATCCTGGAAGAGCTTTCAGGCCAGGACACTTCTCGCCGCCCGATGCATCTCCTCGCCACCGCCGACCTAGACTAGACGCGAAGATGTGTGGCGCCGGATTCCCAATGTCGTATCGGATCAAATACCGGCCCGATTTGTAAGCTTTAGCTGACTTGACGTATGTCGCAATAACGATTCACCATCGCGCCGCCTCGGTTCTCCGTATGCCCGAAATCCGCAACCCGACCTCCCAGAACTACAGTCACAGGCATGGCCTCCCGATCCGGACACCGAAGACGTAATCGATTTGGAATCTAGGGTGCCAAAATGGCTTCGGTTATTTCGAACAGCGCGTCGGCTTTAGGATCGCGGTTTTTTATGCACCTTCAAGGCGTAAGGTCTTGCCCTTTCGGGTCGCCCAATTCTAGTTAGGCTGGGGGAGAGTCGGATGAACGAAGAGAAAATTCCGCTCACCGAATCACTGGGCATGTTTAATACATACTCAGTCGAAGTCCGATCTAAGATCGATGCTTTGGTAAGACAAGTTCTTTTCCTAAGCGGCGGCGTTCAGGCAATCACTATCGGTGCATTTCTGAACGGAACACCGCCGCAATTCCCATCGGAAGCTATCTCGCTTCTGAAAAACGGATGGTTGCTCTTGTCGGCAAGCATAGTCTTTTCACTCTTGTTTATGCTCGGGCAGGTTTTTGCGATGATCGCTGTCGGCTTGAAGTTCTCTGCCAAGCTTAGGAACAGCCGGGCCGGCGCTGAAATTATGAACGCGCCTATGCCACTGAGGGTGTTCAACTGGGTTGTTGGGCTTTCTGCATTCCTTGCCTGTGCAGGCGGTGTCGTCGCCCTATCAAAAGCAGCAATGTCGCTGATAGGTGCATAACTTACCTGCAAGGATTGCAGCCCATGTAGGATGGGTAGAGCGAAGCGAAACCCATCATTCCAGAGTCGTGATACGTCATGGACGTTTTTTATGGATATCAGTCCGCATAGCACGTGTAGGATGCCGTGACGCAGGAACCGCATCGTTCAAATTCGCGATCGATGCGCCTCCTACGTCGGCACATCCTACGCGGGCTCCGGGTAACTGGTGCTCTTATCTTACGAATCTTACGAGATCCAACCCAGCAATAGTGGCGCTTGACAATACTAACGCCTCTCGTCAGCATTGTTGTCATGATCGAATCGTTCAAATGCCGCGAAACGGAGGCCCTGTTCGGAGGTGAGCGAGTTCCACGTTTCGTCAATATCGAACGAGTGGCGCTCCGAAAACTGACGCAGCTTGATGTCGCGGGGCGCTTGGAGGACCTGAGAGTACCTCCCCAAAATCGGCTGGAAGCCTTGAAAGGTGACCGAAAGGATCAGTGGAGCATTCGCATTAACGACCAGTGGCGCGTTTGTTTCCGCTTTGAGAGCGGCAAGGCTTTCGACGTCGAGATAGTCGATTACCATTGAGAGGATACTTATGCGCGATATTGCTCCTGTTTCTCCCGGCGAACTGCTCCTCGAAGAGTTCCTGAATCCGATGGGTATCACCCAGTACAGGTTGGCGAAGGAGATCGGCGTGTCCCAACGCCGCATCGGAGAAATAGTCGCTGGAAAACGCTCCGTTACCGCGGATACCGATCTTCGATTGTGTCGTTTTTTCGGCTTGTCCGATGGTTATTGGCTCCGCGCCCAAGCTCATTACGACACTATGATCGCGCGCGAGACGATGGCCGAAACCCTCGCACATATTCGGCCTTGGGCTGAAACGCACCCGGATTCATAATTCGGTCTGACGCTTCCCTCAACCTGACCGCCCAATGGACCGCGTAGGACGCATTAGCGTTGACGTAATGCGCCGAATGGAACGTCTGCATACGGTGCACGATATTTCGCCCTTGGCTCACTCTCCAACCAGCCACTCCACCCGCCACGTCCCTTGGCCATCCACCGCCAGTTTTTCCCACAGCCAAGGCAACAGACTGCGCAGTTCCTCTTCCAGTTTCCAGGGCGGGTTGATGATGACCATGCCGCTGCCGTTCAGGCGGAGGGTTTCGTCAGGGTCGAGGATCGAGAATTCCGCGACCAATACCTTGCGGATGCCGGATTTCTTGAAACGGCGTAGAAAATCGTCCGCCGTGGCGCGATCCTGGATCGGATACCAGACTGCAAAAATACCGGTCGCCCAACGCCGATAAGCCTCCTTCACGGCGTCCAGCAGACGCCGCCACTCGTCTTTGAGCTCAAAGGCCGGATCGATCAGCACCAGGCCCCGCCGTTCGGAAGGCGGCAGCAACGCCTTGAGCGCCTGATAGGCGTCGAGATGATGGATCTTGACTTGCTTGTCGCCGGCGAATTCCTCGCCGAGTACCTTGACTTCGTTGGGATGAAGTTCGGAAAGCGCCATCCGATCGCCCGGACGCAGATAGTGCCGGACGATACGCGGCGAGCCGGGATAAAAGCGAAGTTTGCCGTCGGAATTCAAAGCTCGCGCGGCTCCGAGATAGTTCAGGATCGCCTCGGGCGCGTCTTTAACCTCCCACAATGGACCGATGCCGGTTTTGTACTCGCGATTCTTGCGGGCTATCGCCGAGCCGAGATCGTAACGCCCGGCCGCGGCATGGGTGTCCAGATAGAAAAACGGCTTTTCCTTGCGCAGCAGCGAGCGGACTAGCAGGGTCAAAACCAGATGTTTGAATACATCGGCATGATTGCCGGCGTGAAAGCCGTGGCGGTAGCTCAGCATGGATTACGACGTTTGATGGGAGGACGGGCTCTCGGTCGGAGACTGATCAGAAATTCGGCTTTTTCTTGGCCGAGTTGTAACGTTCGATGCTGCTGGTGATTTCCTGCTTCGCTTCCTCGCCGTCGTACCAGCCGTCGATCTTGACCCATTTGCCGGGTTCCAGGTCCTTATAGTGCTCGAAGAAGTGTGCGATTTGGGCGAGCAGACTGTCGGGAATGTCGCGGAAGGAGTTGACCTTGCTGTAAAGCGGGGTCAATTTGTCGTGGGGAACCGCGATAATCTTGCAGTCGCCGCCGGCTTCGTCGGTCATTTTCAATAGACCGATCGGCCGGCAGCGAACCACCGATCCGCTCAATAGTTTCCAGGGAGCGACCACCAGCACGTCCACGGGGTCGCCGTCTTCCGACAAAGTGTGCGGAACGTAACCGTAATTGCAGGGATATTGCATCGCCGTGCCCATGAAGCGGTCGACGAAAAGCGCTCCGGTTTCTTTATCGATCTCATACTTCACCGGATCGCTGTACGCCGGGATTTCGATGACCACGTTGATGTCGTTCGGAACGCTCTTGCCGGAACTGACTTTCATCAAAGACATGGGGTCGGATACTCCTTTAGCTGAGGTAAAACTGCGGGATTATAGCAATGTTTGCTGGTCGGCCGGTTGGTAAGGAACTGTGGACGATATGATGCGACATTCCCGGCAAGATCAGCCATCAAATAGGCTATTTCCTGGATGATGTCTAATTTTTGGGCATAAAACCGTGAACCCTTTGCTTTTTAAGGCTCACCCTTTACTGTATCTTTCAGTCGATCTCGTACTCCGCCCGTCCGCGTACTCGGTCGACGATTTTTCCAGGCTGGTCCTGATTTACCTCATCATCAATCTTCCGTGGATGGCGGCATTGCGGTTCGCGGTGCGACGAACGGTCGGAATCCGCCTGACGCTCCCCCGCGCTTACGGCCTCGCCTTGCCGTCCGCCGTGGTTTACGCACCGCTGATGCTCACGGTGTCGAGCGACATACTGGCGCATGCATTTCGCCTGGAAGAACGGTATATCCTGATTTTTGTAATCGCGGTGGCATCACAGATGCTCGGTGCTCTTTACGGCTTTGGCGTCCGCTTCGATCGGACTGGACGACCGATCGGCATTCGCGCCGGCCTCGTCGTCTCCTTGTTTCTTCTGTTAGCATCGATTCCGTTTAGCTTTCTGCTGCTCGGGCTGAATGCGGTTTTCCGGGTGATTTGAGACTGCGCCGGATGCCCATTGACTTTTGCCGCAAAAATTTGGTCGGTCTATCCCATTACCCTATAATGGCGGGCTTTTAGGCCCGCTCGTAATCACCGTTTTTAAGGAAGGTCATACTGTGAGCAACAACTTTATCTTTACTTCCGAATCCGTTTCCGAAGGCCATCCGGACAAGATCGCCGATCAAGTCTCCGATGCCGTTCTGGACGAAATGCTGAGACAAGACCCGAGGGCCAGAGTGGCCGTCGAAACCTTGGTCAAGACCGGAATGGTGATTTTGGCGGGCGAAGTTACCACATCGGCCTGGGTGGATACCGAGACGCTGGTACGCCAGGTCGTGCGCGAAATCGGCTACGACGATCCGTCGATCGGGTTCGACTGGGAAAGCTGCGCGGTGCTCACGGCCATCGGTAAACAGTCGCCCGACATCGCCATGGGCGTCGACGAATCCGACGACCACGAACAAGGAGCCGGCGATCAGGGCCTGATGTTCGGTTACGCGTCCAACGAGACCGATGTGTTGATGCCGGCTCCCATCACTTACGCCCACCGGCTGGTGCAGCGCCAGGCGGAAGTGAGAAAAAAGAAATTTCTGCCCTGGCTGCGTCCTGACGCCAAGAGCCAGGTGACCTTCCGCTACGAGGACAACAAGCCGGTCGCCATCGATGCCGTGGTTCTGTCCACCCAACACTCACCGGATATCGATCCGAAAATCCTGCGTGAGGCGGTGATGGACGAAATTATCCTCCACGTCCTTCCGAAAGAATGGCTGCACAAGGACACCAAGTACTTCATCAACCCCACCGGCAAGTTCGTCATCGGCGGTCCGGTCGGCGACTGCGGACTGACCGGCCGCAAGATCATCGTCGATTCCTACGGCGGCATGGCACGGCACGGCGGCGGCGCATTCAGCGGCAAGGACCCGTCCAAGGTGGACCGCTCGGCGGCGTACATGGGCCGCTACGTGGCCAAGAACATCGTCGCCGCAGGTTTGGCCGAACGCTGCGAAATTCAGGTGTCCTATGCCATCGGGGTGGCCGAGCCGACCTCCATCAGCGTCAATACTTTCGGCACGGGGGTCATCGCCGAGGAACGCCTGGTGCAGCTGGTGCGCGAGTATTTCGATCTGCGGCCGAAGGGGCTGATCCGCATGCTGGATCTTCTGCAGCCGATTTATCGCCCCACGGCCGCTTACGGACATTTCGGCCGCACCGAGGACACGTTTACCTGGGAGAAGACCGACAAGGCCGAGGCACTGCGCGAAGCGGCCGGCTTATCCGCTCTGTAATGTTTTACCCGGCCGCCGGGTGAGGCGGTGTTGTGCGGGCTGAGGAGCGCTGCGACGGGACATCCGCCAGGCTCGGTCGGCGCAACTGTTATGTCAACGGCGCTCGGTTCATCTCCGCTGGTCGGGACACCTGACCAGTGTTTGTGGCCGGTGGAGAAATTCACGCAATGAGGAGCATGAAACATGAACGCTGTCGCAAATCCTGATTCATCCAACGACTATCGCGTCGCCGATATTTCCCTGGCCGACTGGGGCCGCAAGGAAATCGCCATCGCCGAAACCGAAATGCCGGGCCTGATGGCGGTGCGCGAGGAGTATCGCGCACTGCAACCGCTCAAGGGCGCCCGCGTCGCCGGCAGTCTGCACATGACCATTCAGACCGCCGTATTGATCGAGACCCTGGTGGCTCTGGGCGCGGAAGTGCGCTGGGCGTCCTGCAATATCTTCTCCACCCAGGACCACGCCGCTGCGGGCATCGCCGCCGCCGGCATCCCGGTGTTCGCCTACAAGGGCGAATCCCTGGAAGAATACTGGGAATTCACTCACCGCATCTTCGAGTGGCACGACGGCGGCACGCCGAACATGATTCTCGACGACGGCGGTGACGCGACCCTGCTGATCACGCTGGGTTCTCGCGCCGAAAAGAACCCCTCGCTCCTGGACAAGCCGACGTGCGAAGAGGAAGAGGTACTGTTCGCCGCCATCAAGAAGCGTCTGGCTTCCCAGCCGGGCTGGTATTCGAAAGTGCTCGCCAACATCAAGGGCGTGACCGAGGAAACCACCACCGGCGTACACCGCCTGTACCTGATGGAGCAGGAAGGCCGCTTGCCGTTCCCGGCGATCAACGTCAATGATTCGGTGACCAAGTCCAAGTTCGACAATTTGTACGGCTGCCGCGAATCGCTGGTGGACGGCATCAAGCGCGCCACCGACGTGATGATTGCGGGCAAGATCTGCGTGGTCCTCGGCTACGGCGACGTGGGCAAGGGCTGCGCCCAAGCGTTCCGTGGCCTCGGCGCCACCGTATGGGTCACCGAAATCGATCCGATCTGCGCCTTGCAGGCGGCGATGGAAGGCTACCGCGTGGTCACCATGGACGACGCGTGCGACAAGGGCGACATCTTCGTCACCGCCACCGGCAACGTTGGCGTCATCAGCCATGATCACATGGCAAAGATGAAGAACAACGCCATCGTCTGCAACATCGGCCATTTCGACTCGGAAATCGAGGTCGCGAGTCTCAGGAAGTACACCTGGGAAAACATCAAGCCGCAGGTCGACCACGTCATCTTTCCGGACGGCAAGCGCATCATCCTGCTGGCCGAAGGGCGCTTGGTGAACCTCGGCTGCGCCACGGGTCATCCGAGCTTCGTCATGTCGAACTCGTTCACCAACCAGACCTTGGCCCAGATCGAGCTGTTCTGCCATGGCAACAAGTACCAGAACAAGGTTTATGTGCTGCCGAAACATCTGGACGAGCACGTGGCGCGCCTGCATCTCAAGAAGATCGGCGCACAGCTCACGCAGTTGACGCCGGAACAGGCGGCGTACATCGGCGTACCGGTGGACGGTCCGTACAAACCGGATCATTACCGGTATTGATCCTGCGAGGCAGCAAATAGGGTAGAAAACCGTTTGCCCTACGCTTACCGTTCTGACCACGAAGAAATCCTGCCTTGTGCAGGATTTCTTCTATCTGAGATACGATGACTCCCATGGAATCGCAAAAAAAATATCCGAGAATCTTCAGCCTGGAATTCTTCCCGCCGAAGAATCATGAAGCGGAAGACGCTTTCCGCACGAACCTGGCGAAACTGGCCGCGCTCAAGCCGAAATTCTGTTCTGTGACGTTCGGCGCGGGCGGGACGACGCGGGAGAAGACCTTCGAGACGGTGGTCGAAATCCAGCGGAATACCGGCATCGAGGCGGCTCCTCATATCTCGTGCATCGCGTCCACCAAGACTAGCGTGCGGGAGGTTCTGGAAGCCTATAAAAATCAGGGCATCCGGCATATCGTCGCGCTGCGCGGGGACATGCCCTCCGGCATGCTGTCACCGGGAGAATTCCGTTACGCCAACGAACTGGTGGAATTCATCCGTCGGGAAACAGGCGATCACTTCCACATCGAAGTGGCGGCCTACCCGGAAATGCATCCCCAGGCGGCCAGCATGGAGGCCGATTTGCGCAACTTCAAGCGCAAGGTCGAGGCCGGCGCCGACAGCGCCATTACCCAGTATTTTTACAATCCCGAAGCCTATTTCCGCTTCGTCGACGACTGCGAAAAAATGGGCATCGACATTCCCATCGTGCCCGGCATCATGCCGATCTCCAATTACACGCAACTGGCCCGGTTTTCCGACGCCTGCGGAGCGGATATCCCGCGTTGGATACGGAAACGGCTCGAGGTGTTCGGCGATGACCGCAAATCGATCCGCGCCTTCGGGCTGGAAGTGGTGACCGACCTGTGCCGACGGCTGTTGGAGCAGGGCGCGCCAGGACTGCATTTCTACACGCTGAATCGTGCCGAGGCGGTGTTGGGGATTTGGAGGAATATGGGGATTGCGGCGGATTGAGCCTCACGCCCACAAATCCGCCAGCGAGAAGGTGATAGCGTCGAAGGGCGGAACCTTGACCGGATCGTCGTCCTTGAGCGTCGCGATGAGCAACCAGCCTTCCTCGCGCAACGCGAAGGCTTCCAGGGTATGTACCAGAGGGTCGACCAGCCAGGCGTAGGAAACCCCGTAACGGGCGTACAATGGCAGCTTTCGGGCACGGTCCTTCTGCTCGGTCGAGGGCGAAAGAATTTCGCACACCCAGTCCGGTACCACTTCGAAACGGTGGTCTTCGGGCAGCGTCGGCATCCGTTCCCGCCGCCAGCCGGCGAGATCGGGCACGGCGACTTCGGTGTCACGAACGAAGTGGACTTCCGGTTCCACCAGGATCCACCACCCGCCGGGGTCGCCGTAGCGGAATGGCCCACCGATTTTGCTCTGCAGACCGGACTCCGCCGCGGCGTGGCGCCCGGCGGGGCGGGGCTGGGTATACAGCTCGCCGTCGAGCACTTCGCCCACCAGGTTTTCCGGCAGCGCGAGCAAGCGTTCGTAAGGATTCGGAGTCATCAGAGTATGAGGCCGGCTCACGACTGTATCTCCTATGCGATCAACGCCATTTTCACTTGATTCCTGTATTCGACCATGAACAACCACGACTGGTCCAGCCGCGACCTCGCCGTCCTCTGGCACCCCTGCACTCAGATGAAGGACCACGAAGCCCTGCCGCCGATACCGATCAAGCGCGGGCAGGGGGTGTGGCTGGAAGACTTCGCAGGCAACCGTTATCTCGACGCCATCAGCTCCTGGTGGGTGAATCTGTTCGGCCACGGCCACCCTTACATCAAGGCCGCGCTCAAGGATCAACTCGAAACGCTGGAACACGTAATCTTGGCCGGATTCACGCACGAACCGGCGGTCCGGCTGGCCGAACGGCTGATCGGCCTTGCGCCGAAAGGACTATCCCGCTGTTTCTATGCCGACAACGGCTCGTCCGCGGTCGAGGTGGCGCTCAAAATGAGCTTCCATTTCTGGCGAAACGCCGGAAAACCGGAGAAGACCCGCTTCATCGCCTTGAGCAACAGCTATCACGGCGAAACCTTGGGCGCCTTGGCCGTCGGCGACGTGGCGCTCTATAAGGAGACCTACGAGCCGCTCTTGCTGAAACCCATCACCGTCGAGAGTCCCGACTGCTATCATCGGGAGCCGGGAGAAACCTGGGCGGATTATTCCCGGCGGAAATTCGCCGAGATGGAACGGACACTCGCGGCTCACGCGGCGGAGGCCTGCGCGGTCATCGTCGAGCCCCTGGTTCAATGCGCGGGCGGCATGCGCATGTACGACCCCGTTTATCTGAAGCTCTTGCGGGAGTCCTGCGACCGCCACGGCGTGCACCTGATCGCCGACGAGATCGCCGTCGGCTTCGGACGTACCGGCACTTTCTTCGCCTGCGAGCAGGCGGATATCCGGCCGGATTTCATGTGTCTGTCTAAAGGGCTGACGGGCGGGTACCTGCCGCTGTCCTGCGTGCTGACCACCGAGGCGGTCTACGCCGCCTTTTACGATGAATATGCCAGGCTCAAGGCATTCCTGCATTCGCACAGCTATACCGGAAACGCTCTCGCTTGCCGAGCAGCGCTGGCGACGCTGGATCTGTTCGAGCGGGAAAACACTTTGGTGGCCAACAAACGGCTGGCACAGGCCATGGCCGAATCCGCGGCGTTCGAGGATCATCCGCACGTCGCCGAAGTCCGCCAGACCGGGATGATTCTGGCCATCGAACTGGTCAGGAACAAGGCCGATCGCGAACCATACCCCTGGCAGGAGCGGCGCGGGCTTCGCGTGTATCGCCACGGCCTGTCGCGGGGCGTGTTGCTGCGTCCCCTGGGCAACGTCGTCTATTTCATGCCGCCATACGTCATCACCCCCGACGAAATCCGCTTCATGGCGGATGTCGCGGGCGAAGCCATCGATATCGCAACCAAAGATTAGCTATGCGTGTTTCCAGGCTTTATCTTCAGCAAACGCTCGAAGAAGGCGCGGTCCTTCGGCTGGACGAGGAAAGCGCCCACTATCTCCGCACCGTGCTTCGGCTCAAAAAAGGGGCCGACCTGACCGTGTTCAACGGCGACGGGCGCGAATATTCGGCTCGGGTTTCGGCTATAGGACGCGATGAGGTTCACGTGGAAATCGGCGACGGGCGAAACCGCGAAGTCGAATCGCCGCTCACCACTCACCTCGGCCTCGGCATCTCGCGCGGCGAACGCATGGATCTCGCCATCCAGAAAGCGGTGGAGCTCGGAGTGAGCCGAATTACGCCCTTGTTCACCGAACATTGCGTGGTTCGCCTCGACGATACGCGACGCGGAAACCGGCGCCAGCACTGGCAGAGAGTGGCGCGCAGCGCCTGCGAGCAATGCGGCCGGAACCGCGTACCCGAGGTCGAGGAACCGATCGAGCTTAAGGATTGGGTGGTAGGACGCGAAGGCTTGCGGCTGTTTTTCGACCCGCAAGCTGCGGTCGGCCTGAAGGACCTGCCGCGGCCGGAAGGTTTTGTAAGCATCCTTTCAGGGCCCGAAGGCGGCTTCGCCGAGAAGGAGCGGGTGCTGGCCCGAGAAGCGGAGTTCGTCCCGGTTCGGCTGGGGCCACGTATCCTCCGGACGGAAACCGCCGTGCTCGCCGCACTGTCGGCGATACAAGCGATTTGGGGCGATTTAGGCTGATGCGGTCGCGCGAGCACATCGTCCTAGAAACGGCAGTTGACCGCTTAGAAGGAATAGAAAAGCCGTATGAATTGTGACCGTCCTACCTGCTACCGATCTCACGGTTTGGGTGAAGCCGCTACGCACCCGATTGCACGGCTGGCCTACTTGATTCCCAGTCGCCTCGCCAGGCGGTACAGATTGCTGCGGTCGAGTCCCAGCCGCCGCGCAGCTTCCGACCAGTTTTGAGAGGAGCGGTCCAAAGCGGCGCGTATCTCCTGCCGCTGAAGGTCCGCTACGGCTTCCGCCAGAGACCGCGACGTGCCGCTGGCCGACTCGACCTCTGGCACTCGCTTTGGCGCCGACATGCCCCCAATCGCGAGATCTTCGACCTGGAGCATCACCGAACTCTCCCGGCTGGAAGCGCGCAACGCTGCCCGGAGGATCACATGCTCGAGCTCCCGTATGTTTCCCGGCCAGCTATAGCATGTCAGGGCCTCGACGGCCGAAGACGCCAACTGCACCCGATCAAGGCCCAGGCGCACCCGTGCCTGATCCAGAAAATGCCCCGCCAGCAACGGTATGTCCTCGATCCGCTCCCGGAGTGGAGGTACATGCAAGGGATAGATGCTCAGCCGATGGTAAAGATCGGCTCGGAATCGGCCGGCTTTCACTTCCTCCGCCAAATGACGATTGGTCGCCGCGATGATGCGGACATCGGCCCGATGATTCTTGTCCGATCCCAGGCGCTGAATCTCTCCGAACTGCAATACCCGTAGCAGCTTCGCCTGAATCGAGAGCGGCAGTTCACCGATTTCATCCAGGAACAAGGTACCGCCGTCCGCGAGTTCGAATTTGCCGGACCGGTCGGCGTTCGCGCCGCTAAAAGCACCGCGCACGTGTCCGAACAGTTCGCTTTCCGCCAGAGTCTCCGGAAGCGCCGCACAATTGACATGGACCAGAGGCTGGTCGGCGCGCCGCGAACGCGCGTGGAGAGTGCGGGCCACCACCTCCTTGCCGACACCGGTTTCCCCCGTCAGAAGAACCGTCAGATCGGACCGTGCGACGATATCGATCTCTCGGTTCAGGTCCCGCATGACCGGGCTTTCGCCCAGCATTCGACCACCGCGCAGCAAGGCTTCCCGCACCAGTTCCCGGCTGACCAGCCCGCGATGATTCGCCAAGGCTTCCAGCGCGTTGATGAAGGTTTCGTAGCGCATCGCCACGGCGGCTATCGAGGCGAAAATCTCGAATACCCGGTCTTCGATCCCGTCGAAGGCGCCGGGCGCCAGGGAGTCGACCGTTAATACACCGAATAAGTCATCTTCGGAATACAGGGCGCACCCAACGCAGGAGTGGACCTGCAATCGCCCTCCGGAATCATTGAGCAGCAGCCCGTCGTAAGGGTCCGGCCGCGAATCGTCGGCCGGAAAGCGGACCGGCTTCCGGGAAGCGAGAGCAGCGGCCAGGCGTGGCTGCTCTTCGGGCCGGAACTGCCGGCCCATGACTTCGGCGTTAAGTCCTTGGGAGGCGGTAGGCACCAGGACATCGCCCTGACAGCGCAACAAGGCACAGGCATCGTTCCCAACCACCCGGCTCAACGCGGCGAGGAGCCGGGTATATCTCTCTCTCGACGGCAGGCACGCGGTCAAATCCAGGACAGTGTCGAGCAGAGCGTTCTGCGAATCGCCAAACGTATCGAGTAAAAATGACATCGTTCTTAATCAAATCATTTTGTGTGGCGAAATGACAACGATGAGTCGGTCAGTCTTTCTCGTACGATTTGTTTGTAGCTCAGTAACTTATCTGATGACTGACGAGTGCATGTAGTCAAAATGACTGTATCTGACAATTTTGCTCAGAATTGCGTTTGAAAGTTTCTCATTTAGTTCAGTTAGTTACAAATTGGCACTGATCCTGCCACTGTCTAGCCGACAGGACCGGCCGAAACGGTGCCTAGGGTTCGCCGCCTGCAGCCTAATGGCTGGCGTTCCCGACAAGCCCCCGTCATCCGGAATGCTTCACCATCGGCAGCAACCCGTGTGAATCCGTCAGGTACTCACGGCCGGTCTCGTCCAATCGGTCATCGCCGACTTTTCCGAATGCGTGTCGAACGACCCTGCGCAAACGCCAGCTTCAGGTGACCAATGAACAGGCCCGGTGCCGCGAGCAATTTCGGCAAACCGGGGCGCCGATAAAAGTTTACTGCGAGGACAGTGGATGCTAGTGATTTTCTCAGGGCGCCTGCATAGCTGGCGCTTCAACTTGTCCACTCCCGCGTTTGCTAGAGGTCGAAGCCTTTGGGCCGGGCTCGCCGTCGGATGCATGCTCCTTGCCGCAGGCTGTGCCTGGATTCCGCCCGGCGGAAAGCGCGCGGAGTTCATGCCCGCCCCCGACATGGCGCATGGATTATCCGAAGCCCGCGAGAAGGAGCCCCTGACGCCGAGGAGAGCATGGCCCGAAGACCGATGGTGGCGGCAGTTCGATAGTCCCGAACTGAATCGTCTCATGGCGGTGGCACTCAAGGACAATCCCGGCCTCAAGGCAGCGGCGGCGAGGCTGCGCCAGGCGCAGGCCATGGCCCGAGTGGAAGGCGCGAGACTTTTGCCTTTCCTGGACGCGGACGTGGAGTTCGCCAACGAACGGATTTCGGAGAACGGCGTATTCGCCGCGCTCAATCGCGAAGAGGCGGCAGGCGCGAACGTCATTTTCGCCAGCATCAACCCCGTAAGTCTCCGCTACGAATTCGATTTCTGGGGAAAGAATCGAGCGGCGCTGGAAGCGGCGCTGGGCGAGGCGGAAGCGACCGCGGCCGAACAGGCGGAAGTCCGTCTGCAGTTGACGACCGCCATCGCCCGAGCCTACTTCCGCGGAGCGGCGCTCAGGCGGCAGCTCGATCTGGCCCGGGAAATGGTGGAGCTGCGTCATGAGCTGCTCGAGCTCGCCGATACCCGCTTCGAAAGCGGCCTCACGTCTGCCAGCTCGGTGAAGCGGGCGCACATCGCCCTGGAAACGGCCCAAAAACGAGAAGCCGGTACCGAGGATCAATTGGACGTGCAGCGGAATCTACTGGCCCGGCTGATGGGTACCAGCCCGGACGAAACCCGCCAACTGTTCGCCAATCCGGTGACCATCCCGGAAAGAATTCCGCTGCCCACCCAGCTTCCCATAGGCCTGCTCGCGCATCGGCCGGACCTGGCTGCCGCCCTCCATCGGACCGAGGCGGCGGCGCACAGGATCAAAGAGGCCAAGGCGCGCTTTCTGCCCACGGTCGATCTCACCGCTTTCGTCGGCGTGAATGCCCTGAGGCTCACCACCAAAGGGGCGAGCTCCCTGGCCAACGTTCTGTTCTCGGGTTCGAGTTTCGCTTACGGGATCGCGCCGGGGCTCAGGCTGCCCTGGTTCGAGGGCGGACGCCTGCGTGGCGAGCTGTCGGCGCAGCGGGCAGAGTACGACGGAGCGGTCGAGCTGTACAACGACACCTTGGTGCAGGCGATACAAGAGGTCGCAGACAGCCTGAGCAGCTGGCGCGAGACCCGCAACATATTGGAGGCGCACCGGCGTCTCCTGGTTTCACAGCGGGAAGATCTCGACCTCGCGCAGACGCGCCTCCAGGCCGGACTGGACGATCGCCGCACGGTACTCCAGAGCCGGCAAGCGGTTCTGAATCAGGAATATGTGCTGAAGAGCCTGGAGACCAACCAGCTCGTGGCCATGACCGATCTGATCGAAGCCCTGGGCGGGGGATATACGAACAACGCCGACATCACGCGCCCCCAATCGATCGCCGACTGAGAGCGCGCCGGCAGAAACGAGAACCAAGCGCCGACGCTGTCCTGTTGAGCAACGCAAAAAGCAGAGGCAATCACCATGGCCGATCTGGTACCGAAAAATGATTCGTTAGAGGCGAACCGTGCCGCGCCCAGGCTCTCCGCTACGGAGCAACCGTCTCCGGAACGGCTCGGCCGAGCCGCGCCGAATCGGGACGGCAACCTGCAATCGAGTGATGTATGGCTATCACGGACTCCTCTAATGCTATCCCCCAATAAAACCGTCAACCGTTTGGCAATCTCCGCGAGCCATCGTCGCTCGGAGATGCGCACCGGGAATGCTGACGGAAGCATCTCGATCCACCCGAGGTAAGCATGGGAAAAGAAATTCAGATCAGAAGTCTGATCACCCTGGTTCTGTTGGTCATCGCCTTTCAGGGCGATGCTGTTTTTGCCTTCCTATTGGAAGGACTTCATCTTTTCGTGGAGGTCGTGGAGCTCGCATCCGAACACCTGCTGGAAACACACTTCGGGCTATCTACCCGAAGCGCGCAAATGGTCACCGCCTGGTTTGGCCTGGTGGTTTTTCTGGGTCTATCGCCCTTCATCGTCAGAAAGATCACGGCGATCCTCGGCGGGATTGTCGCGGCTGCCAAGGCGTGGTGGCTGAAAGAACTCGTCACCGCGCGGCAGTGGGCCGACAAGGTTCGCCCGAGGTATTGGGTGATCGCCGGCGCCATTCTGCTCGCGACGTTCTCATTTTTCTCTTAGCCCCGTTCGTACGTCGTCCGGCTTTAAACCTAGCCGCCTCGCGAGCTTGTGCAGATTGCTCGGGTCCACGTCCAGCTGGCGCGCGGCCTTGGCCCAGTTTCCGCCGCACAAGCGAAGCGCGTGCTGTATGCAGCGGCGTTGGCTTTCCTCAACCGCCGTACGCAGCGTGAAAACCACCGCCGGTTCGTGAACCGAAGCCGTGGAGTCCACATCGGGACCAGGTTCGAACTGATCGAGGTCGAGATCGAGCAAATCGACGGGCAGGGTGACGATATCGTTTCGATCGACGCCACGACTCATGATCTTCAAGGCGGCACGGCTGATCGCATGCTCCAGTTCGCGCACATTGCCCGGCCAGCGATATTGCCTGAGAGCAGTTTCCGCTTCCGGAGCGAGCCGCAGACTGCGCAAGCCCAGCCGTGCGCGATTGAGTTCGATAAAGCGGCCCGCCAATAGCAGCACGTCGTTGTCGCGCTCGCGCAGGGGCGGTATGTGCACCGGATAAACCGAGAGACGGTGATAAAGGTCCGCCCTGAAAGCCCCGTCACGTACTTGGTCGCGCAGCTTGCGATTGGTCGCGGCGATCACCCGCACGTTCACATGCCGTGGTTGATCCTCGCCGAGGCGCTGAACCTCTCCGTTCTGCAGCGTGCGCAAGAGCTTTGCCTGAACCGCGAGCGGCAATTCGCCCACCTCGTCGAGAAACAGCGTGCCGTTCTCGGCGGCCTCGAAGCGACCCGGACGCTCGACCGCCGCCCCCGAGAACGCTCCCTTGGCATGGCCGAACAGCTCGCTCTCGGCCAGCGATTCGGGCAAGGCCGCGCAATTGACGTGGACCAGCGGCTGAGCGCGACGGCGCGACAGGCGGTGCAGCCTACGCGCGAACAATTCCTTGCCTACGCCGGTCTCGCCCAACAACAGCACCGGGAGTTCGGAATCGGCCACGACATCGAGCTCCCGCAACAATTGAGTGATGGCCTGGCTCTGACCGACGATCTCGCCGTCGTCTTCCAACGGCGATGCCGAGAAGGGTTCCTTATCGTGAGCGAGGCGCAACGCACGGATTTCCGCTTCCAATCGGGTCACCCGTATCGAAGCCTCGATCAACGCCGTGTATTGGCGCAGACAGTCCCGCGCGGCATCGTCGAACACGCCGACTTCCAGGGCGTCCAGCGTGACCGCGCCCCACGGCTGATCTTCCACGTACAAACTGATGCCCATGCAGTCATGCACCGGGAGAGGCTCGCCGACATGCGTCTCGATGAGGCCGTCGTACGGATCGGGCAGCGTGCTGTCGTGATCGAAGCACGTGAGCTCGCGACGCGAAAGAATGGCGGCGAGGCGCGGATGCTCGCTCATCGCAAAGCGCCTGCCCAAGGCATCGCGTACCAAGCCGTCGACGGCGACCGGACGCAAATGCGCTTCTTCCAAACGCAGCAGGGCAACCGCCCCGCAACGAAACTGTGTCCGCAAGGCGCTTACCAGTCTTTGCAAGCGCATAGCCTGCGGCAAGTCGGCCGCCAGGTCGGCGACCAGCATGTTCTCAATCATGGTGTTATTTACCGTATATGGTAGTAACAACCATAACACGCCATGGTTAAAAATACCTTTTATTATTTAAGTTACTGATTTTATTATTGAGATTGTGTGGCCTACGGCTTGCTAAGGGAAGATTGGAATTCTCAATGGAGCCGATCATGAACACACTCGACCAACCTCCGGGCAGTCTCGCCGGAACAACGCAGATCTTTCAACAATACGCACCGAAATTCCGTCGCCCCGACGGACAGAGTCTCCGCGAAGCGGTCCGAGCCAAAGGGCGGCGGGCACAGGAGATCGATAACAAGCTCGAAAGCCTTGAGGAGCAGCAGACTTCCGAGACGACCGATTGGAAGAATGCGCCTCCGTCGGCACTCATCACGCATCTCCTCGATCGTTTTCACCAACGACATCGCCGACAACTGCCGGAGTTGATCCACTTGGCGCGCCGGATCGAGCAGACGCACGGCGAGCATCCCTCATGCCCGCGAGGACTGGCCGATCACCTCAGTGTGTTGGAACAGGCGCTGGAAAGTCACATACAGACGGAGGAGCAGGTGTTGTTCCCTCTTTTGGCTCGCGGTGAAGGGGCCTTCGCGCGCACGCTGATTCTGGTCATGCGCATGGAACATGACTATTACGGCGAAGCACTCAAACGCCTCAACGGCCTCACCGATGGCTTCACCCCGCCGCCCGGCGCCTGCAATACCTGGCGTGCGCTGTATCTGGGACTGGCCGCGCTGTGCGTAGACCTGATGGAAAACATCTATCTCGAGAACAACGTCCTTTTCGAAACCGCGACACCAGTCCATAAAACGGAGGCCTCTCATGGATAATTACCGTAAGCTCTGGTTTACGCTGATCGGCGTACTGGCCGTGACCTTCACCGTGCTCGGTTATTACGGCACCGAGGTCTATCGCAGCGCGCCGCCGATTCCGCAGCGCGTCATCACGCACGAAGGCCGGACGCTTTACACCCAGAACCGCATTCTCGACGGACAGACCGCCTGGCAGTCCGTGGGCGGCATGCAGCTGGGCTCGATCTGGGGGCATGGCGCTTATCAGGCGCCGGACTGGACCGCCGACTGGCTGCACCGCGAACTGTCGAACTGGCTGGAGCTGGCCGCACAAGCGGAATACGGCATGAACTTCGACGCCCTTGATGGGGAGCGCCAGGCGATACTGACGGCGCGCCTGAAGCATGAATACCGGCACAATACCTTCGATGAAGCGACCGGCACCGCGACTGTCTCGGCGCAGCGAGCCGAAGCGATCGCACGGACTGCCGCTTATTACGACCGGCTGTTCGGCGATGCGCCCGAGCTACGGAGCACCCGCGAAAGCTATGCCATGAAAGAGGCCACGCTGCCGAGCGCCGAACGGCGTGGCGACCTCTCGGCCTTTTTCTTCTGGACCGCATGGGCCGCCGCAACCGAGCGCCCCGGTTCCAGCGCCACCTATACCAACAACTGGCCGCACGAACCGCTGATCGGCAACCGGCCCACCGGCGAGAACATCGTGTGGTCGATCGCCAGCGTTGCCTTCATGATGGCCGGCGTCGGCTTCCTGATCTGGGGCTGGGCGTTCCTGCGGAAGCACGATGAAAGCGACCCGAAAGCCCCGGCGCGCGATCCCCTGTCCCTGATCGCGCTCACGCCCTCGCAACGGGCCTTGGGGAAATATCTGTTCCTGGTGGTCGCGCTGTTCTCCTTCCAGGTCCTCTTGGGCGGTCTCACCGCGCATTACACGGTGGAAGGGCAAGAGTTCTACGGCCTCGATATTTCGAGATGGCTGCCTTATTCATTGGCGCGCACCTGGCATATCCAGAGCGCCTTGTTCTGGATCGCCACGGGCTTTCTGGCGGCCGGCCTGTTTCTCGCGCCGCTCATCAACGGCGGAAAGGACCCGGCCTATCAGAAGACCGGCGTCGATATCCTGTTCTGGGCGCTGGTCATCGTGGTGCTCGGTTCTTTCATCGGCAACTATCTGGCGATCGCGCAGGTGATGCCGAAAGAGCTCAACTTCTGGCTCGGCCATCAAGGGTTCGAGTACGTGGATCTCGGCCGGCTGTGGCAGATCGGCAAGTTTGTCGGCGTCGCCTTCTGGCTGGTGCTGATGCTGCGCGGCATCGTGCCGGCATTCAAACGGGCGGGCGACAAGAACCTGCTGGCCCTGTTCACCGCCTCGGTCGTGGCCATCGGCCTCTTTTACAGCGCCGGCTTTTTCTACGGCGAGCGCACGCACCTGTCGGTGATGGAGTACTGGCGCTGGTGGGTGGTGCATCTTTGGGTCGAAGGTTTCTTCGAAGTGTTCGCCACCACGGCGCTGGCCTTCGTCTTCTCCACGCTGGGCCTCGTTTCCGCGCGCATGGCGACGACCGCCAGCCTGGCCTCGGCCTCGCTGTTCATGCTCGGCGGCGTGCCCGGCACGTTTCATCACCTCTATTTCTCCGGCACGACCACGCCGATCATGGCCGTGGGCGCGAGTTTCAGCGCGCTCGAAGTGGTTCCGCTGGTGGTGCTCGGTTACGAGGCATGGGAGAACTGGCGTCTCAAGGATCGCGCGACGTGGATGACGAACCTGAAATGGCCGCTGATGTGTTTCATCGCCGTCGCCTTCTGGAACATGCTGGGCGCGGGCGTATTCGGCTTCATGATCAATCCGCCGATTTCGCTCTACTATGTACAAGGGCTCAACACCACGCCGGTGCACGCCCATGCCGCACTGTTCGGCGTGTACGGCTTCCTCGCGCTGGGCTTCACGCTGCTGGTGCTGCGCTATGTCCGTCCGGAATTGGTGCTCAGCGAGCGGCTGATGAAGACGGGCTTCTGGTGGCTCAATGCAGGGCTGGTGCTGATGATCGCCACCAGTCTCTTACCTATCGGACTGTTCCAGTTCCATGCCAGCGTCAGCCAGGGCCTGTGGTATGCGCGCAGCGAAGCCTTTCTGCAGCAACCCTTCCTCGAGATGCTGCGCTGGGTGCGCACGTTTGGCGATGTCGTCTTCATCGTCGGCGCGTTGTCGATCGCCTGGCAGGTCGTCAGCGGCTTGTTGCAGCGATCGAGTCAGCTATCGCTGCAGGATGAAGAGCCCGCGTTCGCAACGGAACGAAGCTGATCCCAAAAGGATTGCCGAAAGCCGCCTGCCGACGAAACGCGTCGGCAGGCGGCCTTGCCGGTCGGTAACAACCGCAGATTCACTCGCACACATATCAGAATTGGGCACGACCGCGCCTGGCATACAAGCGCTGAATGCTGCGGGAGCGGTCCCCGTGCCACGCCGAAACCGGTCAATCCCGGAAATTGACGTACTGCAATGGCAATTCCAGCTTGGCCTCGCGCAGCAGTGCGATGACATCTTGCAGATCGTCTCTTTTCTTGCCCGTCACCCGGACCTGTTCGCCCTGAATCGCGGCCTGCACTTTCAGTTTGCTGTCCTTGATCAGCTTGACGATAGTCTTGGCGAGCGTCGAATCGATCCCTTGGCGCAAGGTTACGGTCTGACGCGCCTCCCTGCCGGAAACCAGAGGCGGATCGATTTTGAGACAGGCGATGTCGACCCCGCGCTTGGCCAACTTGGTGTGCAGGATGTCCATCATTTGCTGAAGCTGAAATTCGGTCTGCGCGTGCAGGGTCACGACGGCTTCCGCGAGATCGTAACGGGCGTCGGAACCCTTGAAATCGAAGCGTGTGCCGACTTCGCGGTTGGCCTGGTCGACCGCATTGCTCACTTCGTGCAGATTGACTTCCGATACGATGTCGAAAGATGGCATGACGTGTCCTCTCAGAACGTGTTTGAAAAGTGCCGCGAGCGCTCAGAACTTGCGTGCCTTGGCGATAACTTCATAAGCGCTCCTGATTTGCTGGGTTTTTTCGGTGGCTAGTTTGACCATTTCCTCGGGCAAGCCGTTGGCGACCAATTTGTCGGGATGGTGCTGGCTCATCAGCCTCCGGTAAGCACGCCTGATTTCTTGGTCGCTGGCCGACGGGGTGATGCCCAGAACGGCATAGGCATCGGCGGCCGACGGTCGGCGCCCGCCCGCGGCTCGTTCTCGGCGCCACTGAGAGTACTGGCTCCCCGTGCGGGCAAAGCGCAGTTCCGCTTCCATGCGGGCCTTGATGGCATGAAACTCGAAGCGGGAAAACTGAAGCCGGTCGCAGATTCGGAGCAGCAGCTGTTCCTCCGCTGAATGAAGGACGCCATCGGCATAGGCCGCCTCCAGCTGCAACTCGATAAACAGGCGCAGCAGCGAAGATCGGCGGCGACACTCGCTTCGAAATTGATCCAAAGTGTCATCCAGCGGGAAATCGGCGCGCTTACCTTCGTTAAACAGCCGGATGGCCGTTTTGCGCATGTCCTCCGAAAGCCCCATCCTATCCATGATGGCCCGGGTGGATTTGATTTCGGCTTCCGACACCCGTCCGTCGGCTTTGGCGATGTGCCCCACCACCGAAAAGGTGACGGTGAAAAAGACCATCTGCACGCGACTCTGCGTACCGGGAACGAAATCCGTTTGCAGCAGACCGACATTGCCCATGACCCGGTCGAACTGGTGCCCCAGGGCAGCGCCCAGAATAGCGAATAACGGTCCACCCATGAACAAACCGAACGTCCCGCCGACGACTTTGCCGAGCCAAGTCATGATTGAAAGGGTCTTTTATTCTTGCAGTGAAAGCCACAAAGTTACATGATTGGCGGTTATTCATAAAGCCCACAACGTTGGCGCAGTCCGTGCTTTACGGCCTGCCAAGACGCCGATCGGGTCTTGACCATAGTCCGTTTCAACCACTGTTGCCGAAGAGGAATGATGAACGCCCCGGACACCCTATACGAAAGCTCGCTGAAAAGCTTGAGCCTCCGCGGCCGCGGCAAAGTCCGCGACATTTATGACATCGACGACGATCACATGTTGATCGTCACGACCGACCGCCTGTCCGCGTTCGATTGCATTCTGCCCGATCCCATTCCCGGAAAAGGCCGGGTACTCACCTCGGTTTCCAATTTCTGGTTCGGAAGGCTTAAGCATATCGTCCCCAACCATTTGTCCGGCCTGACGCTGGATCGGGTCATTTCCGATCCCGCCGAACGCGCCCAGGTAGAAGGGCGGGGAATCGTCGTCAAGAAACTCAAGCCCCTTCCGGTGGAAGCCGTCGTACGCGGTTATCTGATCGGCTCGGGCTGGAAGGATTATCAAAAGAACGGAGCGGTTTGCGGTATCGCGCTACCGCCGGGATTGCAGCTTGCGGAGAAACTGCCTGAGGCCATTTTCACCCCATCGACCAAGGCGGAATTCGGCAGTCACGACGAAAATATCAGTTTCGAGAGAACTGTCGAACTGATCGGAAAAGACCTGGCGGAACAAGTCAAGCGCATCAGCCTCGAACTTTACACGGAAGCGGCGGCTTACGCCCTCGATCGGGGCATCATCATCGCGGACACCAAGTTCGAATTCGGTTTGGATGCTTCCGGGCGACTCTATCTGATCGACGAGGCGCTGACTCCGGATTCGTCCCGTTTCTGGCCAGTGGATCAGTACCGAGTCGGCATCAGCCCACCCAGCTTCGACAAACAATTCGTGCGGGATTATTTGGAAACTTTGACCTGGAACAAACAGCCTCCCGCTCCTCATTTGCCGCCTGAAGTGATTGCCAAAACGGCCGAAAAATATCGGGATGCGGAGGAACGTCTGACCAAGCCGTAGGTCGTCGCGAAAACGGGTTGACGCAGATAGTTTTGACCCGATAATACCCGGCTTGCTTTCAAGAGACAGGGTAGACGATGAAATACCGATCGAATCAGCGCCTCCGCTGGCTGTTGCCGGCAATTTTTTTGTCCGGGCCGCACGTTACCTCAGCCGAATCGCTCGAAGATTTCCAAACCTGGGGCAATGTCACCGCCGTCGGCGGCTTCGGGTTTATCGATCCGAAGTTCAAAAGCTTCCGCTATTGGCTGGAAGGCCAGGGGCGTTTCGGCGAGGATACTTCCCGCTTGTCACAAAGCATGGTGAGGCCCGCGCTGGGTTACGCGCTCAACGACAATGCAAGCGTGTGGCTGGGCTATGCCTGGATTTTCACCGATCGGCCGTTTACCGGGCGGCGCTTCGACGAAAATCGTATCTGGCAGCAATTCCTGTGGACACAGCCTACTTCGTTCGGCACTTTCACCAGCCGATCCCGGCTAGAGCAGCGCTTCGCCGAAACCGGCAGCGATGTCGGCTGGCGCTTCCGGCAATTCGTAAAACTTTCGGTCCCGCTCGACTTCGCACCGGACTTCAGCCTGGTGGGCTGGGAAGAGGTGTTTGTCAGAATCAACAAAGCCGACTGGAGCGGGGATGATGGGCTTGATCAGAACCGGCTCTTCGTAGGATTGGGCTACAACGTCAATAAAGAAATCAGGACCGAAATCGGCTACATGAATCAATATATCCGGAGAGCCGAGGCTCCCGACCGAATCAGCCATGTATTGTCGGTCAGCCTCTTTTTGAATTACTGATGTCCGGGCGCGCGGCGTCATTTCAGGAAAAACGATCCGGAAAAATCGCCGCCGCGCCATCCATATCGCCGGTCTCCCGGTACGTCAGGGGTGCTGCATCCGGCTTCAGCAAAGCTCCATCAATTACCCGGCCAAGCGCCAGCACATGATCTCCGGCCGGGCATTCTCCGGTTAACTCGCACTCGAACCAGGCTAGGGCATCCATCAATAGCGGCGTACCGTCGCGCCCTTTGCGCCAGGCCACCGAAGCGAGTTTATCGATGCTGGCCGGACTTCCGAAATGTTTCGCCACATCCATCTGCTCCCGGCTCAGCACGTTCACCGAAAACGATTTCCCTTGCTTGAG
The DNA here is from genome assembly GCF_017832375.1 of Methylocaldum sp. RMAD-M. Taxonomy (NCBI): domain Bacteria; kingdom Pseudomonadati; phylum Pseudomonadota; class Gammaproteobacteria; order Methylococcales; family Methylococcaceae; genus Methylocaldum; species Methylocaldum sp. RMAD-M. Next base: position 40,021 of record NZ_JAFIBZ010000019.1, on the reverse strand, counting down.
CAGTTCATTGGAGGAATGGCGGGGATTGATGCTCAACGCCAAAAGCAAAGGGTCGAAGGATACGGGCATGACCCAGGCCGCCGTAAAAGCGTTGTAGCGGTCATCGGCGGCGACACCGATCACGTAGACACCACAAGTGATTCGTCTGAATAAATCCGCTATGGCTTGGCTCATGATTCTCTCTTTGCCCCCGTGGCTTATCGCGGCTCTATAATAGCGTCATCTTGGCTTTAGACTACCGCAGCATGAGCAAGCTCACTCATTTCAACGAATCGGGCGCCGCCCATATGGTCGACGTCGGCGGCAAGCCGGCCACGCAACGGGTGGCGATCGCCGAAGGTTATATCGAGATGCGTTCCGAAACCCTGGCGTTGATCCTGCAAGGCGGCCACAAGAAAGGCGATGTGCTGGGGATCGCCCGTATCGCCGGCATCATGGCCAGCAAGAAGACCTCGGAGCTGATCCCGCTATGCCATCCGATCGCGATCACGAGTGTGGACGTGATCCTCGAACCGGAGCCGGAGCGCCACCGTGTGCGCTGCGAAGCCACCGTCAAAACCGTCGGGCAAACCGGAGTCGAAATGGAAGCGCTGACCGCGGTGCAAGTGGCGCTCCTCACCATCTACGACATGTGCAAGGCGGTGGATCGCGGAATGACGATTCAGTCGGTTCGCCTGCTCGAGAAAGCGGGCGGAAAATCCGGGCACTGGCAGCGAGAAAAAGGCTAGGCGCGAGCCGAGAACTCTTTCTGCGAAAATGCAGGAAGAGAACTCGATCAAACGCCCTCGTCGCTCGGATTACGGTGCTTTCCTTTCGAGCACCAAGAAACTGTAGCTCAGGCCGCTGTCCGGATCGTCCGTCACGTCGAGGCGCTCAATTTCAGACCATTCCTTCCATTCGAATTCGGGAAAAAAGGTATCTCCCGCGAACTCGCGGTGAATGAGCGTGAGATAAAGCCGATCCGCCTTCGGCAATAATGTCTCATACAAAGATGAACCGCCGATGACCATGACTTCGTCGGCGTCGGCCTCACTGAGCGCATCCGCCAAGTTATGTACCACCACACAGCCGGGAGCGGTGTAGTCTCGGTCGGACGTCAGGACGATATTCTTCCGGCCCGGCAGCGGCCGGCCGATGGATTCATGAGTCCGCCGGCCCATGACCAAAGGTTTTCCCATGGTGATCTGTTTGAAACGCTTGAGGTCCGCGGACAAATGCCAGGGCATCCGGTTATCCACGCCGATCACCCGGTTTTCGCCCATGGCGACGATAAGAGAAATTTTCATCACTCAGCTTTTCTCCGCTGTGCCGATCGCAGTCATCGGTTCTTCCCCTCTTAGCTGCTTGAGCGTCGGGTAATCCACATACCCTTTGGCGCCACCGCCGTAGTAAGTCGATTCATCCGGCGGGTTCAGCTCGGCATTCTGTCGAAAGCGCTCCGGGAGGTCGGGATTGGCGATGAACAAGCGTCCGAACGCCACCAAATCCGCCCGCCCTTCCTCAAGACACGCGACAGCCTTGCGGTAATCGTATCCGCCGCAAACGATCAGCGTACCGCTGTATTTGGCGCGGATCAGCTTCATCATCGCCGGTCCCCGCGGATCAAACGACGGGGAGGCAGGATCGCGGGCCATTTCTGGCTCGACAATGTGAAGATAAGCGAGATTGAAGCGGTTTAACTGTTCCGCGACGTGACGGAAAAGCGCTTCCGGGTCGTCATCACCCATATCGTTGAAACTGCCCAGCGGCGACAAACGGACACCGACACGCTGCGGTCCCCATACCCGACAGACGGCCGCCACCACTTCCATTAGCAGCCGGGCGCGGTTTTCCACCGGTCCGCCGTACTCATCGGTGCGGTGGTTGGAACTTGTGTTGAGAAATTGGTCCAACAGGTAGCCGTTGGCGGCGTGGATCTCGACGCCATCCAAACCTGCGTGGAGGGCATTGCTCGCACCGTGCGCATATTGCTTCACGATATAGGGCATTTCCTCGATAGCCATCGCTCTGGGAGTGACGAACGGAACCATTTCGCCTTCCCCTCGCTCGTTGACGATGAAGGCCGTACCCGATGGCCGATTCGCTGAAGGCGCGACCGGAAGCTGCCCATCCGGCTGCAAGGCAGGGTGAGAAATGCGGCCCACGTGCCATAGCTGCATAAAAATAAGGCCGCCGGCTCGATGTACGGCTTCCGCAACCGAACGCCAACCGACGACCTGGTCCGGCCTATGTATGCCGGGCGTCCACGCGTATCCTTGGCCTTGCTGCGAGACTTGCGTAGCCTCGGAAATGATGAGCCCTGCGGATGCGCGTTGGGCATAGTAAAGTGCGTTCAGATCGGTGGGAACATTTCCGGGCTGCCCGGCCCGCGAACGCGTCAGCGGCGCCATGACCATGCGGTTCTTCAGTGTATAAGGCCCTAATGCGTAAGGTTCGAAGATTGGGTTGTTCATGGTTCGCCCCCGGTCTGGCTACGGTTCGAAGAATGAGCACAAAGGGCGATCGCGGTGGGGAACATATAGGCGCTTTCCGGTGTCAACTCTGTCTCAATTGGTTATTCGCTCTATTCGACTTCGGTACGTACAAAATGGTCGCGGTCTTTTTCTGACAAATGACTTGGGTTAGCATTGATTTAGATCGGACAGAAATTTCCTGAAAAAGCTTATGTGTTACGCGCAAAAAAAGGATGCGGCGTTCGGCTTCACCGATCAGCATCTCCCTTCAGGCAGTCACCTCTGCTACATCTACACCGATGAAGAAGAGCATTCCCGCACGATGGCGCAATTCGTGGAGAGCGGTCTGGTATCCGGAGAAAAGGTCGCCTATCTGGCGGATGTGTCATCGGGCGACGAACTCGAACAGTATATCGCTAGACTGGGCATTAATTTACCCGAGCATCTCCGGCCGGGCCAGTTCATTTTGAGCCAAGCTGAAAAGACGTATTGCCCCGACGGGGCCTTTCTGCCGGAACGGATGATCGACACCTGGCGGTCGATGTATCGGCAGAGTATCGATGAAGGCTTTTTGGGAATACGCGCCACTGGTGAAACCGGCTGGACCAGCAACGAGCATCCTGGGCTGGAGCGGTGGTTCGAATACGAGTCGATGCTCAACATCGTTGTAAACGAGGTCCCTTTTAGCAGCATCATTTGCCAGTACGATGCCAACCGACTGGGCGGTGCCAATCTGTACGAAATTCTAAGGGTGCATCCTCTGATGATCGTTCAGGGGCAAATTCTGCACAACCCCTATTACGAAGCACCCGAGCAATATCTGTCCCGGCTCCGGGCTTCAAGATGATCGTTACCCTTAGCGCACGGTCATTTTTTCGGCTTTGCCTTGCATACTCCGCGCTCCTGCCTGAGCTTGAGTTGGCCCCATCATCCACCTGAAGGTGGAAACAGCGTTATGACGAGTCCGGTAACGGTCGTTCTTCAGCCGCAGCCCGAAATATTGGGGAAACTGCTGATCGTGCAACAAACGCTCGGGATTTTGTCCGCAAGGGAAGAGCAGGCCGCTTTCCTTTGCCGCGCATTGCGTGACATCCCCGGGGTCGAGAATGTCCACTTTTGCTTTTGTGGATCATTCGTATCCGAACAGCGGAAAGGTGCCGGCCTCTCTACGTGCGATCATTGTACGAACACCACACCGTCCATTGGACTTAAACGCTGTGGCGCCATTCCCGATGCCGGGCATGAGTGTATCCCGTTGCGCACGAACACGACGCTGTTCGGCTTTCTCATCCTCAGAATCGCAAACCTGCAGGCGTTCACGCCTTATGCTCCCTATATCCTCAACACCGCCAATTTCGTGGCGACTTTAATGGAGAAACGGGAAACCAAGGAACGGTTGGAGCAGGTGCTAGATGATCTGGAGAATCAAGTCGCCGCTCGTACTGCCGATTTGTTGGAAAAGAACGCCCGACTGGAGGCGGAAATCCAGCGGCGGGAAGCGGCCGAGTCGGCGCTGCATGAAGCGTACGAGCAGTTGGAAAGGAGAATCGAAGAACGTACCGCAGCCCTAAAATTCAGTGAAGAACGTCTCCAAAGCATTATCACTACCGCCGTCGATGGGATCATCACCACGGACAGCGGCGGCTACATCGAGCTTTTCAACGCCGCTGCGGAAAGGCTATTCGGCTATACCGCTGCTGAAGTTATCGGGAAAAACATTCGAATTCTCATGCCGTCGCCAGACCGCGAACGCCATGACAGTTTCATCGAACGTTATCTAGCCACGGGCACGAAGACCATCATCTGCATCCGTCGGGATGTCGATGTACTACACAAAAACGGCTCTATTTTTCCGGCCGAACTTACCGTCAGCGAGATGCAGATCGGCGGGCAAACAAAGTTCACAGGAATCATACGCGATATTACCGAGCGCAAGTGGGCCGAGACGGCGCTTAGGGAGAGCGAAGCGCGATTCCGCGCCATGGCCGAGACGGTGCCGGATATCCTGTTTACCAGCGATTCGAGCGGGTTTATCGACTATATCAGCCCCCGATTCTATGAGTATTCGGGCTTACCGCCGGATTCGAAAAGCACCGAATGGGTTGCGGCCATACATCCGGATGACGAAGAGCGCACCAGGCTGCAATGGCAGCATGCGGTGACAACGGGTGAGCCGTTCCGAACCAAGTATCGTCTTCGCTCGACCGACGGATCCTACCAATGGTTTCAGGTTCGCGCTCGCCCGATTCGTGATGCGAGCAGTCGCATCACCAAGTGGTTCGGAATCTGCTCCGACATCGACGAACTCGTCCGGGTTCAGGATGCCTTGGAAGAAGCCGATCGGCGCAAGAACGAATTCCTGGCAATGCTATCCCACGAATTGCGTAATCCCTTGGCTCCCATTCGCAATGCGGTTCAGGTGATGGGACTGCTGAATCTGACCGATTCGCGATTGCTGTGGGTTAAAGACATGATCGATCGCCAGGTCAAACATTTGGTTCATTTGGTCGATGATCTCCTGGATGTATCGCGCATCACCCGCGGCAAGATTACGCTCAAGAACGAACCTATCGAACTGTCCGTCCTCATCGACCGGGCAGTCGAAGCTACCGAAGCCATTATCGATTCCCAACAGCATCGACTTTCTATCTCATCTCCCGAGGAACCGGTGTTGCTGAGAGGGGATGCGGTCAGGCTGGTTCAGGTAGTTACCAATCTCTTGAATAATGCGGCCAAATACACGCCTCACGGCGGCCACATTCAGCTAACGGCGATCCCAAATGCACGGGAACTCATATTGTCTGTAAAGGACAACGGTATCGGCATTTCGCCCGAACTCCTGCCGCACGTATTTGATTTATTTACGCAGGCCGAACGCTCATTGGACCGGTCTCAAGGCGGGCTCGGTATCGGGTTGACTCTGGTGCGGAAATTGGTCGAAATGCACGGTGGAAGCATCGAGGCCCTGAGCGGCGGTCCGGGGAAAGGGAGCGAGTTCGTAGTTAGATTGCCGCTGTCAGACAACACCGCGATGAATGCTCGGCAGGAAATGACGCCTGAACAGCCTGGAAACCGAACGGCGCCCGGCGGCCGAGTGCGGAACTAAATCGATTCGTTTTCGCCTGCTGCGCGTGCCGCCGCGTCGGAGCGTTCAAACCGCCACTTCGGCCGGTATGTGGGGATGGGGATCATAGCCCTCCACTTCGAAATCTTCGATTCGATATCCGAATATATCGGCTGCCTTGCGTTTGATGTGCAACCGGGGAAATGGACGCGGCTGTCGCTCTACCTGAAGCTGTGCCTGCGGGATATGATTGCGATATAGATGCACGTCGCAACCGAACCAAACGATCTCTCCAGGCGTATACCCGCAATGATCGGCGAGCAGATGGGTCAACAAGGCTAGATTGGCGACATTCCAACCCAGCCCCAGATAGGCATCCGCCGAACGCTGCATCAAGGCTCCCGACAAAGTGTTCGTAGCCTGGCTAACAAAGAATTGATAGGTTTTGTGGCAGGGTGGAAGCGCCATCTCGTCCAACTGGGCCACGTTCCAACCCTCGAAAAGCAGCCGGCGTGAGGTCGGATCGTTCTTCAGTCCATCGACCAATAGCTGCACCTGGTCGATCTCTTTCCCATCGTAATCCCGCCAACGGCGCCATTGATGCCCATACACCGGTCCCAAGTCGCCCCAGCGGGCGGCGAATTCATCGTCGCTCAAGATACGGCGTTCAAAATCCTCTTGGCTTATCGATTCACCCGTCGCAGTTCGGTATTTTTTCAAGGGCCAATCCGTCCAGATACGCACGTTCTGTTCGAGAAGCTCCCGGATATTCCGACCGCCCGACAACATCCACAAAAGCTCCTTGAACGCCGTCTTCCAAAAAATCTGCTTGGTCGTGAACAGCGGGAATCCCGCCGCGAGGTCGAATCGCATCGTATAGCCGAACAGAGCGCGCGTCCCGACCCCGGTTCGATCGATTCGCTCATCCCCTTCGGTTATCAGTTTTCGAAGTAAAGTGAGATATTGCTCTTCGGGATGGGACATTATGGCTGGCGTTTTCGTTGTTTAAGCCGGTCTTCCGTTTCGTACGGTGCTTCGATTTCAGGACTCATCAGTCCTCAGGCCAGAGGCCATCGGACGGCGGTAGGCCAAAACGAGAAGCAGGATACCCAGGATGATCATGGGAAAGCTCAACACCTGCCCCATGGTGAGCCAGCCGAAGGCCAGGTAACCGATGTGAGCGTCCGGTAGACGAACGAACTCGACCATGAAGCGGAACATGCCATAGAGGAGCAGAAACAAGCCGCTTACCGCCATTGTCGGCGGCGACCGACGGCTGAAAAAGTGTAGTGCCACGAAAAGAACGATACCTTCCAGAAAGGCTTCATAGAGCTGGGAAGGATGGCGCGGCTCCGGGCCGGCATCCGGAAACACCATCGCCCAAGGCACATCAGTTGGTTTTCCCCAAAGCTCGCCATTGATGAAATTCCCGATGCGGCCCGTAAAAAGTCCGATCGGCACGTACCGCGCGACAAAATCGGTCACCGCAAAAAACGAGCTTTTCTGCTTTCGAGCAAAGATCCACATTGCCGCTAACGCTCCCAACAATCCTCCGTGGAAGGCCATACCGCCTTCCCATACTCTAAACAGCATTAACGGGTCTTGAGTGAATGCCGGAAAGTTATAGAAGAGCATATATCCCACCCGGCCGCCGATCACCAGCCCAAGAGCGGTATAAAAGATGAGATCCTCCACCTGAGCTGGGGTCCACGGGAAACCGGGTTCTTTGGCTCTTTGGCGAGCCAGCCACCATGCACCGCCGATACCGATGACATACATCAGCCCGTACCAATGAATTTTCAAAGGACCGATGCTAATAGCCACTGGATCGATAGAGGGATATGGCAACATTTGGCTGTCTCTCCGCAGATGGGGTCCGGATAAAGCGTGCTTTAGAGCTCGAGAAGGTGCGATCGAGGCTTATCGGAAGATTATAACTGGTAGAAGTATACCGTGATCGTAGGTCATCGGTGCGGTGGAAAAGCGAGGTAACTCGTTTCTATGTTCCACGTGGAACAAACTGTTTAACTCGGACGGATCAAGCTCCCTCGAATGATGTTTCCGAGGCTCTAATGAGTAATTGCAGTATCCCAAAAAAAAGGCTCCTGGTTAGGAGCCTTTTCGAACCGCCGAAGGGTTCCGATCTCTAGCCTGTAAGACGATCCGCATCAAACGTCCAAGTTCGCGACTTCCAGCGCGTTCTTCTCGATAAAATCGCGTCGTGGCTCGACCTGATCGCCCATGAGCGTCGAAAAGACCTCGTCGGCCGCTATCGCATCCTCGATCTTCACCTGAAGCAAACGGCGAGTATTCGAATCCAATGTCGTCTCCCAAAGCTGCTCGGGATTCATCTCGCCAAGTCCTTTATAACGCTGGATATGTTGACCTCTCTTCGCTTCCGTCATCATCCACTGGAAGGCTTCCTTAAAGTTCCGCACGCGCTCCCGTTTGTCGTCACTGGCGATAAACGAATTTTCACCAAATAGTCCGTCCACTTTCTGACCGAACGTGGTGAGACGCTTGTAATCGCCGCCGCTGAAAAATCCTGCGCCGATATCGAAGGTCTTGTGAACGCCGTGCAGCCGCTTGCTGACATGCGCCCTAAACCCGTCGGCCTGATTCGCAAAATCCAGATCTATAGTAAAGCTTGCACTGCGATCGCGGGCATTCAACCGTGCGACCAAACCGGCAAACCACGCCTCGCACGCCGCGCGATCAGCAATCGTCGCGGCGTCCAAAACCGGATATTCAACTAGAAGATTGAGCAAACTCTCGTCATAGCGATGGGCGAGGCGCTCGATCAGGGCCTGAACATTCAGGTATTCCCTCGCGAGCTGCTCCAACCCCTGCCCTTGTATTGGGGGTGTCGTTTCATCGATATGCAGACGGGTCTTTTCGAGCGCCAATTGCAATAAATAGTTATCGAGCTCCGTATCGTCCTTTACATACTGCTCCTGTTTGCCTTTCTTGACCTTGTAGAGCGGGGGTTGAGCGATGTAGATATGGCCGCGCTCGATCAGTTCCGGCATTTGACGATAGAAGAAAGTTAAAAGAAGCGTCCGTATGTGAGATCCGTCGATGTCAGCATCCGTCATGATGATGATGCGATGATAACGCAGCTTGTTCGGGTCATATTCCTCCCGCCCGATGCCGCAACCCAGCGCAGTGATCAGGGTACCGACCTCCTCCGAAGAGAGCATTTTGTCGAACCGTGCCCGCTCCACATTGAGAATCTTGCCCTTGAGCGGAAGTATCGCCTGCGTGCGGCGGTCTCGACCCTGCTTGGCCGAGCCACCCGCAGAGTCGCCCTCGACGATGAACAGTTCCGACAAAGTCGGATCGCGCTCCTGGCAGTCGGCCAGCTTGCCGGGAAGTCCCGCGATATCCAGCGCAGTTTTCCTTCGCGTCATTTCCCTGGCTTTACGAGCCGCCTCCCGCGCACGAGCGGCATCGATCATCTTATTTGCGATCAGGCGGGCGACCGGCGGATTTTCCAGCAGAAATTCCTGAAACTTTTCACCCATGGCCGATTCGACCACTGGCTTGACCTCAGACGAGACGAGCTTGTCCTTAGTCTGGGACGAAAACTTGGGATCTGGAACCTTTACCGAGAGTACCGCCGTCAACCCTTCCCGCGCATCGTCGCCCGAGGTGGCGATCTTCTGCTTTTTCAGCAAGCCTTGATCTTCGATGTATTGATTGAGGGTCCGCGTAAGCGCAGCGCGGAAGCCCGCGAGATGGGTCCCGCCGTCTCGCTGCGGGATGTTGTTAGTGAAACAGAAAATGTTTTCCTGGTACGAGTCGTTCCATTGCATGGCGACCTCGACCCCGGTACCGTCCTTTTCCGTTTGGAAGTAGAACACCTTATCGAAAAGCGGCGTCTTGTTCTTGTTGAGATGTTCGACAAAGGCGCGTATACCGCCCTCGAACTCGAAGACATCGCTCTTCCCCGTACGCTCGTCCTCCAGAGAAATCCGAACTCCGGAATTCAGGAACGACAGTTCACGGAGGCGCTTGGCCAGAACTTCGTAATGAAACTCGATATTGGTGAAAATGATGGGGCTGGGCTTGAAGCGGATGGTCGTGCCGGTCCCGTTCGCATCGCCGACAGCGGACAGCGGAGCCTGCGGCACGCCGTCACGATACTCCTGTCGGTAACGCTTGCCCCCGCGCTGGATTTCCAGGACCAGATGCTCGGACAATGCGTTTACGACGGATACGCCGACACCGTGAAGCCCACCGGAAACTTTATAGGCATTGTCGTCGAATTTTCCTCCGGCATGCAGGACGGTCATGATAACCTCGGCGGCAGAGCGTCCCTCTTCTTCGTGGATGTCGACGGGAATTCCGCGGCCATCGTCCGTCACGGTCACAGATTCGTCGCTGTGGACGATAACTCGGACCGTCTTGCAGTGGCCGGCCAAGGCTTCGTCGATCGAATTATCCACGACCTCGAATACCATATGGTGAAGCCCCGAACCGTCATCGGTATCGCCGATGTACATACCAGGGCGTTTGCGGACGGCATCAAGACCTTTCAGGACCTTAATGGCGGAGCTGTCATAATCTTTCGCGAGTTTGGTCATGCTCATTTCTTAATTCACGCTTGCTTTACTTGCCCATGTTCCACGTGGAACACAGCGGCGTCGTTGATGGCCTCTTTGATCATTTCCTCCGTGGTGGCGGTAATGAAAAACTGGGTGCGCCGCTCCTTCAAAAAACCGAGAAGTCTATTCTTGTTGTTTTCGTCCAATTCGGACGCCACGTCATCAACCAGCACGCACGCACTCATGCCGGCGCTCTCTTCCATCAGAAGGGACTGGGCCAGCAAAAGCGCGTAAACCAAAAGTTTCATTTGACCGCGGGAGAGATACGCTTTTGCCGAACGACCGTCCAGCACGACGGAGAAATCGGCTTTGTGGGGACCCGATTGGGTATGTCCGAGGCGAATGTCCGAGGCGACATCCTCCTGCAATGCCGCTTCCAGAGTCTTGTTCCTGTTCCACCCCGATTGCACGTGCAAATCAAGCCTAACGCCCGCAAAAAACTGCGCGGCAGCTTGAAAAAAATAGGGCATAAGCCTCTCCGTATAGCGTTCGCGCGCACCATGTATTATTGTACCGTACCGCGCAAGCTCCCGGTTCCATAGCTCAATGTCGCGAAGTCGCCTTTCCCGCAGCAGGATATTGCGCTGGCTCAACGCCTTGGCGTAGCGTCGCCAGCAATCGAGATACGACTCTTCAAAGTGAAACACTCCCCAGTCGAGAAATTGGCGGCGATGCTTCGGAGCGCCCTCCAATAAAGCGCCGCTCGAAGGCTGAATGACGAGGACCGGAAATGTACGGATCAGTTCGGCACTGGATTGGATCTTCCTGCTCGAAAGATGGATCTCCCGCTCATCGCGAGCGATGCGGATTCCGATCGGAATCGTGTGGCCGGTATCGCTCGTAACTTTTCCGGTCACCATTAATCCGCTTTGCCCAAAGCGGACCGCCTGACTGATTTGGGGCGTACGAAACGAACGCGCTCGCCCCAACAAATAAACCGCCTCGAGCAAGGAGGTCTTTCCGCTGGCATTGGGTCCGATGATGAAGTTGAGGCGCGGGGATGGCTCTAGCGCAGCGGATTCAATGTTGCGTACATCATGGGCCTCAATCTTGACCAGACTCATACGCGTCCTCGCTCATACACGACTTGAGGCACGGATCAGCCCGTAATCGCGCCATATCCGGCTAGCGAAAAATGCCCCACGCTACAGACGCATGGGCATAACGATGAATTTGAACTGCGTATCCTCGCAATCCTCGATTAGGCAGCTGTTGGCACTCTCGGTGAACGACAATTTAACGTTATCGGAATCCACGTTGTTGATAGCGTCCAAAAGATAAGACGCATTGAAACCGACCGAAATATCCTTGCCTTCCAGTTCGACGGCGAACCTTTCTTCCGCTTCTTCATGCTCAGGATTCTGGGCCTTGAGGCACATATTGCCGTCTTCGCTCACTTCCATGCTAACGCCCCGGTACTTCTCGTTCGACAATACCGAGACGCGCGTCAAAGCCCCTTTGAAAGCAGCCTTGTCTACCAAAATGACTCGCGTCAGCTCGCGCGGCATGACACGCTGATAGTCGGGAAATCTCCCTTCGATCAGCTTGGCCGCAAAGCTGACCGTCCCCAAATCGACACGCAGATTGTTCGGTGCAATTTGAACTGTTACCGGTTCCTCGCCTTCGCCCAACAACCGATTCAATTCCAGAACGCCTTTTCTCGGAACGATGATCTGCCGGCCTTCCTCCGGACCACTTTCCAGCGACTGCTCAAAAAAAGCGAGACGGTGTCCGTCGGAAGAAACCGCCCGCAGCACTTGGCCGCCCAAATCCAGCAATAATCCGTTCAGATAATAACGGACATCCTGTTGCGCCATAGCAAAGAGGGTCTTTTCGAGCGCGCGTCTCAAGCAATTGCGCGGAATGGAGACCTCTATCTCCGGTGTTCCCGCATCGAATTCCGGATAGTTTTCCGCGGGTAGAGTACTCAGGTTGAATCGGCTGGACCCGCACTGGATAACGAATTTCTCCTGCCGGCAATCGATGTTCACCACGCTTTTTTCCGGTAAAAGGCGGCAAATATCCAAGAACTTACGCGCCGGCACCGTAACCGAACCCGAATCGCTGCCTTCAACCACGGCCTTGGTGACCAACTGCACTTCCAAATCCGTGCCCGTCAACTCCAAAGCCTCATCGGACAGCTTCAAAAGAACGTTGGACAGAATGGGCAAGGTTTGGCGTCGCTCGATGACGCCGACAACCTGTTGCAAGGGCGTCAGCAAATTCTCCCGGCTTATGGTGAACTTCATAGTAAGGTCATATGTTGATGCGGAACTCGTTGAACGAAAAAAGCCGACTTCTCAAACTGCCGATCCATCAAGTCTAGTTCGATAATGTGCGCATGAGATTCGAGTAGTCTTCGGCGAATTTGCTGTCGCTTTCCTTTAACTCCTGAACCTTGCGGCAGGCGTGCAAGACCGTGGTGTGGTCCCGTCCGCCGAACTGCTGCCCGATTTCCGGCAAGCTGTGATTGGTCAGCTCTTTGGCCAATGCCATGGCGATCTGACGAGGACGCGTCACCGAGCGGGTGCGTTTGTTGGCCAAGAGATCGGCCACCCGGATCTTGTAGTATTCCGCAACCGTCTTCTGGATGTTCTCAACGTTGATCATCCGGTCCTGAAGCGCGATTAAATCGCGCAAGGCCTCTTTCGCAAACTCCAGCGTAATCGGCTTACCGGTGAAGTGAGCATTGGCGATGACGCGCCGCAAAGCGCCTTCCAGTTCGCGAATGTTCGAGCGAATTCGCTTACCGATGAAGAAAGCCACTTCCGGCGACAGATCGGCGCCGGCGTGCTGCGCTTTGCTCATCAGGATGGCCACGCGGGTTTCCAGATCCGGCGGCTCGATGGCCACCGGAAGCCCCCACCCGAAACGCGACTTTAACCGTTCCTCTAGGCCTTTGATTTCCTTGGGATAGCGGTCGCAGGTCAGGACCACCTGATGCTTGTTTTCCAGAAGGCTGTTAAATGTGTGAAAGAACTCCTCCTGGGAGCGTTCCTTGCCGGCAAAAAACTGAATATCGTCGATCAACAAGGCATCGACCGTCCGGTAATACTCCTTGAAGGCGCCGATCGCATTATGCTGCAAGGCCTTGACCATGTCGGAAACGAAGCGCTCCGAATGCAAATAGACGATGTTTGCCGAGGAGTTCGCCCTTAGAATTTCGTTTCCGATAGCGTGCATAAGATGGGTCTTCCCCAGACCCACACCGCCGTAAATAAAGAGGGGGTTGTAGGCCCGTCCGACGTTCTGCGCCACTTGAATCGACGCGGCCTTGGCCAACTGGTTGGATTTGCCCTCGACGAAATTATCGAAGGTAAAAGCCGTGTTGAGATTGTTGGGAAGGCCTTTCTTGACACCGGCCGGCCTCTTGATCGCCGGCGCGACGGGAGACGCTTCCTGCTGCTTTCGCGTGCCGATTTCCAGAACGACATGGGGTGGCGGCTGGATCTTTTGGTCAGATAGAACTTCTTCGATCTTGCCGATAAAATGCTGCTTTACCCAATCGAGCACAAAACGGTTGGGAGCCAAGAGTTTCAACTCCGAACCATTTTCGACGGCTTGCAGGGGTCTGATCCAGGTATTGAACTGCTGCGGGGGCAATTCTCCTTCCAGCTTGCTCATGCACTGATTCCACAGCGCGCTCATTGTGCAGCTCCCTTATTGTGCTCGAGGAATAGGACATAAGGCATAGGCGATAAATGCGTGAGCGCTTTAACGGAATTCAGTATCATACCGCAACAGCCGACTTATCCACAGCATTGACACCGTATCGCCTGTGAATTAGCATGCACAGCTTTGTATTTTCTTTGCGGAATTCAACAGGTACACCATGAAAAGAACCTATCAGCCCAGCAAGATAAAGCGTGTCCGGACCCACGGCTTTCGTGCGCGCATGAAAACCCGTGGCGGACGTTTGGTTTTGAGTGCGCGCCGCGCGAAAGGTCGTAAACGGCTTACCGTCTGACGTTTGGCGTCGCCTAGCTACGGCTTCCCCCGAACGCGCCGCTTAAGTACCGCCGCCGATTTCCAGCGCGTTTTCGAGCAGCCCTGCAAGTCCGCAGACCAATACTTAACCGTGCTCGCGCGAACCAACGGTAGGGATTATCCGCGCCTCGGGTTGGCTATCGCCAGACGACAAATCCGTAACGCCGCCGATCGCAACCGCATCAAGCGCCTCATCCGCGAAAGCTTCCGCCTGCAGCAGTCGCTGCTCGGCGGAGTCGATTTTGTGGTAATGGCGCGCAGCGCCGCAATTCAGGCAGACCATGACACAATCCGAAGCTCATTGCATAAGCACTGGGAAAACCTGGTGAGGCGATGCAAGCCATCTTGGTCTTCCTCATCAAACTCTATCAGTACCTGATTAGCCCTTGGGTGGGGCAGCATTGCCGTTTCCACCCGACATGCTCCAGCTATGCCCTGACCGCCATCCAGCGGTTCGGATCTCTGCGGGGCTCCTATCTTGCCGCAAGGCGACTGCTGAGATGCCACCCTTGGCACAAAGGCGGTATTGATCCCGTCCCAGAACAATTCGGAAAATAAGAATGGATAATTTAAGGTTCGTTCTCTTCGTCTTCTTTATATTTCTCAGCTTCATGCTGTGGCAGCAATGGCAGCTGGATTACGGGCCTAAGCCCGAGCCCACGGCGCAATCCGGGTCGACTACGCCGGACGTCGCAGGTGACGTACCCGAGTCAGCTCGCGACGTCGACGACGTCGCCAAGACGCCTGAACTGTCCGCTGCTCCGGGCGTCGAGCGTCAGCGCGTCACCGTCACCACGGATGTCATACGAGCAGAGATCGACACCAAGGGCGGCGACCTGCGCATACTCGATCTGCTCGAGTATCTCCAGAGCAAGGACCAGCCCGACCAGCCAGTACGGCTGCTCAACGATGAGAACAACTTTTTCATCGCGCAGAGCGGATTCCTGGGAGAACAGGCCCTGTCGCCCACCCATCACAGCACATGGCAAGCTGAAGCCAATATCTACACGCTGGCGGAAGGCCAAGACACCCTCCGCATACCTTTCACGTGGACCAATGACAAAGGAATCAAGATTATCAAGACCTTGGTCTTCACCAAAGGCAGCTATCTGATCGAACTGGAGCAGCAGGTCAACAATCAATCCGGAGCCGAATGGAAAGGGCGTCAATACGTTCAGTTGCAGCGGAAGAATCCCGAAAGCAAGGATCAGGACGCTTTCGTCCGGACCTATACCGGCGGCGTACTATACACTCCGGAAGAAAAGTACGAAAAGATCACGTTCGACGACATGGCGGATTCGAACCTGAATCGGAAAGCCAAAGACGGCTGGATCGCCATGATTCAGCATTACTTCCTGGCGGCGTGGATTCCGCTGGCCGGCGAAGAGCATAGTTTTTACACCAAAGCCCTCTCCGACAATCATTTCGTCATCGGAACCTATTCGCCCATGCTCGAGGTCAAACCGGGCGAAGAGAAAGTCTTCAAGGCTAATTTGTTCGCCGGCCCCAAACTCCAGCGAGTGTTGGAGCAAACGGCACCGGGCCTGGACCTGACGGTGGATTACGGCGGGCTGACCATTGTCGCCAAACCCATTTTCTGGCTCCTGGAACAGTTCCACAAAATTTTCAACAATTGGGGATGGGCAATCGTGTTCGTCACCATCACGCTCAAGGCCCTGTTCTATAAGCTGTCGCAAGCCAGCTATCGCTCCATGGCCAGAATGCGGAAGCTCCAGCCGAAGCTTCAACAGCTGAAGGAGCGTCATGCCGACGACAAGCAGAAGTTCAACATGGCGATGATGGAGCTGTATCGGAAGGAAAAGGTCAACCCGCTGGGCGGCTGTTTGCCGATCCTGGTCCAGATCCCCGTGTTCATCGCCCTGTATTGGGTTCTCATCGAAAGCGTGGAAATGCGTCAGGCGCCGTTCGCCCTTTGGCTGAACGACCTGTCCGCCAAGGACCCCTATTTCATTCTTCCGCTGATCATGGGCGTCTCCATGTTCATCCAGCAGAAGCTCAATCCGCCACCGGCCGATCCGGTACAAGCCAAGGTGATGCAGTTCTTCCCGGTCATATTCACCGGCTTCTTCGCCTTTTTCCCGTCCGGACTCGTGCTCTACTGGGTGGTCAACAACATTCTGTCCATCCTCCAGCAGTGGCATATCACCCGGCAGATCGAAAGGAACGTACACGCCTAGCGCGATCTCTCGCGCGGCAGGGCTGGCTCCGCACCCCTGCCGCGCACCTTTCGCCTTGCGACGATGCGATACGCCGGCTTCTCTGCTTTGATCCGGAACGAATGCTTGTTCCGGAATCCACCCCATGAACACATTATCTCGCGACACCATAGGCGCCATTGCCACGCCTCCCGGCCGGGGCGGCATCGGCGTAATCCGCATCTCCGGCAACGCTGTCCCCACACTGATGCGCGCGCTGCTACGCAAAGAACTTGAGCCGCGCTACGCCCACTACGGTCATTTCTATGATTTGGATGGTTCGGTCCTCGATACCGGATTAGCCCTGTACTTTCCGTCACCCCATTCTTTTACTGGCGAAGACGTCCTCGAGTTGCACGCGCACGGCGGTCCGGTCGTCCTCGATTTGCTGCTACGTCGCGTCCTGGCCTCAGGCGTTCGGCTGGCGCGCCCGGGAGAATTCACCGAACGGGCGTTCCTCAACGACAGGATCGACCTTGCCCAGGCGGAGGCCATCGCCGATTTGATCGAAAGCACCACAGAGCAGGCCGCCCGGTCCGCGCAGCGCTCTCTCCAGGGCGAGTTCTCGATCCGCATCCACCAACTCGTCGAAGCCCTGATCGAACTGAGGCAGTACGTGGAAGCGTCGATCGACTTCGTCGACGAAGACATCGATTTCCTGTCCGAAGGCCGTATTGCCGAAAAGCTCGCAGACCTCTCGGCGACGCTCCGGCATATCCGCCATTCCGCCCAACAGGGCTGTCTATTGCGCGAAGGCATGACCGTTGTCATCGCCGGCCGCCCCAATGCCGGAAAATCCAGCCTACTCAACCGATTGGCGGGACGTGAAGCCGCCATCGTCACCGAAATCGCAGGTACCACCCGCGATACCTTGCGAGAACATATCCAGATCGACGGCATGCCCCTGCACGTGGTGGACACCGCCGGTCTGCGGGAGAGCGAGGATATTGTCGAACGCGAAGGCATAAGGCGGGCCCGAGACGAAATTCACAAGGCCGACCGGATATTGCTGTTGATCGATGATCGCACTCCGGAAGAAGGGGAAGCCCTGCTCCAGAGCCTGCCCGCAGACATCCCGCTCACCCGCGTCTACAACAAGATCGATCTCACCGGAAAACCGGCCGGTTTCATCGAAGAACGGAAAGGTCCCGCCGTGTATCTATCCGCCAAGACCGGCGAAGGCCTCGAACATCTTCGTAAACACCTCAAAGCCTCGATGGGCTACGACAGTGAGGCGAACGATGTTTTCATCGCCCGCCGCCGCCATCTCGATGCGCTAAGCCGTGCCGAAAGCCTCATCGAGAACGCCGAAACGCAACTCCAAATCCGCGCCGCCGAACTCCTCGCCGAAGACCTTCGCGAAGCTCAAAACGCCTTATCGGAAATCACCGGCGAATTCACGAACGAAGACCTTTTAGGCCGGATTTTCGCCAGTTTTTGCATTGGCAAGTAGCGGGGCCGTCGAGTTCGCGCTCCGAACCTCCGGAAGGCGTTCCGCTCGCCCACCGCGGCGCAAGCTCGACCCCAGCCATCCAAGCGCGCTGACAACTTTCTCCGGAATACATGTCATTATCCACGACCAAAACGTCCGCACTCCGCCATCGCAATTTCGTGCTTTACCTGTGCGCCCGATTTCTCGGCGCCGTTGCGGTGCAAATGCAAAGCGTGGCCGTGGGTTGGCAAGTCTACGCGCTTACCGGCGACGCGCTCGATCTCGGACTTGTAGGGCTCGCCCAGTTCGCGCCTTTCGTGCCGCTCGTGCTGATAGCCGGCCAACTGGCGGACCGCTTCGACCGGCGCCGCATCATCATGCTCTGTTATGCCGTGGAAATGCTATGCGGCCTATTGCTGATCGGGTTCACCCTAACTGGCCTAAAGGTCGTGTGGCCGGTATTTGCCGTCATGGCGCTCTACGGATCGGCGCGGGCGTTCATGATGCCGTCCAGCCAGGCGATCGTAATCAATCTGGTCCCCGCCGAAAGCTTCAGCAATGCCGTAGCGCTCAGTTCATCGAGCTTTCAACTGGCGGTGATTGCGGGTCCGGCACTCGGCGGCGTCCTATATCTTGCGGGGCCCATGACTGTCTACACGACGGTGTCGGTGCTGCTCGGACTCTCGGCAATCCTGATTCTGTCGATGCGCAGCCTTCCCTGGCGGACCAACGGCCGCGAACCCATGAGCTGGCATACCGTTCTGGACGGCTTGCACTTCGTACGTTCGCGGCCCACCGTATTCGGCGCCATTTCGCTCGATTTGTTCGCCGTTCTGTTCGGCGGCGCCACGGCGCTACTGCCGGCCTATGCCAGCGATATTCTGCACGTAGGCCCGACCGGGTTGGGCCTGCTTCGCACCGCACCCGGAGCCGGCGCCGCCCTGACTGCCATGTTGCTCGCCTTCGCGCCCATCTCCCGACACGTCGGACGCTGGATGTTCGGCGGCGTCGCTGTGTTCGGGGCGGCTATCATCGTGCTAGGCCTGTCGACGAGTTTTCCCTTGTCGCTCACCGCGCTTTTCTTGCTGGGCGCCGGTGACATGGTCAGCGTTTACATCCGCCACATGCTGGTCCAGCTCGAAACGCCCGACGCGATTCGCGGGCGAGTGAGCGCCGTCAATTCCGTCTTCATCGGCGCTTCGAACGAACTGGGCGAATTCGAATCCGGCCTGACCGCCGCTTGGTTCGGCCTCACTCCCGCCATTATCGTCGGGGGAGCGGTCACACTGGCCGTCGCCATAGTTTGGATGTACGGCTTTCCCGATTTGCGCACAATGGATCGTTTCCCGCACCGCATCGTCGAAACACCGTCTTCCGACAAGAGGAACAGCATTAAACCGAAACGCCGTTCCGGTAAACGACGACACCCCTGAGTCCCCGGCAAGTCCAAATCTGGTTTCCGGGCGAAACGAGCTTTCATTTATCGCGGGTTATGTTTAAAGTCTTCGGCCGATAACTCCGCCTCGCGGCTCGTTTAGCATCTGACATTCAAAAACGATGGCATCCGTCTCCCGACCCAAGCTTACGAGCGGGCGGCTCACTTATCCGCTCAGCTTGGTCATTTTCGCCGCGTCCTATTTTCTGACGGCGAAATCCGCTCTGTTGCTGGCGACAGTCCACGTCAAAGTCACTCCCATCTGGCCTCCGACCGGCCTCGCCCTGGCCGTGTGTCTCGCCTTCGGCCGACGCTGGTGGCCTGGCGTTTTTCTCGGCGCCCTGGCAGTCAATCTCACGACCGGTGCGTGGCTTTCCGCATTCCCCATCGCCGTCGGCAACACGCTCGAGGCCGTCGCCGGAGCCGCATGGATCGCCCGCGCCGTGCCCTCGGACCGGATATTTTGTACGGTTCGGAACGTATTTCGCTTTTTGACGTTCGGCGTGCTGGCTGCTCCTCTTATCAGCGCCGGCATCGGAAGCTTGAGCGTGATGCTGTTGGAACCAAATGCATCCCGCCCGATTTGCGATCTATGGTGGACCTGGTGGCTGGGCAATGCCAGCGGAGCGCTTGTGGTGGCCCCGCTTTTTCTGGCGTTGGCCGCGCGCTCTAAGCTTGAAGCTTTAAGCTTGGAACAGGCACTCCATACAGTGCTGACAGTATTGACCGGGCTTTATGCCTTCGGCGGATGGCTGCACCCGGATACCGCTCACTATCCGTTGGTCTTTCTCACCATTCCCACTCTCATTTGGGCGGCTTTCCGCTTCGGCCCGCTTGCCATCGCTTCGACCTTGGCCCTCAACGTTCTGATCGCGGCGGCGAGCACGGCGAACGGAATCGGGCCATTTTCCCAGTACCCGACGAACGCCTCTTTTCTGCTGCTCGACGCCTTCATACTCATCGTCGGCGGCACCACGTACGTCATGTCGGCGTTGGTGGCCGAGCAAAAGTCCACGCAGTCCATGCTGCGCAACCGCGGAGAGCTTCTCGAGCAACGGGTCGTGGAATCGACGCGGCAGCTCGAGCAAGAGCGCGAACATCTGGAGAGCATTCTGATCAACATGCGGGATGCCGTGTGGAGCGTCTCTCCGGATGGCGAAAAAGTGCTGTTCGTCAACAAAGTCGTCGAAAATATTTACGGCCATAAACCGGAGGAATTCTATGCCGATCCGGAACTCTGGCTGAATGTTGTCCACCCGGACGACCGCCCGTTCGTTCATGCCGGATTCGCCGATCTCCTCCAAGGCGCCAACTTCGATGCCGTGTACCGGATCGTTCGCGCCGACGGAGAGATCCGTTGGGTCCACGATATGGGTTATCCCGTTACCGATGCGGCCGGAGAACGCACTCGCCTTGACGGCATCACCCGCGACATAACCGCGGAAAAACGGATCGAAACCGAGCTCCGTCTCGCCCAAGCGGCATTCGAAAATACCACCGAAGGGATCGTCATTACCGATGCCGAAACTCGAATCGTTGCCGTTAACCGAGCGTTTACCGCGATTACCGGCTATCCCGAATCCGATTTGCTCGGCAAGACGCCGCGTCTTTGGCAGTCCAAGCGACACAACGGCGCTGTTTACAAAGAGCTTTGGGCCGCGATCCGGACAACCGGGCAGTGGCGCGGCGAGCTCTGGAACCGGCGCAAGAACGGCGAAATCTTTCCTGCCCTCGAGAACGTCAGCGCGATTCGCGATCGGGACGGCCAGATTCTGAACTATGTCGCCGTGGTTTCGGATATCAGCGGCGTCAAGCAATTCGAGAAGCAATTGTTCCAACTCGCGCACCACGATGTCCTCACCCAATTGCCCAACCGCCTGCTGTTCACGGATCGGGTGGATCACGCCTTATCCCACGCCCATCGCGAAGGACATCGGGTGGCCGTCCTATTCATAGACCTGGACCGTTTCAAGAACATCAACGACAGCCTGGGCCATGCCGTGGGTGATCAGTTGCTGTGCGAGATTGCGTCGCGACTCACTTCCGCCGTCCACGAGAACGATACCGTAGCCAGACTGGGGGGCGACGAATTCGCCATCGCCCAGGAGCACATCAAGACCCCGGCGTGCGCGGCGATACTCGCCGAAGTGCTGGTCAACGCGCTCAGCGAGCCGGTCCGTGTCGACGAACACGATTTGTTCATCACCCCCAGCATCGGCATCAGCATTTATCCGGACGATGCGAAAGGTACCGACGACCTGATTCGGCATGCCGATGCGGCGATGTATCACGCCAAGCGGCTGGGACGGAATCGCTTCCAGTTCTACAGCAAATCGCTGACCCAGGAGGTCCTGGAAAAAGTGCGGCTGGAAACCCAATTACGCCAGGCGCTCAAACGGGGCGAGCTTGAAGTCTTTTATCAACCCCAAATCAATTTGCTCGACGGCACCGTATCGGGAGCCGAAGCGCTAGTACGGTGGCGCCATCCGGAAATCGGTCTGGTATCGCCCACCAAATTCATCCCGCTCGCCGAGGAAAGCGGAATCATCTGCCAAATCGGCGAATTCGTGCTTCGCGAAGCGTGCCGCCAGGCCAAGAGCTGGCTCGATCACGGGTTTTCCTTCCAGCAAATCGCCGTCAATGTCTCCAGTCAGCAATTACACGATTCGGATCTGGTCGAACTCGTCTCCCACACACTCGCGGAAACCGGCCTCGACGCGCGATATCTGGAGGTCGAGATTACCGAAACCGTCGTCATGCAGCAGACCGAGAAAACGCTGCGCATTCTCGAAGACTTGCGCACACTCGGCGTGAATCTTGCGGTCGACGATTTCGGCACCGGCTATTCCAGCCTGGGTTATCTGAAACAATTGCCCGTGCATCGCCTGAAGATCGACCAATCCTTCGTCATGGATGTGCCGCACGAGAATAACGATGCGATCATTCGGGCGATTGCGGCAATGGCTCGCTCGCTCCGCCTGGAGTTGATCGCAGAGGGTGTGGAAACGGCGGCGCAACACGCGTTTCTCGCCGCAGAAGGGTGTCAACTGGGCCAGGGTTATTTATTCGGCAAGTCGGTTCCGTCTTCCGAGTTCAGTTTCGCCCCCCGCCCGGTGCCCGCCAACGCAGTCGACCTCTCATTTCTCGGCACGTGAACGGACGGCCGAGAACGGCAGGAAGACTCCGCAAAGCAAGACCAGCGTGCAACCGGCCAGGGCTTTCTGATCGGGGATCTTCGCGAACAGCAACACGCCCCAAATCACGCTCATAACCGGACCGATGTAGCCCACGGAGCTGACCAAGGCGGCCGGGGCCATTTGATAGGCTCGCGTCATGTACAACTGGGCACCGCTGCCGGAAATCCCCGCGAGCATCACCCAGCCCCAAGCATTCTGCGTGGACGGCCAAAGGACGCCATAAATTCCGAAATAAACCAGATGAATCGCCACGGCGACCAGGCAGAAATAGAAAACCACGGCCTGCGGCGGATTACTCCGGCCGGCGCGGGCAACCATCAAGTACGCCAGAGCGGCCAGAAATCCGGACCCCAGCGCCATAGCCCGCCCGAGAAAGTCCGAAGGGCCGAGCCTCGGCTGAAATAGCAGAAAAAGGCCTGCGAGCGAGCCGAATATGGCCAGCCAGACGGACAGCGGGTTTCGCTGCGATAAAACGGCGTGCCCCAACAGAGCCACGAACACGCCGCTGCTCGCCGACAAAAACGCGCTCTCGCCGGGCCCGATCCGCTGAATAGCCGCGAACGAGAGCATCAGCGAGACCGCACCGAATAGACCGCGCAACCACAGCGAAGCCCGCCGGTCGCCGAATAAGGCCCATCCCTGCTTGAACCACAGCGCCGGCGCCACGAGGATGACGAGATTCACCGTCACCCGAATGAAACTAACCATAGGCGCAGCAACCGGAGGGACGGTTAGGGCCGCGCCGTACACACCTACTCCCATCACCGAAAACAGGAAAGCGGCAATGACCATGTAGGCCAGTCCGCGCATTCGTCCTTGCCACATACGGCCGCCTTCCGCGCAACAGGCGGTTCGATGGGGATGGTTGGAAATCAAGAGTGGATCTGTTTTATGAAGAGTTTTGAGGGCTTGGGCGAATGTTTCCCGATAACGGGACGGATTGCAAATCCACCATCGTCGTCCGGATTTTCCCTCGGATCGAATCAAATCATAACCGGCACAGACATACTTTTGCCCGATGCGGGATTCGTAGAAATAACCATAGGCAAAGCCATATCCTCATGCTAGAGTTCGGGAACCTGACACGTTCCTTCAGCGGCATTTGGTAATTCCTTCCTGGATCCGGCGTCGTTCTCGCTCTGTTCCCGAAGTCCTCGCCTCATACCTCAAGAAGTAACTCGTAGGTTTGTCCTCGGCCTTGGAGGCCGGTTTTGTTTGTTGATGTTCCGGCGCGTGTCGGAGCGGGAGTTATTTTCAAATGAAGAATATTTATGTAGGCAACTTATCATTCCAGACCACGGAAGACGAGCTTCGTGGGCTGTTCTCCCAGTATGGCGAGGTTCAATCGGTTAATCTGATCACCGATCGCTTTACCGGACAATCCAAGGGCTTCGGCTTTGTCGTGATGGACAGCCGGGGGGGGCAGGAAGCTATCGATAAATTAAATCAGACCGAATTCGGCGGCCGTTCCATTACCGTCAATGAAGCGCGTCCCCGCGAAAACAACCGTGGCGGTTCTACTCAACGTCGCGGCGGTGGTGGTGGCGGTGGCGGTGGTGGCTTCGGCGGTCAGCGTCGCGGTTACTAACCGGTAGCCGAGAAACATCTTCAAGAGCAGGTTGTTTCGATGCGGCCTGCTCTGCAACGCTGGCCCGAACTGCTTTCTGCCGACCGCTAAAACGGTTCAGAAACAGTTTCGGGCTTGCGTACCATTGTTTTCGCTTGTCGGTCGCCCTAGGCCATCAAGCAAATATCGAAGCTTGACCGTACCAAGCCTTTTGCGGCTTACCACGCAGGCCGAGCAGCGTCGGTCGACTGTCGGATCGAAAAAACAATCCCCGCGGACCAGCGGCCTTCGGCTCCGGCGCGGGATACGGTGGACCGGCAGTTATAGTTGTCTCAGGAACCCAACAATAGGCGACATCTCAGTCGCATCGGCGTTTTATGGAAAACCAGCGCGCTTCCGACGAGACAGCCATAGGGGGAACATCCCTGTTCAGGGTCGACATCCGCTGTCACTAAGAAATAAGTTTGGTCCGCTGAAGAATTCCGGATCAGAATGCCCCGATTCCCTTCGAAACATCCCGAGTCCGTTCGGAACATCCCTTTCCTACTGCGATATCCTTAAGTCCGTTCGCGTTCCAAATCCTGCACGGAATATCCTTATTCCGTTCGGAACATCCTGTTCCTCGCGACATCCCTAAGTCCCTTCGCAACATCCTAATCCCTACCGGAACGTCCACTGTTCCGGACCTGAAACCGAAACCCTGCGCTCCCGGTTTCAGGTGGCTTCATTAAACCCGCATATAGCCCCAAGACAAATACGTACGCCTTCGTATGTACGAAAGCTTGACATGAGTCGGAGCAAGAAACGGAATTCCGAAGACGTTTTTTGCGTCGCTTCGCTCCGGAAATGCCCTAAAAACCCGTGACTCCGGCCTCATATCGTCTGCGGCTTTTTTCCGGGCGTTGCTTCAAGAGCCCGCAGTTGGTCTTCCAGCTGCTGTAGTTCCTGTTGAAGCCTGGGCAACAAATCCTTCTTGATGGACTCTTCGGTAGCAGCCTGCGCTCTTTGTATCTCGCCCAATAACCGTGCCCATTCGTCCCGCAGCTTTTGTGCCTCCTCCGATTCCGGCACCCGCCGCATATCGGACTCGAAGCGCTCCACCTGCTCGCGAAGAATACCAAGCCCCTCGGTGAAGCTGCGCAAGATTTCCCCCAGAGGAAAAAGCGGCGTCTGTCTGACAGAACCCCGAACCGTGGCACCATCCGCCAAAGGCGCGTCACCCGCGTTCCCCGCCTGAATTTCGACACGACGCCGTTCGGAATTATCAGGGTCTTCGTCCACTACGAAACGGGCGCTCTGAGTGACCTCCGCAGCAAACCCGGGCTCGATGGCGAGCTTTGCCACGTAACCGCTTTGCCCTGTTGCTTCCACGTCCGTGACCCTGCCCACGCTCTGGTTCCGAATGACAACAGCGTCTCCCGGCTGCAAACCGCCCGGCGCGTCGAGCTGTAACTTCAATTCAAGCTCGTCGCGGCTGCAGCCGAATAGCAGCAGAATCAACGCGACGATAGCGAGGGTGAATCTGATGGGCATGAAAGTGTCTCCCGGACGTTATGGATCTTCGACTTGTCTCTGCATGATAAAGCAAAGCTTAGGGCGAACGGCAGAAATCGCCTTCAGGTGAAACAAAGCATTTTGATCGCAAGTCTCATAAATAGATTTCGAAACGGTGAATTGAATCGAGCAAGGAGAACCTCATGGCGCCTATCGATCCGGAGGGTAGACGTTTGCCCGTCAAACTGGATACCGCCACTAATGGCGAATACCTGCCGATGCCGCTGACCGAACCGGTATTCATGGCGAAGCGATTAGCGCACGACCAGGTTTCGACGGTGTCGCGGCGGCTCGGCATGAGCCGACGGACATTTCTTAAATCGGTGTCGGGCGCAGCGACGACGCTGCTGGCCATGAACCAGGCGTTCGCCGCTTTCGGCCGAACCGGAGGACGATACGAAATTCCGGTAGAAGCGGCTTACGAACCGGAGCTGGCCCAAGCGGCTTTGGGCGGAAAGGAGTTCATCTTTGACATTCAGGGACACCACGTGAATCCCAAGGGGCCGTGGCGAAGACCGACCAATCGCTGGACGTATAGCCTCCGGTTCTTTCCGCAATCCGATTGCGGCGACGGCGCCATCGAGTGCTTCTCGGCGGAGCATTTCATCCGCGAAGTATTCCTGGACAGCGACACCACCATGGCGGTCCTCTCGGCCGTTCCGGCAGCCCCGGGCGACGATCCCTTGACCATAGAAGACGCCGCCGCCACGCGGGCCACGGTGGACGCCCTGAAAGGCTCACACCGGCTGCTGATCCACGGTTTGGTCCGTCCCAACCTGCCGGGCGAAATCGATGCGATGTCCATGCAAAAGGAAAAATACGGCGTCGCCGCCTGGAAAACCTATACCCAGTGGGGACCCTCGGGAAAAGGGTATTGGCTGGACGATCCCAACGTCGGGATTCCCTTCATCGAAAAAGCGCGCAGTCTGGGCGTGAAAGTGATTTGCATACACAAAGGGCTTCCCCTGTTCGGCCTCGACTATACGCATTCCACCTGCCGCGACATCGGCGTGGTGGCCAAACGCTTTCCGGACGTCGCCTTTATCGTCTATCACTCCGGCTACGAGCCGAAACGCAAGGAAGGGCGCTACGATCCCAATAACGCTTCGGCAGGTGTGGATTCGCTCATCAAGAGCGTCCAGGACAACGGCATTCCGCCGAACAGCAATGTTTACGCGGAACTCGGCAGCACCTGGAAGCTGCTGATGCGAGACCCCGGCCAGGCCGCCCATGTGCTCGGCAAGCTGTTCAAATACGTGGGCGAAAACAACGTGCTGTGGGGAACCGATTCGATCTGGTACGGCAGCCCCCAAGACCAGATTCAGGCTTTCCGTGCGTTCCAGATCGGCGAACCCCTTAGAGAACGCCACGGCTATCCGGAGATTACTGCGGAATTGCGGACCAAAGTGTTCGGCTTGAATGCCGCCAAGCCCTACGGCATCTCGACGGAGGAAATAAAAAGGCGCACCGCTTCCGACCGCGTCGCCGGCATCAAGCAAGTGTACCTGGAACACCCAGAGCCCAGTTTCGCCAGCTACGGACCGAAGACGAGGCGGGAGTTTTTCGACCTGCTGCGGCTCAGGGGAGGACCGTTGTGAGCCGCAGTTTAGAGTCTCGCTCGGCCGAAGCCCGATTCAAGTACCGCTTTTCGCCGAAGGTCCGATGATTACAACAAAATCATCAATACGATGATGATCAGAATGATGCCCACGATGCCGCTCGGGTAATAACCCCATCCTCTACTGTACGGCCACGTGGGAAGGAGCCCGAAAATCAGCAGGATCAGAACAATCAGTAGAATCGTTTCCATCGAAAATCTCCATATAGAAACATCCCTTAAGTTCCACGGCAAAAGCCGAAGGTCGGATTCGTTTGCGTGGATCGGTATCGGAGCCTACCACGAGATTCTGACTTTTCTCTCGCCCCAAGCTACCGCTTTCCCCAACTTCTTGCCCATGTGAATATCGATTCGCCGTTCCCATCTGTCGTGCATACGGTCCAGCACGACGAATTCACCCATGCCATGGACTTTAACCTTCGTTCCGCAATTGAGCCCCATCTCGAAAAGATCGCGTGAGACAGCAATGACGTTGCGTTTGGATTCAATGGGTTTGTTGCAGGCGCCGATATGAGGTGTGCTGTCGGTTTGCTCAACGACGGAATTGTACGCGGTGGCAGTTACAGTCATGGATTTCGCTTGCAGCGGATCGGCCAGCCATAGCACTATTACAAGCAGCAAAGCGCCAAATGATGCGCGCTTCGTATCCATACCGTTGATCTTCCATTGAATCCTTCAGGCCCGTTTCCGGAGCCATAATCTTGTAGACATTTGTTCGTCTTTCGGGTTCACCTCGCCGATCGGGAAGATCGAAGCGAGGTCTGTGTTCATCGGGGCGGTTCAGCCTCGCGCCATTCTCCCGGCTTGAGGTCGCCCAGCGTCCAAGGCCCGATTGCCCAGCGAATGAGACGCAAAGTGGGAAATCCAACCGCCGCGGTCATGCGCCGTACCTGACGATTGCGTCCTTCCCGCAAAGTCAGTTCGATCCACGAAGTCGGAATGGCGGCACGATAGCGAATCGGAGGATCGCGCGGCCAAAGACCCGGAGGCTCCTCCATGACGCGCGCCTTGGCCGGCCGAGTCGGACCGTCCTTCAACAGCACCCCGCGCCGCAGCCGCTCCAACGCCGCCTGGTCCGGAACCCCTTCCACCTGCGCCCAATAAACCTTAGGCAACTTATGACGCGGATCGGCGATGCGCGCCTGCAAGCGGCCGTCGTCGGTCAGCAGGAGAAGTCCTTCGCTGTCCCGGTCCAGCCGACCGGCGGGGTACACGTTCTTGAGCGGAATGTAATCGGCGAGCGTCGCGCGGTCGTGAGCGCGGTCGGTAAACTGAGACAGAACGTCGTAGGGCTTATTGAAAAGTATCAGGCGGGACACGGGTCTTGGCTCACCGCGGACGGTGCGGAATGGGTAGAATGGAAAACCGTAGAAACTACTATGCAATTCCTTCCGTGTCCAAACCGAAAACGCCGCGTCCCTCGGACCGCTCACCCCGCCAAGTACGCACGCCTAAACGCCCGCAGCCGGAGAAACCGATGGCCCACCCGCCCGAGCGGACGATCAGAATCGCCGGGCTGCCCGCGGTTACCGCGTTATTCAAGCGCGATCCCGACCGGGTGCTGCGGTTTTTTTATGAAGAGCACATGGTGCCCCTGGTCGGCGAGTTCTGCGCCTATATGGCACGCGTCCGTCGTCCCTACCGCATGGTCGACACCGAGGAGTTGGCGCGCATCGCCGGCACCATGCTGCACGGCGGTATCGTCGCGGTTGCCGAGCCGCGCCCGATTCCGCCCTTGGATCTCGGGGAAGCCCATCAGTGGGCTCAAAGCGGGCAGCCCCTGTTCATCCTGGACGGCGTCAGCAATTCTCATAATCTCGGCGCCATCGCCCGCACGCTGGCTTTTTTCGGATTTCAGAATCTGGTGATTTCCGATCACCCGGCTCAAGCCGGACTCTCCGAATCGGCCTATCGGGTGGCAGAGGGCGGGCTCGAATACCTGCAAATCCGCAAGGCCACGTCTTTGCCCGAGGCACTGAAGCGCTTGAGACGCGATTACCGCGTCGTGGGCACGGCCCTGGGGCGCGGCGTTTCCATGGAAACGCTGACGCAAGACCCGCGCCCCGCTGCCGTCGTTCTCGGCAACGAGGAAGATGGGCTACCGACGGCGACGCTGGCGGCTTGCGAAGCCGTCGTGACCCTGCCGGGCTCCGGCCAGGTACAATCCCTCAACGTGTCGGCGACTGCGGCGATCCTGGCTTACGCGTTGCGTCCGCGATCCGACGCCATGCGGCCCACGCGTCGCCCGAACCCTCCACGTGGAAAATCGAGAGGCGCCGGCACTCCGAAAAGCCGCCCGAGAAAATCGGCTTGATTCGCCCGGTCGGCGGTTTCCAGCGGAAAAAACTTATGACAACGCCACCGAAAACCTTATCGATCATCACCTGCCCGGCGTGCGGATTTTCGCGGGAGGAACAAATGCCCGTCGATGCCTGCCAGTGGTTCTACGAATGCGCCGGCTGCGGACGGATGCTGAGGCCCAAGCAGGGGGATTGCTGCGTCTTCTGCTCCTACGGCAGCGTACCGTGCCCGCCGGTACAAACCCACGATCCGGATTGTTGCTCCAAGGCGAACCATCATGTCGACGATAGTTGACTAAAGTTAATCAATTTAAACCGTCCTTTGCCTTGAACAATATCCACTCCGATATTCCGGTCAGGCCCCGTCTGTTCAGCTACGGGCTCGTGGCCTTGCTTCTCGTCGCCGGCTACCTCGCGTTGCGCGGCCATTCGTGGACCGGCTCGGCGCATCTGCACACCATTATGGAAACGGTCGCGACGCTGCTGGCGTTCGTCGTCGGAGCCATGGCCCTGGTCCGCTACTACAGCCGCAAGAGCAATACCTTTCTGGTTATCGGCACCGGTTTCCTCGGCACCGGCCTCCTCGACGGGCACCACGCCCTGGTGACCTCGGAGTGGCTGAGTCAGCGCTTGCCCTCGGCGTTATCGTCGTTGATACCGTGGAGCTGGATGGCATCCCGTTTCTTTCTGTCTGCGGCGCTGCTGTTGAGCGGGTGGATTTGGCGCCGCGAGGCGAAACTCGGCACAGCCGGCCGATTCGACGAAAAAACCGTTTATTCGACGGCTGCCGGGGCCGCGTTGCTGAGTTTTCTTTTCTTCGCGTTCGTACCGCTCCCGCCGTCTCATCATTTTGTGTTGTTGAGTCCGTTTTTTCGCCCTCAGGAATTCTTTCCGGCAATCCTCTTTCTGCTCGCCTTGATCGGTTATCTGAGAAAAGGCCGATGGAAGACCGACAGTTTCGAGCATTGGATGATACTGTCGTTGATCGTGAGCTTCGAATCCCAAGCCGTCTTCATGCCCTTGTCGAGTGGCCTGTTCGACCTCGAATTCAATCTGGCCCATGTGCTCAAATGCGCCAGCTACGTTTGTGTACTGACCGGTCTTATGATCAACATGTATTCCACCTATCGGCAGGCGGAAAACGAAGTCGAGATTCGCATGGCGGCCGAAGCCAAGGCCGAGCGACTGGCGCTCTTCGATGAGCTTACCGGGCTGGAGAATCGCCGCTCCGTCCAGGTTCGGATCGAGCAAGCATTGGCCGCGTCGAGAAGGCACGGCTGGCACGGCGCGCTGCTCTTCCTGGATCTCGACAACTTCAAGAACATCAATGACTCGCTGGGCCATTCGGCGGGAGACACGCTATTGCAGCAGATAGCCCATCGCCTGGTCTCGCTGGTTCGCAGCGAGGACACCGTAGCGCGGTACGGCGGCGACGAGTTCGTGATATTGCTCTGCGAGCTGGCGGATAGACCCGAGAACGCCCGTGACAAGTGCTGGAAAATAGCCGAGAAAGTGCTTGCCTCGCTGGAGGAGCCTTATCGGCTGGGGGATCATTCTTATCATGTGACCTCGAGCATAGGCATCGCCCTTTTTCCCGATGCGGACGGGAACGGCGAAGATCTGCTCAAGCATGCGGACATGGCGATGTACCGATCGAAGCACGATGGCCGAAACGCCATCCGGTTCTACAATCCGCAGATGCACAAAAACGCCCAACAAAGACTGGCGCTCGAGCAGG
This sequence comes from Methylocaldum sp. RMAD-M, assembly GCF_017832375.1. NCBI lineage: Bacteria > Pseudomonadati > Pseudomonadota > Gammaproteobacteria > Methylococcales > Methylococcaceae > Methylocaldum > Methylocaldum sp. RMAD-M. The sequence continues at coordinate 8,853 of NZ_JAFIBZ010000019.1, read as the reverse complement.
AGCTCCGAGATGCAATCGACAGGCTCGAATTGCGCCTGCACTTCCAGCCGCAATTCGATTTGCACAGCGGCCGGCCTTCGGGCGCGGAAGTGCTGATGCGCTGGCTGCATCCGGAAAGGGGGCTCATCGGCCCATCGGACTTGATTTCCCTCGCCGAGGAATCCCGCCTGATACTGCCCATCGGCGAGTGGATCATCGGGCAAACGGCCGCATATCTGCGCTGCTGGGAACAAAGCGGCCTGCTCGCCGACATCCGCACCGTGTCGGTCAATCTCAGCCCGGTGCAGTTCCGCCATCCGCAGCTCGTGGAATCGATCCTGCGGATACTGGCCCAGCAGGGCGTCGATCCTCGCCTGATCGCGCTCGAACTGACCGAGAATGTCGTCATGGAGGATCTCAAAGGCTCGCTGAAGAGGATGCGGCAGCTGAAAGACGCGGGTGTGCGTTTATCCTTGGACGATTTCGGGACCGGATATTCCTCGCTCGCCTATCTCAAACAACTGCCGCTCGACGAACTGAAAATCGACCGCAGCTTCATCCGCAGCATCGGGCACAATCAACAAGATGCCGCCGTCGTGGAAGCCATAGTCAACCTGGCTCAGCACCTCGATTTGGATGCCGTGGCCGAAGGCATCGAAACCGCGGACCAATTGGCGTTCTTGCAGCGCATCTATTGCAGGTTCGGCCAAGGATACTATCTCCAAAAACCCATCGATGCCGGCGAATTCGAGGCGTTTCTCGGCCGGGATCCGGAACCGTACGCCGCACGCCACACTCGAATCCCATAGTCGGGCAGCCGGTCCGCCAGCCGTACGCTCGGACTCGTCCGACGGCCGTTTCTAGGATTCTCTAATCTTGCAGTTGATAAATCGCATTTGAGCGGCTGAAATGCGATCCGATAATCACTCGCCAGGGCTTGCCGGTTCTGGTACTCGGTTTTCACGAGGAGAGGAAAGGTGAAAAGACTAATCTTGTGCTTGCCGCTTATGGTGGTGGGAAACGCATGGGCAGCCGAGGAGCTTATGCAAAGGGCGCAGGCCCTGTTCAAACCCATTCCCACCGAACCGCCGCCCATCCGGAACACTGTCGTTACGCCGGAAAGGATCGAGTTGGGCAAGATGCTCTACTTCGATCCGCGTCTTTCGAGGAGTTGGATGATCAGCTGCAATAGCTGCCACAACCTGGCGCTGGGCGGCGTCGATCTCGAGCAGACTTCGATCGGACACGGATGGCAGAAAGGGCCCCGCAATGCACCCACGGTGCTGAATTCCGTGTTCAATATCGCCCAGTTCTGGGACGGGCGGGCGGCCGATCTTCAAACGCAAGCCAAGGGTCCCTTGCAGGCCAGCGTGGAGATGAACAATACCCCCGAGCGGCTCGAAAAAACCCTGAACACCATCCCCGGCTATGTCGAACGCTTCAAGCAAGCTTTCCCGAACGAACCCAACCCGGTGAGCTTCGATAATCTGGCAAAGGCCATCGAGGCCTTCGAAGCGACCCTGATTACCCCGAATTCCAAGTTCGACCGCTATCTCAAAGGCGACGACAAAGCGCTCAACGATGCGGAAAAACAAGGCCTGGCGCTGTTCATGGACAAGGGCTGCTCGAACTGCCACAACGGCATCAACATCGGCGGCAACGGCTATTTTCCTTTCGGCGTCGTGGAAAAACCCGGTGCGGAAATCCTGCCGCTGAAGGACAAGGGACGATTCACCGTCACCAATACCGCCAGCGACGAATACGTCTTCAAAGTGCCCTCATTGAGGAATATCGTGCTGACGCCTCCTTATTTCCACTCCGGCCAGGTGTGGGATCTCCGGCAGGCCGTGGCCATCATGGGCACGGCGCAACTGGGCGCCAAGCTGACCGATCCGGAAATCGACTCGGTCACCACCTTTTTGAGAACCTTGACCGGTGATCAACCCAAAATCGAATTGACCCACCTGCCGCCTCACACCAAAGACACGCCATTGCCGATCGTGGAAGTCACGCCGGAAGGTACGGTAAAACCCGAGGGCACCAAAACGCATTAGCCATGTAGAAGGATGAGCCTTTCCGAGCGGCGTCGAAGAGGCGTTATTCCAAGTCGCTTTCAATCTGGAATTCATGTTTGTAGGGTGGGTTAGGCCGCGAGGCCATAACCCACCGAGCGACCTTCAATCGGTGGATTACGCTCCGCTAAATCCACCCTACGATGAATGTCCACACGCATGCCGAATGGAATTAGCCGTTCCCGGCAGACCGGCTAACGCTTATTCCGGTTACGCGAAAAAATGAGAGGGAAAATCGATCAGCGTTCCAAACCCGCGTAATACTTCGCCAACTGCCGGATCTCCTCGTCGTTGAGCTGCTGCACGATCAGGCGCATGCGCCGGTAGATATCGTTGCGTCGCGCCTCGGATTTGTACGCCAGCATCGTTTGTTCGAGATAGGCGGCCTTTTGGGCGGCAAGGACCGGCGTATCCATGGTCTGGCCTTGCCCGGCGGAACCGTGACAGACGGCGCAGGGCGCTACGATGCGCGTTCCGTCGCCGCGGTCGACGAGTTTGCGGATCGTGTCCGGAACCTCATCTGCCTTCTTTGCGGGAGGCAGGGACTGGCGGCTGTACCAGGCCGAGACGTCCGCCATGTCCTGATCCGACAGGCCGGCGCTTATGCCCACCATGATCTCGTTCGAGCGGCTGCCGCTCTTGTAATCGTGAAGCTGCTTATAGAGATAGGTCGCCGATTGCCCTTGAAGATACGGGAATTCGCTTTCGGCGTTTTCCGGCGTCGCGGCATGGCAGGCTTCGCAGCTTTCCGCGATATCCTTACCTCTCTCGGCATCGCCATTCCTGACGAACCGCAGGGTTTCCGGGGTCCACGCCACTTGCGTCGAAGGCTCCGCCGAGATCTGACCGTTCGCCGCAGCGAGCACGATCCATGCGAGAACATAGCCCTTTTTCATGTCAGTACCCCCACGCGACCGAGCCAAAGGTTTTGATCAGGAAAAATTGGGCGATCGGATAGCCGAAGTTCACCAGCATGAGCACCGCTATCGCGATATTCCACACTCTGAAACCGTTCAACAGCGGATGCACCCGGGTCACCGGGTCCAGCGATTCCGCGTATTCGATTTCGTCCGCCTGAATCGGTGCCGTTTCCGGCTGTCGGTACGATTTCGCGAGGATATAGACGAACAGCACGGCCGAAAACGTCAGCACGGTTCCCCCGACGACCATGGTCAATATATAGGGATCCCACGCGAAGGTGAGGGGACTGTTGTAGGTCACGGTCGAAATGCGGCGCGGCTGGCCGAGCAACCCGAGAATATGCCAGGCCGTCGTCAGAATGACGAACCCCCAAAACCACGACCACAGTTGCACGAGAGGCAGCGTGGACGAAACAAGCGGCTTGCCGGTCACGTGAGGCCAAAGGTAATAGGCCGTGGCCATGTACATGATGATGGTGGTCCCGCCGAAGATCAGATGGAAATGCCCGGCCACCCAAGCCGTATTGTGGACCATGGCGTTCATCGCATAACTTGCGTTGACCAGGCCGCCGAAACCGCCCAGGACCAGCATCGCAGCCGCCAGAATGCCCGCGAGCACCATGGAGTTGCGCCAGGGCAAGGCCCCGATCCAGCCGAACAAGCCCGTGCCTCCCTTGGATCGGCCGGCCATTTCCAGCGAGGCGGTCACCGTGAAGGCGGTAAGCAAGGTCGGCACGGCCACGAGAAAGGTCAGCGCACCGTGAGACAGCTTGAAGCCGGCACTTTGTTCGGGGTCCATATAAAGATGGTGAAAACCGATCGGCAGACTGAGCACCAAGAGCATGACGAAAGCCGCACGTCCCAGTTCGTGGCTGAACAGTTTCCCGCCCGCCGCCTTGGGAACGAAGCTGTAAAGCGCGATATAGGCCGGAATCAGCCAGAAATAGACGATAGGATGCAGGGTCCAGGCGAACAGCGTTCTCGCTAGCCCGGCATCCACCGTATCCTTCAATCCCAAGGACCAGGGAACAAGCTGGAACAAAACCTCCGCCGCCACGCCCGCGCTGGTCCAAAGCCACAGAATCGCGTTGGCGGTAGTAGCGAACATCGGCAAGGGCACCGGCTCGCCCGGATGAGCCGCCTTCCATTGCCTGTGCATGGCGATCATGATCACGCACCAGAACCAGGAGCCCACCACCAGCAGCGTTGCGCCGATGTAAAACAGCGCATGGGCCTGCACCGGCGGATAAAAGGTGTAGAGCACCGATGCCCGACCCAGCAGCAACGGGATCGCGGCCAATCCCGTCCCGACCGTGCTGATCCAGAAACCGATCCAGGCCCATTTCAGATTCCATAGCGGCATCTTCAGGCTGGACACGGCCGTGACGTAGCCGAACCCCATGATGAAAAAGGTGGTCAGCACATAAGCCATCAACACCCCGTGCGTGCTGACGGAAGCGAAGTACACGCCGGGCGACTGCAGTGCCGGGATCAGGTCGCTGCGCTCCAGCACCTGATAGAACCCCATAACCGCCGCCAAAGCGAAGGCACCGAAAGCGACCGCGAAATGGCTCAGCGCGAGTTTTCTGATTTCGATTGCGAGCATACGCTTATCTCCTTACCGGTTGCGCATTGGGTGCCGCGGGCCAGCTTTCCTTGGCCACTACGGTCACCTTGCTCCACATGTGATCGTGCCCGAGCCCGCAGTATTCGTTGCAGAGCATGGGATATTCGCCGGGCTTGGGAAAGGTCGTGGTGATCTCGGAGACGTAGCCCGGCACAACCATCGTGCCCATGTTGGTCATCGGGATATGGATGCCGTGCAGGACGTCGGCGCTGGCGATGCGGAACGTCACTTGGGTTCCGGCGGGAAGCTGGATCTCGCGGGGATAGAACCCGTAGCGGGCGGCGACCAGAGTCACTTTGATCGTGCCGTCGGGTTGGGTCCAAACGCCCAGTTTATCCTCGGCGAATTCCTCGCTCAGATGGAGACTGGCGGAATCGATGGTTTCGATGTGACTGGGTGGATGGATGTTTCGTGCGATGGCGGTGTAGAAAATGGCCAGCAGAAGGATGCCGATGACCGCCAGAACGACATAAATCCATCTTCTCTCGAGCGGGTGGATGTGCATGGCTCACCTCACTGCACGCCGCCGCGCGGCAGAAAAACGCCGAAGTAAAGGAAAAGCCAGGCGATCACCATTCCGGCGACGATCAGGCAAAGCAGTGTCCAAGTGCCGATCGGCGTGAATTTCGAGGGATCAAAACGTTCTTCTTCATTTTTGATATCCATATTTGTCCCCTTGACAAATTAGCCGTGCCTCAACAGTCGTGGAGTGTGCCCCGCCTGATGGCCGAACGCAAGCATTAATCCGTTATGATTTGGCGGCAACGCAACAAGTTTTGCCGAATACGCGATAGAGCTAATAGCCCTGCGCGCCGAGCCATGAATCAATCAAAGGACGCGTTTTGATTGGCGAAACCGCTATCGATGGCAACAGGCGGATGCTACTCTGCTTTCCGTCATCCGCTATAGGAGAAGTCCATGGCTGTCGCCGCCGAACAAGCTCCAGCCCCCGTCCGGTCCCGGCTGCTCAGGGCGGCTCTCGAATGCTTTCTCGCCGACGAATACCACAAGGTCACGACCCGACGGATTGCCGAAAAGGCCGACGCCAATATTTCGATGATCCGTTACTACTTCGGCAGCAAGGAAGGTCTGTACGAGGAGATGATCCGGGATACGTTGAGCCCGTTGCTGGATGTGCTGGACGGCCCGATGCTGTCGTCGGTGAAAGGCTTTACGGATTTCCTCCGTCTCTACTACGACACGATGTCCAAACGGCCTGAATTTCCCAGGCTGATCCTGAAAGTGCTGGCGCTGAACCAAGGCCCGGGCCGACGCTTCATTCAGCAATTGCTGGAACGGGGACGCACACGCGGCGCGCGGACCGTGGCCGACTTGAAAAGCCATGGACAGATCGCCCCATCGGTAGACCCCGACATCCTGAGAATGACATTCGTCAGCCTGGCCATGATGCCGATGCTGCTGAAAGACATCTTCGAGGAACAGATGGGGCATGCGATGGATGCAGCGTTCATCGAAACCCTGGCCGAGTTCAACGGCCGACTCTTTACAGGGGGCCTGGCACCGGCCCCGCACGAATAGCTGGAGCCGCGATGCCATTACAAAAAACTACCGGAGCCGTTCGGCTGTTTTCCCGATTGATGAAATTCGCCGGCTGGCTCCAGACCATCCCGGACAAGCTGACGCCGCCGCCGTTTCGCCTAATGCAGATCGGCTCGGCTTTCTGGCAATCGCGGGCGCTTTACGTCGCCGCCCGACTCGACATCGCGACGGTGCTGGGAGACCAACAGCTCACGGCCGAAAAGATCGCCGCGCAGGTCTCCGCGCAGCCCGATGGCGTCCACCGGCTGCTTCGGATGCTCGCTGCCATCGGTGTTTTCCAGGAAGTGTCGCCACGTGTGTTCGGTAATAACCGCGTTTCCGCCTATCTGCGGAAGGACCACCCGAAAAGCGTGCGCGCGATGATTCTGATGCACAACTCGGAGGAGATGAGTCGCCCCTGGTATGAACAATTGGAAAACGGCGTCAAGAGAGGGGAAGTTCCTTTCGGGCTCGCTCATGGGCAGGACCTGTTTGCTTATATGGACAGCCACCCCGAATTCGACGCACTGTTCTCGCGGGCGATGGACAGCGTTGAAGCCTTGACCGGAGACAGCTTCGCCCGCGACTTCGATTGGGGACGTTTCGAGCGCGTGATTGATGTCGGCGGATCGAGGGGCAGTAAGTCCCTTGCCATTCTGAAACGGCATCCGCATCTGAAAGCCGTGGTGGTCGATCGCGCTCAGGTTATCCGGGATGCCGAACGATATTGGATTGGACGCGAAGCTCCGGAGCTGCTCGCCCGCCTGAGCTTTCAGGCCGGCGATCTACTCGAAGCGGTCCCGACGGCGACGAGCGACAAGGACATCTACCTGCTCAGCGCCGTACTGCACGGCTTCGACGACGAGACCTGCGCCAAAGCTCTCACCAATCTTGCCGGCGCTTGCGCCGGAACGGACGCCCGCATCGCCCTGATGGAGCTGGTCATGGCCGAATTGCGGGCCGACCTTGCCGGCGCTGCTCTCGACATGCAAATGTTCATGGCCACCCGAGGAAGAGAGAGGACTCTCGATGAATGGCGGAGTCTGTTCGACCGGTGCGGGATGATGCTGGAAGAAGTGGTGAACCTTCGATCGTTTGCGAAGATACTCGTTCTACAGCCGAGATAACGAGATTTGCCGGTGACCTGAACTCGAATCGCCGGTAAATTCCGCCTTCACATTTTGCCGCCGAGACGCATGAGCATTCCGCAGAGATGCCCGAGTACAATAATCCTAGAAACGGCAGTTGACCGCTTCGATGCATTAGAGAAATCTAATGAATCGTAAGTGTCCGACCTTGTACCGATTTCACCGCTTGGGTGAAGCCGCTACGCACCCGATTGCACGGCGGGCCGGCCACCTGGCGGCGTTGCTCCTTCTTGCGGGAGACCACCCCGCGGCGGCGTCGCGCCCCTTCGACGGGGCTCAGGACAGGCTTGCCAGCCGACCTGCCCGCCGCACACTCGAGCACGTCCAACGGCCGTTTCTAGGATAATCCCGAAAAGACACGAGCTATTCATCTCGAAAACGCATAAGAAAACCGTGATCCTAAACCCGTCACAAACGGTCGCTTCAGCCACACCGCTTCTTGGGGGCAGACCGTGAACATCCTGAAGAGAATCGTCTTATTCGCACTGGCCTTTTCAGCTCTTCCGGCATATGCGGACTGGAGCGCGGAAGACGAATACGCGTGCAGTGATAATGTGGCCGGCAAATTCAAGTATTACGCCCTGGCCCTGTCCTGGTCGCCGGAATTCTGCCGTTCCCATCCCGGCCTCCGGCACGAGCCGCAGTGCCGGGAAAACCGTCGATTTATTGTCCATGGGCTTTGGCCTCAGTGTGAAAACGATGCTCCGCGCGAATGCCGAAACGGCGGACGCCCGGATCGGGTCGATAAACGCAGGATTCACGCCTTCATGCCGTCGGACTATCTGATCCGTCACGAATGGAGGGCCCACGGAACCTGCACCGCGCTGTCCCGCAGCGGCTATTTCGAGCTGACCGAAGCGCTTTACCGAAAACTGAATTTGCCCGGCCTCGCCGAAACCGCCGAAGCGGAGGAGATCGAGCGGCTGTTCATGGAAAAGAATCCAGGGCTCGATGACGACGAAATCGTGCTGTCCTGCGGTGCGAACGGCCAAAGGAGCAGCGCCCAGACCCTCGACGAAGTCATCGTTTGTTTCGACCGCGACACCCACGCCTTTACCCGCTGCGAGAGCATCCGCGACACCTGCCGGACGCAGAAAAGCGTCACGATCACCGGAGCGCGTTGAACGCGGAGAAGCGAACCGCAGCCCCGTTCGGCCCCATGCGTGCGCCATGCGGGGCGAAAATGGACAGCCCTCTGAATCCGCTACACTGAGCACTTCGATCTTACAAACCCGCCGCTAATACGCAATCAGGCGTAGGCCGGGATAAGCCCGTCCTGAGCGAAGTCGAAGGGGCGGCAGCCGTTCCCGGCGAACAGGTGCAAATTAGCATGGCAGGTCGGGAATCCCTTCCCGACAATCAGGGATGCGTCGGCAAAGGATTGCGGACCTACGACTAAGCTGTTTAGTACTACAGCCGCATTTATTTAGGTCTAACAAGCATGGTAATCACTGAGGAGACTGCCATGCAAGACTCGATACGACAGTGGGACGCGGAGCTGACCGCACTGCATGCGCGGATTGGCTCGCGTTTTCGGCGGGCGGAACCGCGGCAACGCGCGTTGGGGT
>NZ_JAFIBZ010000018.1:0-87392 GCF_017832375.1 Methylocaldum sp. RMAD-M | reverse complement strand
CGCGGCGACAAGCCGCGTGAGCCCAGGCCGGGCGTGTACCGGCCTGGGCGGCGGCCCGAAATACCAGGAGGGTATTTACGGGCCTGATTAATAAAATTCATAAAGCAGATAATCCGATACGCCAAAATGTGGCTACAAAAACGAATCGCGTTAAAACCGCGAGCGCGCGGTTTTCACCTAATCACCGAAGAATTGCTGGGGCTTTTGCCTGAATTGAGGAAATTCCGCATCGGTATCGCTCATTTTTTCATTCAGCATACCTCCGCATCGTTGGTTCTCAATGAAAACGCCGACCCGAGCGTGCGGCGCGACCTGGAAACTCACCTGAGAAGTCTGGCGCCCGACGGCTCGGCTCATTACACCCATACCTTGGAGGGGGAGGACGATATGCCGGCCCACATCAAATCCTGTCTGATGGGCTCCAGCGTAACCGTTCCGGTCGGCGACGGGCGATTGCTGTTAGGCACCTGGCAGGGCATCTATTTGGGCGAGCACCGTGATCTTGCAGGGTCGCGCTCGGTGGTCGCCACTTTGAACGGGGAAACGTTTTAAACCTGGAGTGATCAATGAAATTTTTGCGTTTGATGCTACTAACGGTAGTTCTGTCGCCGTTTTCGATCCGTGCCGAAGAGAGCGTATGGGACAAAGGCGTACCGGTCCTCGAGAACCCGGTGGAAATGACCGTTTATCGCAGCCCTACTTGCGGCTGCTGTGGAAAATGGCTGGAGCACATGAAAAAACATGGCTTTACCGTGCGCGATATCAAATCCAACGATATGGACAGGATCAAGAAAGAACTGGGAGTGCCGGAGAATTTGCAATCCTGCCATACCGCGCTGGTCAACGGTTACGTAGTCGAAGGCCATGTTCCCGCTGCGGATGTCCAGAAGCTGTTGCAAGCCAAGCCCGAGGCGGCGGGATTAGCCGTTCCCGGCATGCCTGCGGGTACGCCTGGAATGGAAATGGGCGGGAAAAAGGATCCGTTCGCCGTGCTGCTCTTCGACAAGAAGGGGAGGGTGAGCACGTTTCAGGAATACCGATTTTATTGATCTCTCCTAAGAGACAGGGAGGGCCGTCATGCTACTAGCGGGCGACGTGGGTGGAACGAAAACGATCCTGGCTTTGTACGACGGGGGGCTGGAAGGACTGCCCGCATCAATATTGAGGGAGGAGACCTATCCGAGTGCGGGATATGGCTCGTTCGAGGACATTGTTAAAGATTTCTTGAGGGATCAGAGCGAACCGCTGGACGCCGCTTGCTTCGGAGTCGCGGGCCCCGTCGTCGACGGCCGCTGCCAAACGACCAATCTACCCTGGTTGATTGACGAGAGGCGCCTGATGCCCCTGCTGGGCATCTCCAAGGTGAAATTGCTGAACGACCTTCAGGCCATGGCCTTAGGTTTGCTCTGGCTGCGGCCCGACGAGTGGGTCGAGCTGAATCCCCGTGCAGTGCCCGCAACCGGCAACCGGGCGGTCATCGCAGCCGGTACCGGGCTCGGCCAGGCGGTATTGTACTGGGATGGTCATCTCTATCGTGCATTGGCAACCGAAGGCGGGCATGGGGACTTTGCGCCCAACAACACCATGGAAGACGGCTTGCTTGTATATCTTCGAAACAAGTTCGGAGGGCACGTGAGTTATGAACGGATCTTGTCCGGACCGGGAATCGTCAATGTCTACGAGTATCTACGCGACATAAACTATGCGCCCGAATCGCCCGAATTGGCCGGCGCGATAAAGAAGGCGGAGGACCCCGCACGGGAAATCACCACGCATGCCTTGCATCGGGGAGATGCGCTGTGTCGGGGAACTCTGGCCCTGTTCGCGCGCATTTTTGGTGCGGAGGCCGGCAACTTGGCCTTGAGGTGTTTCGCTACCGGCGGCGTGCTGGTCGGCGGCGGCATTGCGCCAAAGATTCTGCCCGCACTACAGGACGGCCATTTCATGCAAGGTTTTTGTGCTAAAGGCCGGCTTTCAGAGTTTCTCTGCGCTGTCCCGGTCCGTGTTGCCTTGAATTTTCACACTGGGTTGATCGGGGCGGCCGATTTTGCGGCACGCATGTTGCTTGAAAAGTCCTGAGACGCTTGATGGCTGGATTTCCTTAAGGCTGGTTTGGTCCTTGTAATGCAATCATCAACTTCGTATCTCAGAATTAATCGATTTCCGGAGGAGGTTCGTTATGCGTGTCGATGAAGTTCGGGAGATCGCCAAACGTATGGGCTTGGTTCCAGGCCGCATGAACAAGCGGGATCTGATCCGAAAGATCCAGATTGTCGAAGGAAACTTCGACTGCTTCGGTACGGCTCGCGATGCTGCCTGCGATCAGCATGGTTGTTTATGGCGAGAAGAATGTTTTTCACAGGCTAAAAAGGAGAATTAGGGGCTTTCAATTAATCGATAAGTTCGTTCCAAGGAAGTTGAGACGCGTAGTCGCGCTGTTTTTATGCATCTGAAACCAAGGAGAGATTGATGATCGCTGCAGAGCTATTGAATTTAGCCCGCCATGAGGGTATCCGAGACCTCGAATATTTCCGTACAGAAAAACAACTCGTGTGGGCTATCCAACGAGCCAGGGGTAAAGCCGCATGTTTTTTGTCCGAGGATCGCATGGAGTGCAAAGAATTCGAGTGCCAGTGGCGCCGGGAATGCCTTAAGCTGGTTGCCGAATGGCGCCGGTGAGCGATCTCGCGGACCAGACCTTCCGGTCTTGGATTCGCGTGGCAAAGCGCGAACAAGATTGTCTGCATCGGGGCGGAGGCACAAACCTCCGCCTCGCTACGATATTGAGGCCGATTCAGTCGGGCTCTGATGTTCACTTTAGAATCGCGGAGATGTCGGCCTCGATAATTGTTTTTGCTGACTGATCGCTCGACAGAGTATGTGGCTCTGGGTTACACGCCAAAGCGTCGACTACGGTTAGACTAGAGAATAAGCTCGAGTCGTTCTGAGGATGGCCTGGTTCCTCCGAACGTATACAATCGTTCATAAGTTTCAAGTCTGTAGAGCTGCATACTGCTATGAGAATCGGGGTACCTAAAGAAATCAAGAATAACGAAAACCGCGTCGCGCTGACGCCGCATCAAGCATCGATACTTGTCGAGGCGGGGCACGAAGTTTTGATCGAAACGAATGCGGGGCTCGGTTCCGGATTTAAGGATGAGGAATACGTTCGGATGGGCGCTCGTATTTGCGGCGTCGAGGACGCATGGAATTCGGACTTGGTTCTCAAGGTCAAAGAGCCGATAGAACCGGAGTACCTTTTTCTCCGAAATCAGATCGTGTTTACCTTCTTCCATCTTGCGGGGGCTCCTCGCTCGCTCACTGAGATCTTACTGGAACGCCGCACTATGGCGGTGGCATACGAAACCTTGGAGGACAGATCCGGTCGATTGCCGATTCTCGCTCCCATGAGCGCGGTCGCGGGTAATATGGCGGCACTGGTCGGTGCTTATTATCTGGCCGAGTTCAATGGCGGTAGAGGGGTGCAGCTCGGCAAGGTTCTGGGCGCGAGACACGGAAGGGTGTTGATCGTAGGCGACGGGGTCGTGGCTTTTCACGCCGCGCAGACGGCGTGGGGGCTTGGGGCTCAGGTTTCTGTTGCAGGCATCGACAAGGCCAAGGGCGAGCGGATGCAGCGCGAAATTTCAGGGGAACTCGAGTTTTTTGCTTCCGAGCCGGACGTCATTGCACGCCGTATATGTGAAGCCGATTTAGTCGTCGGCGCGGTATTGCGGCACGGGGCCAAGGCAGACTACGTGGTGACCGAGAAAATGGTCGGATCGATGCAGCCCGGTTCCGTGATCGTCGACGTCAGCATCGATCAGGGCGGCTGCGTGGAAACTTCGCGGCCCACTACTCATTCAGAACCCGTTTACGAGAAGCACGGCGTCATCCATTACTGCGTGACCAACATGCCCGGCGCTTATCCCCGGACATCGACGATCGCTTTAACCGAGGCCAGCTTTCCCTATGTCCTCCAGTTAGCCAATCAGGGCTTGACGGCGTTTCGCGAAAATCCAGGGTTTGCCAAGGCCGTAAACACTTACCAGGGACATCTAACCTGCAAGCCCGTAGCCGAAACGTTCGGATTCATCGAGCGATACAGCGCATTTCCCGCATCGTGATCGTTCGGGCGGCGACGAGGCGAGTCAAGCCAAGCGAAAATCAATGCTCGTCTTCTTCGTTTAGAAAGTCGTCCAAGGTGAGATCCCGCTGATCCGGTTCATGCAAATCCGGATCGGTGTAACCGAGGTCATCGATTTCCACGTCATCGAAAGGAGCGCTCCAGTCTTCGGGGGGCTCTATAGGCGCAAAAGGCGATTCGTACCAAGAGGCAAAGTCAAATTCGCCGAGATCGCCGTTGAGATACTGGATTTCGATGGCGTCGTTTTCCTCGTCCAATGCGACAACACGAAACGATCGTCCGGTCTCGGCATCTTGATACCAGTTTTCGAGCAGCGGATCTGCAACCGTCGGCATGGCTTTATCCTCCGATTAGGCTTGGAAACATGGCTTCCAAAAGGTACGACCCATTGATCGGTCGCCGCAAGCATAGCACGAGTCTTTGACGAAAAAACGGGGTTGCGGACTCCGCTATATCTGAAACGGATGCGGAAAAACGTTTAATTTGTTCCCACCAGCGCGATGATCGCTTCGCTCAATTGGCGCTTCTGGAGTTCGCTGTTTAGCGGATGATCGCGATGGTCGGTGATATAGAAAATGTCTTCGGCTCTGCTGCCGATGGTGGAAATTTTTGCATTATAGAGGCGCACGTCACATTCCCTGAACGCTTGGCCGACCTTCGACAAAAGCCCAGGGCGGTCGGTGGCGACCAATTCCAGAATCGAATAACGGTTCTGCGGGTCGTCGTGAAAATAAATTTGAGTGGGTACCGTGAAATGTTTTATTTCCCGCGGTTCGCGCCGATGGACGCGTAGCGGTGTGCAGCTCGGTTGTAGCAGGCATGCCCGCAATCGGCTGCAAATCTGGGCCTGCCGCAGGTGATCGTTGATCGGTTCTCCAGTCTGCTCGAGGACGTGATAGCTGTTCAACACATAGCCATCGGCGGAAGTGATGATCTTGGCGTCGAAGACGGTCAATCCGAGTTGGTCCAAAACCGCCGTACTGTAAGCGAATATGAAATCCTGGTCTTTCGCATACAGGAAAATTTCCGCGCTCCCCCGCTGGCTGACCGGGCGCAACAGGACCAGGGGTAAGTCTCCCGGCTTGCAGGCGCTGATGGCCACGGTATGCCAGGCGATTTCCTCCGCCAAATAGCGCAGAAAATATTCGTCGTTAACCATCTGCCAGACTTTTTCGATGGTTCGGTCGCTGATGCCTAAGCGCCTCAGCAGAGCAAGGCTTTCCGCTTTGACCGCATTGATCTTTTCTTCTTGTTCCAGCGGTTTTGTGAGTCCTCGTCGGAATGTCCACCGCGTCGTGAGATACAGTTCCTTGAGCAGGGCGTCTTTCCACGAGTTCCACAGGTTCGGGTTGGTGGCGCGAATGTCGGCCACGGTCAAGAGATATAGATAATTCAGCGTGTCTTGGTTGCCGATGGCGGTGGCGAACTCATGAATGACGTCTGGATCGCTGATATCCTTGCGCTGAGCTGTCATGGACATGAGCAAATGGTTCTGAACCAGCCACTTGACCAGGTCGGTGTCCCGACGGCTTATGCCGTGGCGTTGGCAAAAACCCTCGGCAATGTCCGCGCCGATGACGGAATGATCGCCGCCGCTACCTTTGGCGATGTCGTGCATTAAGCCGGCAATGTATAGAAGCTCCGGTCTTTCGATGATCTGAAAAATTTCATTGCAGAGGGGATGCTCGGCTCTGTGCTTTTCTAGAGCGAATCGTCTGAGGTTGCGTACTACGAAGAGCGTATGTTCGTCCACGGTGTAAACGTGGAAGAGATCATACTGCATGCGGCCGACGACGCGGCCGAAAGCCGGGAGATACGCGGCCAGAATGCCGTAGCGGTTCATCCTCCGCAGTTGATGCGTGATGCCTCCCGGTTGGCGCAGGATTTCCATAAAAAGCCGGCAAGCTTCCGGATCGTTGCGGAAATTCTCGTCGATCAGGTAGAGATGTTGGCGAATGAGCCGGATGGTCGCGGCGCGTATGCCTAACAAGCTGGCGTTTTGCTGCAATAGGAGAAATATTTGCAGCAGGGCAAGAGGCTGTTCCCGAAAAACGTTCGGGTGCAGTGCCTCGATGTAGTTGTTGACCGCCTGAAAGTTTCTGTTGATCGGGAGGATTACGGCATCTTCATCGCGATGCAGTGCGGCTTCCTTGAACAGTTGCAATAGCATTTCGTTCAGCCGCTCCAGTCCCATGACGGTGCGGAAATAGCGCTGCATGAATTGCTCGACCGCTTGGTTGACGTCCGGATCCTGATATCCGAACTGTAGGGCCAGCTCCTTTTGATACTCGAACAGCAGGCGATCTTCGCAACGCCCGGTCAACGTGTGCAAGGCGAAACGGAGCTGCCAGAGGAAATGCTGCGCTTGCATGAGCTCGCCGTGCTCCGCTTCGGTTAGCCAGCCGTGCAGGAGCAGATCGTTCAGATTCGACGCATTGTAATGGCGCTTGATAATCCATCCGATGATTTGGATATCCCGGAGACCGCCCGGGCCCTCTTTGATATTAGGCTCCAGGTTGTAGGCCGTGTCGTGGTATTTGGCATAGCGTGCGGCTTGTTCAGCCATCTTGGCTTCGAAGAACTCTCGCGAGGACCAGAGATGTTCGGGGCCGATACGCGCCCACAGCTCCTTGAACAACGCCGAGGAACCATGGAGCAGTCGGGATTCCATGAGATTGGTGATGACCGTCACATCTTGCCGGGCCTGTTCCACGCACTCTTCGATCGTACGGACGCTGTGAGCGGGCTTGAGGCCAATGTCCCACAGCAAATTGAAGAAATCGGCCAAGCCTTGCCGGTAGGGCGGTTCTTCGGCTCGATTCGCGCCGCTGTGGTGAAAATCGAGGAGAATCAAAACATCGATATCGGAGTAAGGGTGCAGCTCGCGTCGGCCATAGCCCCCTACCGCAATAAGTGCGAGCTGTTCGGCGTCGGATCCGAGGAAATGATTCCAGCAGGCTCCGAGCAGTTCATCGATGAAATCGGAGCGCGCCCGAATCAGTTCGGCGGCTGGTATGCCGGCGTGAAAGCGCTCGGTTAGCTCCGCATTATTCTGTTGGATATGTTCTCTAAGCGACCTGATGCGCTCGGCGGACGAAAGGATATCGTCATAACGCGGCGAGTTTAAGTCGGCCGTTTTCAATCGCGTGTGCCTCTTCTTGACGCAGGGTGAGGATTTCGTAGCCATCCGCCGTAACTAAAACCGTGTGCTCCCACTGTGCGGACAGGCTGTGGTCTTTAGTTACAGCGGTCCATCCGTCGGGAAGTATTTTCACGTAGCGTTTGCCCAAGTTGATCATGGGTTCGACGGTGAAAATCATACCCGGTTCCAGCATTATTCCGGTATTAGATTTGCCGTAGTGGAGCACCTGGGGGTCTTCATGAAAGTTCCGGCCGATACCGTGCCCGCAGAACTCTTGCACGACGGAATAGCCGTGGGACTCCGCATGACGCTGAATGGCAAAGCCGATATCGCCCAACCGCGCGCCAGGACGTACTTGCTGAATTCCCAGATACATGGCCTCCTGACAGATCTTCACCAGGCGTTTGGCTCGTATGGGCACTTCACCGACCAGAAACATTTTACTGGTGTCGCCGTGATAGCCGTCCTTAATTACGGTGATGTCGATGTTGACGATATCGCCGCTTTTCAGTTTCTTCGGACCTGGTATGCCGTGGCATACCTGATGGTTCACCGAGGTGCAGATGGATTTGGGAAATCCCTTGTAATTCAGGGGAGCGGGAATGGCTTTTTGCACATCGACAATGTAGTCGTGGCAAATTTGATCCAGTTCTTCAGTCGTTACCCCGGGAACCACGAATGGCTCAATCATTTCCAATACTTGTGCAGCGAGTCGGCCCGCGACACGCATTTTCTCAATTTCGGCAGGCGTTTTCAGGATGATGCTCATCGCGAGATTCGTTGGTTCGTGTGGCGCTCGGTCGAGCGAGGATGCGGGAAAAGGGTCGGATTGTTGAATAAAGCAGGTTATGGTATAAAGCGCTGCTATTTTTGGCAATAACACACACGTATCGTCACGTCCGGCGGGGTGCCACATCCCCGTGATTTGGTCGCCGGTTGGGGTGCGTGGAGGCTCAACCCATCGCCGGTTCAATCCGGCTCAGCTCTATTAGGAGATTTGAATGTCCAATGTAACCATGCGCCAAATGCTGGAGGCCGGCGTACATTTCGGTCACCAGACGCGCTATTGGAATCCCAAGATGGCTCCGTATATTTTCGGCGCGCGGAGCAACATCCATATCATCAATCTGGAAAAGACTATACCTCTGTTCAATGAGGCCATGAAATACCTCGAACAGCAGGCGGCCAACAGAGGCAGAGTTCTTTTCGTCGGCACCAAGAGAACCACCCGCAAGGTCATCGAAGATGAAGCCAAGCGCTGTGGTATGCCTTATGTGAATTATCGCTGGTTGGGCGGAATGCTCACCAATTTCAAGACCATCAAACAATCTATCGCTCGCATGAAAGAGCTTGAAGCGATGCGGGACGACGGTCGCTTGCAGCGGTTCAACAAGAAGGAAGCGCTCGGCATGATGCGCGAGTTGGAGAAGTTGGAGCATAGTTTGGGCGGGATTCGGGATATGGACCGGCTTCCGGAGGTGTTGTTCATTATGGATGTAGGCTATGAAAAGAATGCCATCAGCGAAGCGAAAAAGCTGGGCATTCCGGTCGTCGGCATTGTCGATACCAACAACAGCCCGGTCGGCATCGACTATGTCATACCGGGCAACGACGACTCCATTCGTGCTGTTCAGCTGTATGCGCAGAGCGCCGCGACAGCCATCCTGCAAGGCAAGGCGCACAGTCTCGATTTTGCCGGAGGGGAAGACGAATTTGTGGAGATGGAGTCAAATACCGAGACGAGTTCGGATTCCGCTGCGGAAGCGGCTAGCGCATATGCCGAGTAAGGCATGCGTTTTTCGTGCCTGAATGCGTTGATACGCTCAAAACGCCTCCATCAGGGGGCGTTTTTATAAGCGTAAATGCTTGAATAGCGATGATAAGCAATTAATGATGAGGTTCGGTCAATGAATATCAGTGCCGCAATGGTGAAGGAGCTCCGCGAACGCACCGGTTCGGGGATGATGGAATGCAAGAAGGCGTTGCAGGATGCCAACGGTGATATGGAAGCCGCAGTTGAGTTGATGCGGAAAGCGGGTCTCGCGAAAGCAGACAAGAAGTCTGGCCGCACTGCCGCCGAAGGCCGTATTTCTACGAAAACGAGTGCTGATGGTAAGCGTGCGGTCATCGTGGAAATCAACTGCGAGACCGATTTCGTCGCCAAGGGCGATGATTTCGTAGAGTTCGTCAATAACGTCGTGCAAACCGCATTGGATTCGACAGCTAGTTCGCTCGACGAATTGCTCGCTACTGTGATGCCGTCCTCGGGATCCAGCGTGGAGGAAACGCGCCGGGCTATGGTTGCCAAAATCGGCGAGAATATCAATGTGCGGCGGTTCGAGAGCATTACATCGGAAAGCGGTAATATCGCGAGTTATTTGCACGGAACCCGGATCGGTGTTCTTGTCGAGTTGGTCGGCGGTGATCAGGAGTTGGGTCGGGATATTGCCATGCACGTCGCGGCTAGCAAACCCTTGTGCGTGGACGAAAAAGGCGTGCCTGCCGAAACGGTCGCCAAGGAGCGGGATATCGCCAAGGCGCAGGCTGAAGCCGAAGGGAAGCCTGCTAATATCGTCGAGAAAATGGTAGAGGGCAAGATCAAGAAATTCCTGGGGGAAGTTACCTTGCTCGGTCAACCTTTCGTCAAAGATCCCGATCAGACTGTCGGTAAGTTGCTGAGTAGCCGAGGAGCTAGCGTAGGTCGCTTTGTACGATTCGAGGTTGGCGAAGGCATAGAAAAGGTAGAAAGCAATTTCGCCGAAGAAGTGATGGCACAAGTAAGAAACAGTTAAACTTTCGTGAGTAAACCTCTGGCGGAGTGCTTTGCACGGCGACCCGTCAGGGGTTTGCGGATAACCAATCGACAACACAGAATTTGAACCGATGAGCGCGCCTAAATACACCCGAATTCTGCTGAAGTTAAGCGGCGAAGCGCTTATGGGTGAACAGGGAAGTGGTATCGACCCACAAACGATTAAGCGTCTAGCGCACGAAATAAATGATTTGTGTCAGATCGGTGTCCAGGTGGGGCTGGTCATTGGGGGCGGCAACATCATACGTGGCTCGGAAAAGGCATCAGAAGGCTTGGATCGGGTTACCGGCGATTACATGGGTATGCTGGCCACAGTCCTGAATGCCCTTGCTATGCAGGACGCCCTTGAAAAACTCGGGCAGCCGGTCCGCGTCATGTCGGCTTTGAAAATCAATCAGGTTTGCGAGGATTACATCAGGCGTCGTGCAGTCCGACACCTTGAGAAAGGGCGGGTAGTCATCTTTGCTGCGGGTACCGGCAATCCATTTTTCACGACGGATTCGGCAGCCAGCCTGCGTGCGATCGAGATCAATGCCGAGTTGCTGATTAAGGCCACTAAAGTGGAGGGGGTTTATTCGGCGGATCCGCTCAAGGATTCCAATGCGCGGTTTTACTCGAGGCTGACCTATGACGAGGCCTTGGATCAACGCCTTAATGTAATGGATGCCACGGCGCTGGTTTTGTGCCGCGACCATAATATGCCGCTGAGGGTGATGAACGTGTTCGATCCCGGGGCCGTCATGCGCGTGGTTCTGGGCGAAGATATTGGATCCTTAATTGAAACCGGTAGATAACCATGATCGACGATATTCAAAAACGGACTGCGGAACGAATGAAGAAGAGTATCGAGGCGCTCAAGCATGAGTTTGCCAAGATAAGGACCGGCCGAGCTCATCCCAGCCTCTTGGATCACATCATGGTGTCTTACTACGGCAACGAGGTACCGTTAACGCAAACGGCCAACGTCGCTGTCGAAGATGCCCGAACACTGACCGTGACCCCATGGGAGCGCAGTATGGTTCAGGCTATCGAAAAGGCGATCATGACGTCCGATTTGGGGCTGAATCCCTCGACTGCCGGTTCGGTAATCCGTGTCCCCATGCCGCCGCTTACCGAAGAACGGCGGCGCGACCTGATCAAGGTCGTGCGTCACGAAGCCGAAAATGCTCGGGTCGCGATTCGCAATATACGGCGCGATGCCAATAATGAGCTCAAGGCTGCGTTGAAGGAAAAGCAAATCTCGGAAGACCAGGAGCGACGCAGTCAAGAGCAAGTTCAAAAATTGACCGATCAGTACATTAAAGACGTCGATGGTTTGCTGAGCGAAAAGGAAGCGGACTTAATGGCAATTTAATCGGTCCCTTCCGGTCGTGTCGAAATTCGGCTCTTTCTTCAATAATTATCAGCCAGTATTCGATGGTGCCCCCGGCGAAACCGATTTCACTCAGGAACGGTTGGGCATCTCGTTTTCCAAAATGATGATCAGTTCGGAACCTAAATATGGAAGTGCCCGCTGTCCCTATCGATGATGACCGGCTGCCCCGCCATATCGCCATCGTTATGGATGGTAATGGCCGTTGGGCAAAAAAGCGTTTTCTGCCGCGTACGGCTGGGCATCGCGCCGGTGTCTCGGCAGTACGAAAGGTTATCGAACACTGTCTGAAGCGCCGAATCGAGGCGCTCACCCTGTTCGCCTTCAGCAGCGAAAACTGGCGGCGTCCTCCGCAAGAGGTGTCTCTGCTCATGGAGCTGTTTTTGACAACCTTGGAGCGGGAAACCGAAAAGCTTCATGAAAATGGCGTCCGGCTTCGGGTGATCGGCGATCGGGCGGCGTTTTCGCCCGCGCTGCAGGAAAAGATTTCGGCCGCCGAAAGGCTTACCAGTTCGAATACCCATTTGAACCTGACCATCGCGGCTAATTACGGCGGCCGCTGGGATATTTTGCAGGCTGCCCGTGCGCTGGCCGAAAAGGTCGCACGAGGCGAGCTGTGTTCCGGAGACATTAGCGCGGATGTCTTTGAATCTCAGTTGACCCTGACGGATCTGCCCGAGCCCGATCTTTTCATTCGCACCGGTGGCGAACAGCGGATTAGCAATTTCTTGTTGTGGCAGCTGGCTTACACCGAACTCTATTTCACGCCTGCCTTGTGGCCAGATTTCGACGAACAATCACTCGAACTCGCGTTGAACGACTACGCAAGTCGACAGCGCCGCTTCGGATATACGAGCGAGCAAGTCGAGGATCTGGTTCCAGAAAACGTTTGCACTAAGACAAGCGAATCCCGTTAATTTTGCTATTTACGAGACAGTCATGCTGAAAAATCGAGTCATTACCGCTTTGGTGCTGGCGCCGCTCATTATCGCCGCGATTTTATTCTTGCCCGCTGACGGTTTTGCGGTGTTTTGGGGCGCGATTATTTTAGCTGGCGCTTGGGAGTGGGCGAATCTTTCCGGTCTCGGTAGCTTATCGTCGCGTCTCAGTTTCGTCGGTGTGGTGTTCGCTTTTCTGCTTGCTGCGCGGTATTTCGCCATCGACTGGGCACCGGGTGAACTGCCTGAGTGGTTTTACTGGCCCGTAGTGGCCTGGTGGTTCGTGTGGGGAATCGCGTTCCGTCGGATACCTGAGCGTTTGGTCAAGATCCAGTATCCGCTTGCTGCGAAACTGGCCGCCGGTGCATTCGTGCTGATCACCGGTTGGATCTTGATGGTCTGGCTGCGCTTGAATTTTCGTCAGGAACAGGTTTTTTATCTGGTATTTCTCGTTTGGGCGGCCGATGTGGCGGCTTATTTTGTGGGTAAGCGCTGGGGCCATACCAAGTTGCTGGAACCGATCAGTCCCGGCAAGACCGTTGAAGGGGTTTATGGGGCCTTGTTCGCTGCGGCGGTCCTGGCAATTGCGGTAGGGCTATTCGCAAAGCTCGAAGCTATCGCCCTTGCCGATTTCGTGTTCCTGTCTTTGTTTACAGTGGCAGCGTCAGTATGCGGCGACCTTTTCGAAAGCCTAGCAAAGCGCGTTCGCGGGGTGAAGGACAGTGGCGCCGTATTACCGGGGCACGGTGGAATTCTCGATCGCATCGATAGCTTGCTGGCGGCAGTTTCGATCTTTTATGCCGGTTCGTTGCTGCTCGGAGTATTTTTGACGGCGGAGTTGGAAACAAATATCGTCATTCCCGAGGAGCTGCCTGCTGAAAGTTCCGGAGACATAACGCCTCATGACGAGGAGGGGACAAACGATGAAGGTTTTGTGGAAGAAGGCGTCGTAAACGAAGAAAAATCTCCCTCGAA
This sequence comes from Methylocaldum sp. RMAD-M, assembly GCF_017832375.1. Classification (NCBI taxonomy): domain Bacteria; kingdom Pseudomonadati; phylum Pseudomonadota; class Gammaproteobacteria; order Methylococcales; family Methylococcaceae; genus Methylocaldum; species Methylocaldum sp. RMAD-M. Next base: position 74,009 of record NZ_JAFIBZ010000018.1, on the reverse strand, counting down.
CAAGGGAGCCCATTAAGATGAAAGGCATTTGCATTCTTGGCTCGACAGGATCCATTGGCGTCAGCACGCTCGATGTGGTTGCACGGCATCCGGATCGTTACCGGGTCGTGGCGCTTACCGCGAATAACAATCTGGACCGGCTTTATGAGCAATGTCAGCAGTTCCGGCCTTCATATGTGGTTCTCCGTAGCGAAGGGCAGGCTGAAGAATTGAGACGGCGGCTCTGTGCTGCTGGGCTGCCGGATACCGAAGTGCTAAGCGGCACGAAATCTCTGGAAGAGGTGGCCATGTTGCCTGAAGTGGATGGCGTCATGGCCGCTATTGTCGGGGCGGCGGGGCTTTTGCCGACTTTGGCGGCGGCAAGAGCCGGCAAGACCGTATTCTTGGCGAACAAAGAGGCGCTGGTGATGTCGGGGCAGCTTTTCATGGCCGAGGTTGCCAAGTCGGGCGCCAAGCTGCTGCCGATCGACAGTGAGCACAATGCCATTTTTCAGTGCATGCCGGCAGATTACTGCGCCGGTCAGACGGCTTCCGGCGTCCGGCGGATTTTGCTTACCGCTTCCGGCGGTCCTTTTTTGCGTAAGCCATTAGATGAGTTGGACGACGTAACGCCGGATCAAGCCGTGGCTCATCCCAACTGGGTTATGGGGCGGAAAATTTCGGTCGATTCGGCTACTATGATGAACAAAGGGCTAGAAGTGATCGAAGCATGCCTGTTGTTCAACATGCTGCCTGAGCGCATTCAAGTCGTTATTCATCGGCAAAGCGTCATTCATTCGTTGGTCGATTATGTCGACGGGACGGTGCTGGCGCAAATGGGTAGCCCGGATATGCGTATTCCCATCGCCCATGCCTTAGCTTGGCCGGAGCGATTCGAGTCTGGGGCGGAACCTCTGGACCTATTCAGTGTCAGACAATTGGACTTCGAGGCACCGGATGAAGCTCGTTTTCCATGTTTGAGTTTGGCTTATCAAGCTGTTCGTGCAGCCGGAACGATGCCGGCTATTCTAAATGCCGCGAACGAAGTGGCCGTTTCGTCGTTCTTGGATCGTAAGATACGGTTCACGGATATTCCAGAGACAATCAAGCATTGCATGGCGACTATTGTGCCGGGCCCCGCCAATACAATCGATGCCGTTCTCGATGCGGACCGAATCGCTCGCTCGACGGCCGAGTCATATATCAATCGGCTAGCGGTGTATTAACGCTCCCATGTTTTCGCTCCTTCATACGCTTTTTTACTTCATCGTAGCGTTAACAATCCTGATCGCCTTTCATGAGTTGGGCCATTTTTGGGCTGCGCGGAAATTAGGAGTTAAGGTTATCCGGTTTTCGTTGGGGTTCGGGAAGATTCTCTGGCGTCATCAAAGAACGCCTGATAGCACCGAATTCACCGTGGCGGCGCTTCCCTTGGGCGGCTATGTGAAAATGGTGGATGAACGGGAGGGAACAGTAGCACCGGCTGATCTGCCTTATGCTTTCAACCGTCAATCTCTAATTCGTCGCGTAGCGATTGTATTTGCAGGACCGTTCTTCAATTTCATTTTAGCGATTCTGGTCTACTGGGCGGTTTTCATGATCGGCGAAACCGGCATGCGCCCCGTGTTGGGACCCGTGGCCAGCGGCTCGTTGGCGGCTCAGGTCGGGTTTGCGGAAGGCGACGAGATTGTGGCTGTGGCAGGTGAAGCGACGCCTACCTGGAACCAAGCCATGGGCGAATTGCTGGAGCGAATCATGGAGGGTGAAGCGATTCCCGTCGACGTCAAGACGAAGGGCGGTGAACAACTGCAGCGAACCCTGACGGTACCGGAGGAACTCGCACAGCAGCCTAATTTATTGTATCAGCGCCTGGGCATTCGTCCTTGGGAGCCGGATATTCCGCCGATTATCGATAGGGTCGAGCCGGGCGGTGCGGCGGAGAGAGCCGGGTTGCAGGCTGGCGATAGGCTGGTAAGTGTGGACGGCAGACCGATTAGGACATGGCGGGAGTGGGTGGATCATGTGCGCGCCCATCCCAACGCTTCGCTCGAAGTCGTCGTGGAGCGCGGTGGCGAGCGCTTGTCTCGCTCGGTAACGCCGACGCCGGTTGAATCGGAAGAAGGTCGTATCGGGAGAATAGGCGCTGCAGTTCAGATACCCGAGCACCTTATTGATGCAATGCAGGTAGAGTATCGTCTCGGCGTGCTTCCTGCGTTTGTGGCCGCAGTAGAAAAAACCGGCGATTACTCCGTTTTGACTTTGAAAATGATCGGGCGGATGCTGGTCGGTAAAGCAGGCATCGAAAACCTGAGTGGTCCGATCAGCATCGCTCAGTATGCCGGAAAATCGGCGAGCATAGGCTTTAGTCAATTTCTTAAGTTTCTCGCCATTGTCAGCGTCAGCTTGGCCGTGTTGAATTTATTGCCGATTCCCGTGCTCGACGGCGGACATCTCATGTTTTATCTGGTCGAGGCTGTCAAAGGCAGTCCCGTGTCGGAGCAGACGCAAGCGTTCTTTCAGCAAATCGGCTTATTCATTCTGTTATCCTTGATGAGTCTGGCATTCATTCTCGACATCGAGCGTTTGCTGACATAAATCGAAACCGAAGCAACCCACGGATACATTCATGAAAACACATTGGGGCGTCGCATTCTTGGGCATGGCGGCTCTTTTTTTCGGGCCGGCCTATGCCGACAATAAAGCCATTGAACAAGCGTTAAAGGACGCTTTGCCCGGAGTCAAGCCGGATTCGATCACACCGTCCGCCATGTCGGGGCTTTACGAAGTCGTTGTTGGGCCGAAGCTGTTCTATGTTTCGGAGGACGGTCGGTATTTGTTTCAGGGCTCGATGATCGATATTAAGGCGCGCGAAGATTTAACGGAAGGCAAGCTGGCCGACGCTCGAGTCAGTTCTCTGAAAAAAGTCGGCTCAGACAACATGATAGTCTTCAAGCCTAAGAGTTCGAAGCACTTGCTATACGTGTTCACCGATATCGATTGCGGCTACTGTCGAAAACTGCATTCGGAGATCGATCAGTATCTAACGGAAGGTATCGAGATTCGTTACCTGTTTTTCCCGCGCGCTGGCGAAGGCTCTGATTCCTACAAGAAAGCGGTGTCGGTGTGGTGTGCGGACGATCGCAACGCGGCTTTGACCAAGGCGAAGCGTGGCGAGACCATCGAAAACCGGCAATGCGACAACCCGGTAGATCGGCATCTGACACTGGGAACGCAAATGGGCGCCGCCGGAACGCCCATGCTTGTCACCGAGAAAGGGAACATACTGCCGGGATACGTGCCGGCTAGTCAATTGGCCAAGATTTTGGCTCAAGAGAGCGAAAAATAAGCGCCCATTTAGGCGTGGTCGACTCCAGCGTCTTGCTCTCAGTTCGTCAAGTCCTTTAGGGTGAACAGCAAGTCCAAGGCCTGTTTGGGTGTGATTTCTTCGGGTCTGATCGTTCTGAGCAGATCCAACGCAGGGTGAGGCTCGGCATTCGCGAAAAGGTCGAATTGCCGTGCTTCGCTTTGATGTTCCGCATAGGTCTGGTTCTCCAGAACCGTCAACTTCTTGCGCGCGTTGTCAATCACCGTTCTCGGCACGCCAGCCAGAGCAGCCACCTGGAGTCCGTAGCTCTGGTTGGCCGGGCCGTCCTTGACGGCATGAAGGAACACGACCCCATCGCCGTGCTCTACTGCGTCCAGATGGACGTTCTGTACCCCGGGGCACTCGTCAGGCAGCGTAATCAATTCGAAGTAGTGGGTCGCAAAAAGCGTGAACGCCTGGATCTTGCGTGCCAAGTAGTCGGCCGTTGCCCAGGCCAGCGCCAAGCCATCAAAGGTGCTGGTGCCGCGACCGATCTCATCCATTAGCACGAGACTTGATGATGTCGCGTTATGAAGGATGTTCGCGGTCTCGGTCATCTCGACCATAAATGTCGATCGGCCGCTGGCCAAGTCGTCGGAGGCACCGATCCGGGTGAAAATCCGGTCGATCGGGCCTATCATCGCCGCTTCCGCAGGCACGTAGCTGCCGATATGAGCCATTAAGACGATAAGTGCGGTTTGGCGCATATAAGTGGATTTCCCGCCCATATTGGGGCCGGTGATAATGAGCATGCGGCGGTCGGAGTTGAGTTCCAAATCGTTGGGGACAAACGGCGTATCGGCAACCGTTTCGACGACGGGATGGCGGCCGCCTGTGATGCGAATGCCTGGTTCCTTGATTAGTAGGGGCATGGTGAGGTTCAGGCTTTCGGCGCGCTCGGCCAGGTTGGCCAAGACGTCCAGCTCCGAGAGCCCTGAAGCGCAGTCCTGCAGCGCTTTTATCGACGTGCCAAGAATATCCAATAGCTCGTCATAAAGGGCTTTCTCAAACGCTAGGGAGCGTTCCCGTGCGCTCAGCACCTTATCTTCAAAGGCTTTTAGTTCTGGCGTGATATAGCGCTCGGCACCCTTCAAGGTTTGGCGCCGGATGTAGTCTGCCGGGACCCTGTCGGCCTGCGTGCGGGAAAGCTCGAGATAGAAGCCTTGCACACGATTGTATCCGACCTTTAGGTTTGATAGCCCAGTTCGCTGGCGTTCCCGCTGCTCGAGGTCAACCAGGAAGCGTTCCGTGTTTTGGCTGAGGTTGCGTAGTTCGTCCAGTTCCGGATGGTAACCTTCGGCAATGACGCCGCCATCGCGGATCAGCATAGGCGGGTTTTCTATGATCGCGCGATCGAGCAGTTGGTAAATTTCAGGCTGCTCTCGAATCCGCTGCCGTATGTCCGTAAGGAGCGTGCTCTCCAGGGTTTCGAGCTGATTTAAGAGCTCGGGTAGCGTACCTAACGATGCTCGCAATACCACGAGATCCCGCGGCCGCGCCGATTTGAGCGCGATGCGGGCGACGATGCGTTCAATGTCCCCGACTGATGCAAGCACATCGCGAATGGAAGCGTAATTCCTATCTTTGCGTAGTGCCTCTATGGCCTCGTAACGCTGATAAAGAATGCGTTGATCTCGTAGAGGATGATGGAGCCAGCGTCGCAGCAGGCGTCCGCCCATGGCGGTTGAGGTGCGGTCGAGTACGCCGAACACGGTAAGATTGACCCGACCCGACGGATGAAAATCCAATTCCAAGTTGCGCCGGCTTGCCGCGTCCAGGATGATGCTTTCCTCGCCAGTTTCTGTCCGTAACCCTTGGATGTGGGGCAGCGCGCTTTTTTGGGTGTCCTGAACATATTGAAGCAAACAACCTGCGGCGGCGATCGCCGCGGGCGAACCTTCGCAGCCGAAGCCGGAGAGATCTTGAGTTTTGAATTGAAGAAGCAATCGATGGCGTGCGCTCTCGGGGTCGAAGTGCCAAGACGGTCGCCGGGTGATCCCACGCCTTGCGGCTATGGTTGGTGGTGGCGACCATTCTTCGCTGATGAGTAGCTCAGAAGGATTTAAACGCTCCAGTTCGCCGGCTAATCTCTCCAGGCTGGTGACCTGCTGAACTGTGAATCGTCCGCCGGCCAGGTCTAATCCGGCGAGACCATAAATTTCGCCGAGCTGGACTATGGCGACCAATAGATTCTCTTTGCGATCCTCCAGCAAGGCCTCTTCGGTCACTGTGCCGGGGCTGACGATGCGTACGACCTTGCGTTCGACGGGACCTTTGGAAGCGGCTGGATCTCCAATTTGTTCACAGATCGCAACCGATTCACCGAGTTTGATCAGTCGAGCGAGATAACCATCGACGGCATGATAGGGGACACCCGCCATAGGTATGCGTTCGCCGGCCGATTCGCCCCTAGCGGTCAAGGTGATGTCCAGGAGTTGTGCGGCTTTACGCGCATCCTCGTAGAAGAGTTCGTAAAAATCCCCCATTCGGAAAAAGAGAAGCTGCTCGGGGTGTTCGGCCTTGATGCGCAGGTACTGCTGCATCAGTGGGGTATGTCTGGAGAGTGTGGTTGCTTGATCGGTCATCAGAGTAGTTTATCGGATAGAATAAAGGTCTGCGATTGAGCGAATGGCTGACATATGGCGGAGGACGAAGCGTTATACGCGTTGGCGCGCGAGGTTGGGCAGATCCTGAGGCTTCAGGAGCGAGTGCTAGTCTTGGCCGAGTCTTGCACCGGTGGGTGGGTGGCCCAATGTATCACCGATGTGCCCGGAAGCTCCGCTTGGTTCGATAGAGGGTTCGTCACCTACAGCAATCAGGCGAAGTACGAGTTGCTGGGCGTGCCGAGCGAAATCATCGAAGTTTATGGCGCTGTCAGCGTCGAAACGGTGCGAGCCATGGCTGCGGGTGCCTTGAGTCATAGTGCGGCGGGCGTGGCGGCGGCCGTTAGCGGAATCGCCGGGCCGACCGGCGGTACGCCGGATAAGCCTGTGGGCACCGTATGGTTCGCTTGGCAGCGGGGCGATGGCATCTGCCGCGTAAAACACATGCAGTTCGGCGGTGATCGGCGTCAGGTCAGGCGGCAAGCGGTTAGAGTCGCGCTTCAAGGTATTCTTGATGTCTGCCGAGATTAAAACGCTTCGTTTGTTTTTCGCTCTTTGGCCAGACGGGGCGGTACGCGCTTCACTGGCGCAGCTTGTCGATACGCTCAAGCAAACGGCTACGGCTAAGTGGGTAAAGGGGGAAAATCTTCATATTACACTGGCTTTTTTGGGAGAAGTGAATGAAGATCGGTTGCCGGTGGTCAGTCAGGTTGGCGACAGCATTGTCGGACAGTCATTTGAGCTGAGTCTCGATCGAATCGAGTTTTGGCCGAAAAAGGGAATTATCTGCCTGTCGCCCCTGAGTGCGCCGGAAGCGCTGAACCATTTGGCAAACAGTTTGACTGCCGGCCTCGGTCGAATTGGGTTTGTCATGGAAAACAGGCCATTCCGGGCGCATCTGACGCTGGCCAGGAAAGCTTGCCGCGACAGTGTGTCGTCACAGACTATCGACGATCCGATCCGTTGGCGCGTGAGTTCGTTCAGTCTGATCGAGTCCCAAATTAGCCGCGCCGGCTCACTGTATCTGGTGCGGAAGAGCTGGAACCTGCCGAGTTTTCAGGCTATTCCCGACGATTCGTCTGTGAGATAATTAGTAATTATTTACAACGGTTTAGTCAGTATTAATCTAATGGACGAAAACAAAAAGAAAGCGTTGAGTGCAGCGCTTTCGCAAATCGAAAAGCAGTTTGGCAAAGGGTCCGTGATGCGGATGGGGGATGTCCCCGCAATGCGTGACCTCGAAGTCATTCCCACGGGCTCGCTGTCTCTCGATATCGCATTGGGCTGCGGCGGTTTGCCTCGCGGACGTATCGTAGAAATATACGGTCCCGAATCATCCGGCAAGACGACTCTGACGCTCGAAGTCATTGCTCAGGCTCAAAAGCGGGGCGGGGTTGCGGCTTTCGTCGATGCCGAGCACGCCCTAGACCCCGTTTACGCGGAAAAAATTGGTGTCAATCTGGACGATTTGCTGGTATCCCAGCCCGATACCGGCGAGCAGGCACTGGAAATCGCCGACATGTTGGTTCGGTCGGGCGGCGTCGACATCGTCGTGATCGACTCAGTGGCGGCTTTAACGCCTAAAGCGGAAATCGAAGGCGAAATGGGCGACTCCCATGTCGGTCTTCAGGCTCGTTTGATGTCTCAGGCGCTGCGAAAACTTACGGCCAATATCAAGCGCTCGAATACTTTGGTCATTTTCATCAATCAGATCCGCATGAAGATCGGCGTTATGTTCGGCAATCCGGAGACGACAACCGGCGGAAATGCACTCAAATTTTACGCTTCGGTTCGTCTCGATATTCGCCGTTTGGGGGCGATCAAGAATGGTGACGAAGTGGTCGGCAACGAGACTCGTGTCAAGGTGGTGAAGAACAAAGTGGCGCCTCCGTTCAGGAATGCGGATTTCGAAATTCTTTACGGCGAAGGCGTTTCCCACGAAGGCGAATTGGTCGATTTGGGCGTGAATTACGGCATTCTGCAGAAGTCGGGCTCCTGGTACAGTCTCGGAGCGGAGCGTATCGGCCAAGGTAAGGATAACGCTCGCAATTTCCTGAAAGAGCGTCCGGAGTTGGCTGAAAGCATCGAGTCTAAGATTCGTGAAAAAGCCTTCGGCAGCAGCGCCCCTGCAGTGGGGCAGGTCGCTGCGTCCGATCCGCTTGAGGAGGCCGGATCCTGAGCGACGTTCCCGACTCGTTGCAGGCGGTAAAGGCTGCGGCCCTGCGTTATCTTTCACATCGCGAATGCAGCAGTGCGGAGCTGCGGCAGAAGCTTTGCCGCAAGGGGTATTCGGAAGCCGTGGTTGAGCAAGTCGTTGCAGATCTGGCATCTCAAGGCTTGCAGAGCGATGGGCGTTTCGCTGAAGTGTTCGCGCGCAGTCGCGCCGAAAAGGGATACGGAGCGTACCGGATTAGACAGGAGTTGCGACAGCACGGCGTCGACGTGGATAAATCGCTGGAAAATGATCGGGATTGGGACGCGTTGATCCATAAAACTTATGTCAAAAGGTATGGCGAGACCATTCCGGATTCGCTCCTAGAGCGTGCGGCGCGGGAGCGCTTTCTTAGGCGACGTGGCTTCGAATCGGATCAGATCCGCCGCTTGTTCAAACGCTTGAGATATCCTGACAGCGAATAATCCTCACAAGAATAAGAATGAAACCATCGGTAGCAGCGAAATGACCAGCGCAGAACTGCGTTCACTTTTTTTGAAGTATTTCGAGGGGCGGCAACATACGGTCGTTCCATCCAGCTCGTTGATTCCGGCCGATGATCCTACTCTGCTGTTCACGAACGCGGGTATGGTTCAATTCAAAGACGTGTTTTTGGGGCGAGAAGAGCGTCCGTACGTTCGCGCGGCCTCGGCGCAACGCTGCGTAAGAGCGGGTGGTAAGCACAACGACTTGGAAAACGTTGGATATACGGCGCGCCACCATACGTTCTTCGAGATGCTGGGGAATTTCAGCTTCGGCGATTATTTCAAGCGTGATGCGATTCATTACGCGTGGGAATTTTTGACCGGGGTTTTGAAGCTGCCGGCCGAGCGGCTCTGGGTTACGGTTTACGACCAGGATAAGGAAGCCGAGGCGATCTGGCTTAACGATGTAGGCGTTGATCCAACACGGTTTGCACGCATAGGCTCTAAGGATAACTTCTGGAGCATGGGCGACACGGGGCCCTGTGGCCCTTGTACCGAAATTTTCTATGACCATGGCGAAGGGATTCCGGGAGGTCCGCCCGGTTCGCTCAACGAGGATGGCGATAGGTACATCGAAATCTGGAATCTCGTATTCATGCAGTACGATCGTGCTCCGGATGGAACGCTTACGCCATTGCCTAGGCCGTCGGTCGATACAGGTATGGGCTTGGAGCGGATTGCTGCCGTCGTTCAAGGCGTACACAGCAATTACGAAATCGACATCTTTAAGGCTTTGATAAGGGCCGCAGCGGATCTTGCGCGAGTCGAAAGCACCGACAACAGCTCGTTGAGAGTACTGGCCGATCATATTCGCTCGTGTGCTTTCCTGATTGCCGACGGCGTTTTGCCGTCCAACGAGGGGCGCGGCTATGTGCTCCGTCGTATCATTCGAAGAGCGATTCGCCACGGTTACAAGCTGGGGATTCGCGAGACCTTCTTTTACCGGTTGGTTGGTCCGCTTTGCGCTCAGATGGGTGATGCGTATCCGGATTTGGCTGCGGCGCGGTCCATGGTGGAGCAAGTCCTAAAGAAGGAAGAAGAGCGTTTTGCCGAAACCTTGGAGCAAGGGATGAGAGTTCTGGAAGCCCATCTCAAGGGGATGAGCGGCAAGACGATTTCCGGCGATGCTGTGTTTCAGCTTTATGACACCTACGGCTTTCCGGTTGATTTAACAGCCGATTTTGCCCGTGAGCATGGTCTGATTTTGGACCTGGAAGGTTTCGAGAAAGCAATGGAGGAGCAGCGGGAGCGCGCGCGCGCGGCCAGTCATTTCGGCGTCGATTACTCCCACGATGTACATCTCGACGTACGCTGTGAATTCACCGGTTATAAGAGTTCGCATGAGGAGACAGCCGTTGAGGCGGCGCTACGGGATGGCAAGCCCGTTGAGACTCTATCGGCCGGCGAGGAAGGCATTCTGATTTTGGCCAAAACTCCGTTCTACGCCGAGTCTGGTGGACAGGTCGGCGATCGAGGCATCATTCGCGCGGGCGACAATCTGTTCGAAGTATCGGATACCCAGAAGAAGACCGGCGATTTGATTCTTCATATCGGGCGAGTATTGAAAGGCGAGTTCAAAGCCGGTTCGATTTGCGAGGCGGAAGTCGATGTCGAGTCTCGCAATGCTACGGCGCTCAATCATTCCGCGACTCACTTGCTGCACGCGGCATTAAGGAAAGTTTTAGGGGATCACGTGACTCAGAAGGGCTCCCTGGTTGATCCCGACCGGTTACGTTTCGATTTTTCCCACTTTGCGCCGGTAACGGCGGAGCAAATCGAGACGATCGAACGGTTGGTGAATGAACAGATTCGTGCCAACAATGCCGTAACGGCGGAAATGATGCCGAGGGAGGCCGCCATCAAGGCGGGAGCGATGGCCTTGTTTGGTGAGAAGTATGGCGATAACGTGCGTGTCCTTCGGATCGGCGATTTTTCGACCGAATTGTGCGGCGGAATTCATGTCAAACGCGCTGGTGACATTGGCTTGTTTAAGATCGTGAGCGAAACCGGAGTGGCAGCCGGAGTTCGTAGAATCGAAGCGGTTACAGGTGAGGCCGCTGTCGATTGGATAGAGAAAAACGATCGCATCTTGCTGTCTCTCGAAGAGAGAGTGAAAGCCGGGCGGGACGCTTTGGATGAAAAAGTGAACCAGCTTCTCGAAAGAAATCGTTCTTTGGAGAAGGAATTGGACCGACTCAAAGCAAAGCTGGCGAGTGCCGCAGGTGACGATCTGGTCTCTCGGGCGATATCGGTCGACGGAGTGAAAGTTTTGGCGGCAAAAGTGGAAGAAAGCGATCCGAAAGGGCTTCGGGATATGGTCGATCAACTCAGGAATAAGCTGGGGAGTGCAGCGATCGTGCTGGGGTCGGTCAAAGAAGATAAGGTGACGCTGATCGCCGGAGTAACCAAAGATCAGATAAACCGGATCAAGGCCGGGGATTTGGTTAACGCAGTGGCCGTGCAGGTCGGCGGAAAAGGTGGCGGCCGAGCCGATATGGCTCAAGCTGGGGGGACCAATCCGGCAATGCTGGACGCAGCGTTGAAGAGCGTACCGGATTGGGTGCGGCGCCATACGGCATAATCACAGACAGACTTCTCAGAAGAACATGGCCTTATACGTACATAAATACGGCGGTACGTCGGTGGGTAGTACCGAGCGAATACGACATGTCGCCGACAACATTGTCAAAGCGCGAGGGAGAGGCGAGGACATCGTTGTTGTCGTATCTGCAATGAGTGGAGAAACCAATCGTCTGGTGACCTTGGCTCAGGATATTCAGGCGCGTCCCGAGCCGCGGGAAATGGATGTACTGCTCGCTACGGGTGAGCAGATCACCATAGCTCTTCTGTGCATGGCTCTGCACGAAAAGGGCATCCCGGCATGCTCATACACTGGCGGGCAAGTCAGAATCGTCACCGACCGCGCCCATACGAAGGCGCGTATTTTGAATATCGACACCGATCGCATCTTGAGTGATCTCGGTCGGGGCAGGGTGGTGGTGGTAGCCGGTTTTCAAGGCATCACCGAGGATGGTGATATCACCACATTGGGGCGCGGCGGGTCGGATACCACGGCGGTAGCCCTGGCTGCGGCGCTCAAAGCGAGTGAGTGCTTGATCTACACCGACGTGGATGGTGTTTACACCACCGATCCGCGCGTTGAGCCGCGCGCCAGGCGGCTGGACCGAATTACATTCGAAGAAATGTTAGAAATGGCGAGTTTGGGATCGAAAGTATTGCAGATTCGATCAGTCGAGTTCGCCGGTAAATACAATGTCCCTCTACGGGTGCTTTCGAGTTTTAAGGAAGGCCCTGGCACGTTGATCAGTTACGAGGAAGAAAACGTGGAAAAGCCGCTAATTTCCGGCATAGCGTTCAATCGAGACGAAGCTAAGCTGACCATTATGGGTGTGCCCGATCGTCCAGGCATCGCCTATAAAATCCTTGGTCCCATCGCAAATGCGAATATTGAAGTCGATATGATTGTCCAAAATATCGGAGAGGACGGCACAACCGATTTCACGTTTACAGTGCATCGCAATGACTATGGAAAAGCTTTGGACATTCTGCATAGCACTTGCGCCGAACTCGGCGCGCGCGAAGTTGCTGGTGATGACAAGATTGTCAAAGTATCCTTGGTTGGTGTCGGGATGCGCTCGCACGCCGGGATTGCCAGCAAGATGTTCGAGGCTCTTGCAAAAGAGGGGATCAATATCCAGATGATATCGACCTCCGAAATCAAGATTTCTGTAGTTTTGAATGAAAAATATCTGGAACTCGCAGTTCGGAGTTTGCACGAAGCCTTTAATCTCGATCAGTCGGTGGAAGCGGCGTGAGGTCAAATTTTCATTATAAACATAAGAAAAACTGATATAATATAGCGCTTAACCGTTTGTGTTGGTTGGCTTGGTGTTGCGGCAAGCGGCACCATTTTAAGGTAGGTCACGAGCGACCGGAAAGGAAGGATTTATGTTGATATTGACTCGTAGAGTCGGTGAGACTCTGATGATCGGGGATGATGTAACGGTTACCGTATTAGGGGTAAAAGGTAATCAGGTTCGCATTGGTGTGAACGCGCCCAAGGAAGTTTCTGTGCATCGGGAAGAGATCTATGAGCGCATAAAAAGAGAGCAGCAGGCTCAAACACCAGAAAAAACAGCTGAGCATACGGAATAAGTCGATTATAATCTCGTCAGTTTCGGAGAGATGGCCGAGAGGCTGAAGGCGCTCCCCTGCTAAGGGAGTATAGGGTCAAAAGCTCTATCGAGGGTTCGAATCCCTCTCTCTCCGCCATTCCATTAAAGCGCAGAAGATCTCGAGTGGCGATTACCCGGTTCGGGTGGGTTCGGGAGCTGCGAGTCTGTTTTCAATCTAGCCCGTATGACGCAAATCTGTTTCAATTTTGGCGCTGAGTCTTGGTTTGGCATGATTTTGGCGGCCAAGTCTTCACATAAACAGGTTTTTCGGTAAAATATCTGGTTTTTTCGGGTTGTTCTTGCATCCTTAAGAGGAAATTTAATGGTCACGATTCGTCTTGCCCGTGGTGGCGCAAAAAAGCGCCCTTTCTATCATGTCGTTGTTGCCGACAGCAGATGTAAACGAGATGGTCGTTACATTGAGCGAGTTGGGTTTTTTAACCCGATCGCTTCCGGGAAAGACGAAAGACTGCGTTTAAATGATGCGCGTGTTCAGTATTGGCTGAGTCAAGGCGCCAAGACGACCGAACGGGTTCACTCCTTGATTAAGGAATTTCGGAAAGGCGCAGACTCGGCTGCGGCTTAAATTTATTCCCGCGACACAGGTTTACAGTGGCGCGGCAGATTGTCGCCGGTGAAGTGTTGGGTGCGTTTGGCGTCCGAGGGTGGGTAAGAGTTCGCTCACATACCGATCCGCCAGACAATATCTTGAGTTATTCGCCGTGGCTGATCGGCGATGAGAAAGCTCAAAAGGAATTTAAGATCGTCGGCGGGCGCCGGCATGGGAACACGGTCGTAGCGCATCTGGAGGGTGTGGATAACCGTGACCAAGCGTTGCAGTTATCTACGCTGAATATCTTCGTTAACAGAGAACAGTTTCAGCCAACGAAGCCAGGCGAATATTATTGGGCGGATTTGATCGGGCTTGAGGTCCGTACGACATCCGGCATTAGTCTGGGTGCCGTGACCGGCATGATGGAAACCGGTGCGAACGATGTTATGACGGTTCACGGCGAGCGAGAGCGCTTGATCCCTTTTGTGGTCGGCGAATTCGTTAAGAGTGTCGACTTGAATGAGGGTGTTCTAATCGTAGATTGGGATCCGGATTTTTAGAGCCGTAGCTCAATGCGTTTCGATGTCGTTACCCTGTTCCCCGAAATGGTCGAAAGTGCCGCCAGGTGCGGTGTAACCGGGCGGGCAATCGAAAGAGGGATTGTCGATCTCAAGCTCTGGAATCCGCGGGACTGGACCTCGGATCGGCATAGAACGGTAGATGATCGTCCCTACGGCGGTGGGCCGGGCATGGTTATGAAAGTCGAGCCGTTGCGCAGTGCAATCCGTGCGGCACGAGCTGACTCGAATCTAGCCGCAAAGACGATTTATTTGAGCCCGCAAGGCGGTTTGTTGACTCAAGATGTTGTCGTTCGTCTTTCTCGGCAGCCGAGACTTGTTCTGGTTGCCGGACGCTACGAGGGAGTCGACGAGCGCCTGATCGAAGCCGAAATCGACGAAGAGTGGTCGATAGGTGACTATGTCTTGAGCGGTGGCGAGTTGGCGGTGCTGGTGATGTTCGATGCGGTGGTTAGATTGCTGCCTGGTGTTTTAGGGCATGCAGATTCGGCTGTTCAGGACTCGCACATGGCGGGGTTGTTGGATTGCCCCCATTACACTCGGCCTGAAATGCTCGATGGCCGGCGAGTTCCTGAGATTTTGCAGAGTGGAGACCATGCTGCGATCAGACGCTGGCGCTTGAAACAGTCCCTGGGCCGAACTTGGTTAAGAAGACCAGATTTATTAGCTAAGCTTGAGCTCGATGCGGAGCAGCGGAATTTGCTGGAAGAGTTTAAACACGAATTGAAAGCCGGAACGAATTAAGGGGAATCGCAATGTCCAGTCACATTATTCAGCAACTTGAGCGCGAATGGATGAGCCAGAAAACGGTCCCGGACTTTGGTCCAGGCGACACCGTGGTCGTACAGGTGAAGGTGAAAGAGGGAAATCGCGAGCGCCTGCAGGCCTATGAAGGCGTGGTCATCGCCAAGCGGAACAGGGGATACAATTCCGCTTTCACGGTGCGTAAAATTTCTCATGGCGAGGGCGTGGAAAGGGTTTTCCAAACCTATAGTCCTCAGGTCCAGGATATTCAGGTTAAGCGCCGCGGCGACGTTCGTCGCGCGAAACTTTATTATCTCCGCAGCCGCACCGGCAAGGCCGCCCGTATCAAAGAAAAAATTTGATCGGAACGAGAAATCGCCGCGGCGATTGATGCGGGAATCGAGGACGGGCAGCGAGCGCTGCCCGTTTGTCGTATGGGGACCGAGATAAATCAGGCGCGTTTTGTGAAAACGCCATCGTTCATAAGGCATGAAGGCTGTTGGCTCGATTGAACCTCGCATTGCCGATTCGGATGGTGATCTGATCCGGCGTTTCATGAACGCCCTCTGGGTCGAAGAAGGATTAAGCGAGAACACTCAAAAAGCGTACGGAAGTGACGTCAGCCTGTTTGCCGTTTGGTTGAGCAATACGCACAAAAAATCGCTTTGCCAGGTAGAGGCGGGCGAGATAGAAGGCTACTTGGCGCTGAAATATCGTCAGAAGGCGAGTGAGCGGACCAGCGCCCGACTCCTTTCGAGCCTGCGGAAGTTTTACTTATTCGCCACTCGCGAAGGCTGCGTAGATAGAGATCCGACCGTGTCCATAGAGGCGCCTCGCATCGGGCGCCCGCTACCGAAAACGCTCACGGAGAAGGATGTGGAAGCCTTGCTGGAGGCTCCGAACACCGATGAGCCTTTAGGCTGCCGGGATCGGGTTATGCTGGAAGTCCTTTATGCCACCGGACTTCGTGTAAGCGAATTGGTCGGGCTTACGCTCGGGCAATTGAATCTCCGCCAAGGTGTCGTTCGCGTAGTGGGTAAGGGACGCAAGGATCGCTTGGTACCCATCGGCGAAGAGGCGGAAGATTGGGTGAACCGTTACCTGAAGTCGGCACGGCCGATGATCCTGAGGGGGAGACGCAGCGACGATGTGTTCGTCACGGATCGCGGAGCCGCAATGACGCGCCAGGCCTTTTGGCACCTCATTAAGCGCTATGCTTTGCTGGCCGGCATTCATAAGCCGCTTTCGCCCCATACTTTGAGACACGCTTTCGCTACACATTTGCTGAATCATGGCGCTGATCTTCGGGTGGTTCAACTCTTATTAGGGCACAGTGATTTGTCGAGCACACAAATTTATACCCACGTCGCCCAGGAGCGCTTAAAAGACCTTCACGCCCGCTGTCATCCGCGCGGTTGAAACCGTTCTGAGCTTAGCCGAGGATTTATGATTGCGAATATACATCCTACCGCCTGCATCGCTCCGGATGCCAAACTAGGGATAGGCGTTTCGGTGGGTCCTTACGCCGTGATTGAGAGCCGCACCGAAATCGGGGAAGGTTGTCGCATCGAGGCCCATGCCGTCATTCATTCGTACGTTCGCATGGGTAGGAACAACCACGTCTGTCCACAGGCGGTCATCGGCGGATTGCCCCAGGATCTGGGGTTCGATCCTCTAACGGAAACCTATGTGGAGATTGGCGACGCCAATGTTTTTCGCGAAGGCGTGACCGTGAGTAGAGCCACCCGAAAGGGCGACGCTACGCGGATCGGCGCGAATAACTATCTGATGAACAATAGTCACGTGGCACACGACTGCCGGCTGGGCGACAACAATATTTTCGCCAGCGGTGCCACACTCGGCGGCCATGTTCAGGTAGGGGACCGGGTTTTTTTCGGGGGCGGGGTCATGGTTCACCAGTTCTGCCGCATCGGTAGCTTCGCGATCTTGCAGGGACTTGCGGGTATCAATAGAGACGTTATTCCCTTTACGATGGTAGGTGGAAGACCGGGTAAGCATTATCGGCTGAACCTGGTAGGTATGCGGCGCGCGGGGATCGACGGAGAACGTCTGAAAGCCGTATCGACCGCCTACCGGCGTTTGCGGAACAAAAAGAGCCTGGACGACTTGCCGGATACGCCGGAACTGGCCTATCTTCGACGTTGGCTGGCGGAAGAATCGAAGCGCCACGGGACTTTGGGGTTTATCGATATACATGCCCGTGGTGAAGATTGAATCGGTCGATACATCGACGCATCCACTTTCTTTCTCAGTTTAAAAAGCGCCATGAGTTCACTGAAATGTGCCGTGATCGGAGTCGGTTACTTGGGGAAGTTCCACGCGGAAAAATATGCTGCACTTCCTGATTGCGAATTGGTCGCCGTAGTCGATACGGATCTGCGGACAGCCCAAGCCGTAGCGGATAAGACCGGTAGCCAGGCGCTGACTGACTACCGGGAACTGCTCGGCCGAGTCGATGCCGTGAGCATCGTGGTACCGACCAGCTTGCATCACCAAGTGGCCAAGGATTTCTTGGCGGTGGGAGCGCATGTGCTGGTGGAAAAGCCGATCACGGTGACGGTAGAGGAGGCCGATGAGCTTATCCGCATCGCCGAAGAAAAGTGCCGCGTGCTCATGGTGGGGCATCTGGAACGCTTCAACGCCGCTCTATTGGCTCTCGATCTGACCGAGGACAAGCCGATTTTTATCGAATCGCACCGTTTGGCGCCGTTCAAACCACGCGCCAACGACGTCAGCGTAGTGCTTGATCTTATGATCCACGATATCGATATCATCCTGGATTTGGTCGATTGTGAAGTCGACCGCATCGACGCCAAAGGCGTGCCGGTATTGACCGGTGACGTCGATATCGCCAACGCGCGCATTGCGTTCAAGAATGGCAGCGTGGCCAACGTCACGGCCAGCCGCGTCAGCCAGAAAGTCGAACGCAAGATGCGTATGTTCATGCCCAATGCTTATATTTCCGTTGATTTCCAAAATCGCGCGCTGACGCGCCATCGTAAAGGTGAGGGCGAGATGTTTCCCGGCATACCGGAAATCGTCAGTGAAGAGTCCGTGTTCGACAACGGAGATGCTCTGATGGAGGAGATCAAGCATTTCGTCGCTTGCATCCGGAACGGACGCGAGCCTTTAGTGTCCGGGCATGCCGGACGGCGCGCTCTGGCAACGGCTACCGAAATCACCCGGCTACTCAACGCCTGACCATTCACGCCTGAATGGTTTTCCTGCCCCTGGCGCTGCGGTCGCGGGGGCTTAATGTCGCTACGCAACGCTTGTCATGACAACGCCTACAGGAGAGATAGATCTCATGATCCCCATGGTCGACCTAAAAGCCCAATATCTGCAAATCAAGGACGAAATCGATCAAAGCTTGAGGCAGGTCTTGGATAGCTGCGCCTTTGTTCTGGGGCCGAACGTCAAGGCCTTTGAAGAGGAAACGGCGGCTTATCTGGGGGTCAAGCACGCGATCGGTGTCGCTTCGGGAACCGACGCCCTGCATTTGGCCCTTTTGGCAGCCGGTATCGGCGAAGGGGACGAGGTCATTACGACACCGTTTACCTTTATCGCGACGGCGGAAGCCATTCGCTACGTTGGCGCCAAGCCTGTTTTCGTGGACATCGATCCCAAGACCTTCAATATCGATCCTGATGCCATCGAGGCGGCGATCACCGAAAAGACTGCGGCCGTCATGCCGGTACACTTGTTTGGCCAGCCGGCGGACATGCAGCGGATTTCCGCGATCTGCGAAAAGCACGGGCTCAGGATGGTGGAAGACTGCGCCCAGTCGTTCGGTGCATCCATCGGCGGGCAGCAGACCGGCAGCTTCGGCGTGAGCGCCGGATTCAGCTTTTTTCCGAGCAAGAATCTCGGCTGCTATGGCGATGGCGGTTTGGTCACCACGAATGAGGATGATATCGCCGACAAGGTCAAGGTGTTGCGTAACCACGGGTCCGAGGTGCGGTACTACCACGACGTGATCGGTTACAACAGCCGGCTCGACGAATTGCAGGCGGCAATCCTGCGCATCAAGCTGCGACGTATCGACGATTTCAACCACAATCGCCGCCGTGTCGCCCATCTGTATTCGGACCTGATGGCGGATCTGCCGGTAACCACGCCTTATGAGGACGGCATAGGCGTACACGTTTACCATCAGTACACACTGCTGACCAACCGGCGCGACGCCGTCATGCAGGCACTCCAGAAGTCCGGCATCGCCTGCGCGGTTTATTATCCGGTGCCGTTGCATCGGCAGAAGGTATTTGCCGAAGAGTGTGCCGGGCTAACTCTGCCGGTCACGGAAGCGGTCGCGGCGCGTTGCCTGTCCTTGCCCATTTACCCCGAACTTCAGGAAGCCGATGTCCGCCGCATCGTGTCGGTCATCCGTGCGGCTTTGAATGACTGAGCGCTCGCCTCTCGTCATGTTGAGCGCCGGAGAAGCGTCCGGCGATCTCCACGCCGCCCATCTATTTCGGGAGCTCAAAAAACTCATCCCGAACCTCCGCGGCATCGGCATGGGCGGCGTCAGAATGCGCGAGGCGGGGATTGAACTCCGTTGCGACTCCACCCATCTCGCCGTCATCGGGCTCGCCGAAGTGGCCAAGCATTACGGTGAAATTCGGCGAGCGCTCCGTTCGATGCAGCAGATAGCTTGCGAAGAGAAACCGGATTTGCTGATCTGTGTCGACTACAAGGAGTTCAACTTTCGTTTGGCGCGGAAGGCAAAGGAATGCGGCGTCAAAGTCCTGTTCTATGTGAGTCCGCAGGTTTGGGCTTGGCGCCCTGGGCGGGTGAAGAGCTACGGCCGGATCGTGGACCACATGGCGGTGATATTCCCGTTCGAAGTGCCGTTCTACGAGGCCTATAAAATACCGGTGACCTACGTGGGCCATCCTTTGGCGGGAAAGGTAAAGCCCTCCATGGAGCGATCCGAAGCTATGGCTAAATTCGGATTTGCGGGCAAACGCCCGGTTATCGGACTGTTGCCGGGTAGCCGGGTCAACGAGATTAACCGGCTTATGCCTGTCATTCTCGACGCCGCGGGACGGTTGGCGCACGAGTTTCCGGGAGCGCAATTCGCTCTTTTTCGCGCCCCTTCGATATCGGACGAGTTGCTGCACAGCCATCTTGCGCTTAGCGATCTACCCGTCCGCGTGATCGAAGGGCAGGATTACGATGCCCTGCAATGCTGCGATGCCGTGATCACCGTTTCCGGCACCGCGACGCTTGAAGTGGCATTGCTGGGTATACCGATGGCAATCGTCTATCGGCTGACTCCGCTCAGTTATTGGTTGGGGCGCCTGCTGGTCCGCATCCCTTATATCGGATTGCCGAACATTTTGGCGGGTCGTCATGTGGTCCGCGAGTTTATTCAGCACGATGCGACGTCGGGCAATATCGCCGGCGAGATCACCCGAATTCTTCGGGATCACGATTATGCAGAAGCGATGCGGCAGGCGCTCAGGCAAATCAGGGACGACTTGGGAGACAAGAATGGCGCGCTCAAACTCGCGCAGCTGGCAGCGGAAATGCTGAACTTGGAATCGAAGCCGAAAGCGGCATCCGATCAATCAGTCAGTCAGTGCATGAACAACTTGGTTTGAATGGCGATTTCTTCCAGGGTCGAAGTCAGATTGATTCGTTCTTCGCTCTCGAGATTTTCGATGTACATCGCGTTGCCGCAAGATTCCTTAGCCTTCTTTTTGGCTATCGATGCCAGTTCGGCGATAACTTCCTTGGTCAAGCCATTCTGACTCGCGGCCACCGGCAAAATGCCGATCGAAAGAGATACGAAAGGAAAATATCGTTTCTCTCCATACCTGTCGCACGCTTCGATGCCGCCGATTTGTCGGTCTTTGGCGGTGTAATGTTCCGGTACGAGCGTCTCGAAGGTTTGTAACAGGTGTCGACAGCGTTCTTTCCAGTCGGCGCTCCGGAACAGGACGATAAAATCGTCGCCGCCGATATGCCCTACAAAGTCCAAATCGGTATCGGCCGTTTCTGTCATGAGTCGGCCCACAAGCTGGATGAGATCGTCGCCGCGTAAATAGCCATAAACGTCATT
The DNA here is from genome assembly GCF_017832375.1 of Methylocaldum sp. RMAD-M. NCBI lineage: Bacteria > Pseudomonadati > Pseudomonadota > Gammaproteobacteria > Methylococcales > Methylococcaceae > Methylocaldum > Methylocaldum sp. RMAD-M. The sequence continues at coordinate 53,210 of NZ_JAFIBZ010000018.1, read as the reverse complement.
GTAAGCTTTGAAGTAATCGATATCGCAATATGCGACGACGAAATCCTCTCGATTACGCAGGAACTCATCCAGTTTCTGTTGAATCAAAACACTACCGGGCAATAGTGTCAGCGGGTTCGCGTAGCGGGCTTTAGTGATCTGCAAGTCGGTGATCGTGCTCAGGAGATCCAGAAGAGTGCCTTTGCCGATCAAACGTCCGTTTTCCGTAATAATGAATTCGTCCGTTTGGTGATTGACCGCGCTGGTCAGGCAGCGACTGACGTCCTCGAGGGATGTGTGGAGGTCGAACTTGAGCGTTGGCCTGAAGGCGAATTCCTGTATGGGTTTTCGACCATGCAAGTCGCGTCCGTATCGGCTCGCCAAGAGATTCATCAGGTCGTTGCGCAAAATCAGTCCCAAGGGTTCGCCATTGTCTACAATGGCCACCGATTGGAGCGTTTCACTGATTCGGAAGAGATCGCCGACTTCTTCCATGGTTGATTGTGGCGATATGGTCGGAACTTCTTTCAACAGGTGTGCGATAGTCAGCTTTTCCGAATAAACGTTGCGTTTTTGTCGGTCACTGAACAGTTGCGGGTTAAGCGCGATATCGGGAGTCTTTTTCGGTGGAGCAAAATAGAATCCCTGGGCCATGTCGATGCCCAGGTTGCGCAAGGCAGCATATTCGTGTTTATGTTCGATACCCTCGGTTATAGTCTGGCAACCCAGGGACTTGGCGATTTCTATGATGGACTTGATGAATTGGCGCTTGGTTTGGTCTTCGTCGACGCCCTCGATGAAATGCCGATCGATCTTGACGAAATCCGGATTCAGCTCTGACCAGAGCTTAAGACTGGAATGGCCGGCTCCGAGGTCGTCCAAGGCGACTTTGAAACCCATTCCGCGATAGTGCTGGAGGGCATGCTGAAAAACTGTCCAGTCTTGAATGGGTTGCGTTTCGGTGATTTCGACAACGACGCGATCCGGATCCAATTTGTGATTCTGTAGGTACATGAGTGTTCGTCCGTGAATGAATTCGTCGTCGGTCAAGGTAATGGGATTGATGTTGACGAAGAGATGTCCCGACAGAGCGAGTTTGGCGAATTGGCGGATGATGAGCTTGCGGCACAGAAAGTCCAGTTCCACCAGGCGCCCATACTTGGCCGCCGCGGCGAACAGAACGTTGGGCCTATGTAGCAAAGATTCGGACGGTCCTCGAATTAAGCCCTCATATCCAAAAATCGCTTGTTTATCCAATACGACTATCGGCTGAAACAAAACGGTTAGCTGTTCCAGCGCGAGAATACGATCCAGCAGGCTTTTGACGTGGACTTCTTGCTTCTGCACCTAGGACTCGTCGCGATCGGTGAATGAGGCAGTCGTTTAATGATGAACTATAGCAGTTTGTATCATTTTGACCGACAAATATGACAGCAAACGTTTTAGGAACGTGTAAACATAAATTGCAACTGGCCTTGGCATTGGCTTCGGCAATGACGCCGAATGCCTCGGCACTTCCGGGCACGGGATTTTTCCATGCCTCTCTCGGTAAGATTTTGAGGTGGTTATCATGAGTCGCGCTTTTGTCAAAGAACCGGATGGCGAACAGCTTGGTGACGATCTTCCCGAACGGCCTCGGAGCTCGTATACCAATTATGTTACTCCGCAGGGATTGGCGCAGCTGCAACGGCGGGTTCGCGAGCTTAGTGCGCAAAAAGAGGCCCTGATTGGGAACGACGATCTGGGCGCCCGGCAACAGCTTAAGCAGGTGGAGCGCGATTTGCACTATTACGAGGAGCGTGTTCAAAGCGCCGTGGTGGTGCAGCCGGAAGCCCAGTCCGACGACAAGGTACGCTTCGGTTCAACGGTCGAGGTTCTCGATTCCGACGGCCAGACGCTGCGTTTTACCATCGTTGGCGAGGACGAGGCGGATGCGACTCATGAGAAGATCAGCTGGATGTCGCCTTTGGCACGGGCTTTACTGGAGGCTCAAGTGGGGGATGTAGTGACGTGGAAGAGACCGGTGGGGGATAAGGAATTGGAAGTCGTCGCGATTCGAAAAGGCTAGGCCGTGTCGTCAGGCTTTCCTTTGCCTTACAGCATTCGCCATAGCCGACGGGCCAAGCATCTTCGTTTGGTCGCGAAACCCGAAGGAATCGAGCTCGTCGTGCCGCCCACGATCAGCGAAGCTCGAGCCCTGGCGTTCTTGCACAAGCATCGCGACTGGGCCGAACGCAAGCTTTCGGAGATGCGTTCGACGACTGCTCAATCCGGGCCGGCGCAGCGTTTGGAGAACGGTTCGACCGTTCCGTTTCAAGGTCGTGAAGTGCCGCTCGTGATCCGCGAGCATACCGGGCGGCGGACGCATATCCAGTATGATGGCCATTTCCTGGTCTCCGTACCTGCGGGTACGGAGAACCAGCCGCATCTCGCCAGGAATGCACTTTTTAACTGGACGAAGTTGTGGATACGAGATCAGGCCGGATTCATCATACAAAGGCATGCTGTTCGCTTCGGATTGTATCCGCGTCAAATCAGGGTCAAGCGGATGAGTAGCCGATGGGGGAGTTGCGGCCCTAGGAACGACATCAACCTGAACTGGCTTCTGGCTTTTGCGCCGCCGTCGGTATTGGAATACGTGGTTGTGCATGAACTATGTCACATCCGCCATCGGAATCACTCGGCCGATTTCTGGGCCTTAGTCGCCCGGCATCTGCCCGCCTATTCCGGCGAACGCCAGTGGCTGCGCCAGAACGGTGCTGCTCTTTTGAGACGGTTCGAGTAGCGCCATGGCAAACAAGCTGAAGCAAATATTGGTATTCGGCAGTACCGCGATTGTGCTGTACATCGGTGTACAGTTGATCGCCACTCGCAGCTTGGTGTCCGGGATGCCGCCCCCGATACGGGCAACTGCTTTGGACGGCACGGCGTTGGATGTACCCAAGCCGGAAGGACGGCCGGCCGTAATCTACTTTTGGGCGAGTTGGTGTCAGATCTGCAAGGCGATGCAGAGCTCCATTCGATCATTGGCACGAGATACGCCGCTGGTCAGCGTGGCGCTGTTGTCGGGGGACGAAACCGAGGTCCGTGAGTACGTCAAACGGGAAGGATTCGAGTTTCCGGTAGTTCTCGACCAGGATGGCGCTATCGGCAGAGACTACGGAATTCGGGGTGTACCGGCCGTGTTTATTTTGGGTCCTGACGGTCATATTCGTTTTTCCACCATCGGCTACACCAGCGAATTGGGGCTTCGGTTTCGGCTTTGGCTGGCGGGTCTATAGGAGTTTTTTGATTTGACTGGTTTTTTCCCCGGCACGATGGCGGCCGTCGAGATCCCCCAATCGGGCGGTCCGGAGGTTTTGCAGTTGTGTCGGCGACCGATGCCGCAGCCGGGGCCAGGCGAAGTGCTGATCAAGGTAGCTGCGGCCGGGGTGAACCGGCCGGATGTCATGCAGCGCAAAGGGCTTTACCCGCCTCCACCGGAAGCGTCCGATATACCGGGCTTGGAAGTCGCGGGCAAAGTGGTAGCTTTGGGCGAAAGCGTGCGTGAGCCCGCCATCGGCGAATCGGTTTGCGCCCTGGTGAGCGGCGGGGGATATGCTGAATATTGCGTGGCCGCCGCGGCACTCTGTTTACCTATGCCGAAAGGATTTGGGCCGATCGATGCCGCCGCCATGCCTGAGACGTTTTTCACGGTCTGGACCAATGTATTCGAGCGGGGCGGGCTGAAACCGGGAGAAAGCATGCTGGTACACGGGGGCAGCAGCGGCATCGGCACCACGGCCATTCAATTGGCCCGTGCATTCGGCGCCAGCGTGTTCGTAACTGCGGGAAGCGCGGAAAAATGCCGGTTCTGCGAGCAGCTCGGGGCTACTGCGATCAACTATCGCGAGGAAGACTTCGTCGACCGCATCAAGGCACTGACCGAGAGCAAGGGCGTGAACCTGATTCTCGATATGATCGGCGGCCCTTATCTCCAGCGGAATCTCAGTTGTCTCGCCGCAGATGGCCGCTTGGTCGTGATTGCGGTTCAGGGCGGACCCAAGGCGGAAATCAACCTGCTCCCCATTTTTTTGAACCGTCTGACCTTGACCGGCTCAACCTTGCGGCCGCGGAGCGTGGAAGAGAAGGCCGCGATTGCCGATGCGCTGAGGCGGAAAGTGTGGCCGCTGCTCGAATCGGGTCAGGTCAAGCCGGTGGTGCACGCCACGTTTACCTTGGCCAAGGCAGCAGAAGCCCATCGACTGATGGAAAGCAGCCGGCATATGGGCAAGATCGTCTTGTCGGTCGCTTGAGTGCGGACAGGCTAGCGGCTTGCGCGCTTTTTTAGCTGAATTCAAGAAACCGGAATAAATCGTGATCTCAGTTGGCTACAAGAAATTTCCAGTTCTGACGTTATTGGCGGCGAGCGTCTGGCTGGTCTCCCCGGCATCGGCTTGGGCCGGATTCGAGGAAGGTATGGCGGCCATCGAACGGCGTGACTATTCCGCGGCCTTCGCTGAATTCAAGCCTATGGCGGAGCAGGGCATGCCGGAAGCTCAAGTCAATTTGGGCAATCTTTACATGAAAGGGCTAGGTGTGCCGCTGGACTATGTCGAGGCGCGGCACTGGTACGAGCAAGCGGCCAGGCAAGGCGATACAACGGCCGAAAGCAAGCTCGGCGTTCTTTACTTCTATGGTCTGGGAGCTCCGATCGACATGGGCGAAGCTGCGCGTTGGTTCAGCAAAGCGGCCGAGCAGGGCGATGCCAGCGCCCAAGCCGTGCTGGGTTCGCTTTATGCATCCGGCAACGGCATCGACAAGGACAATGCTCAGGCGTATTTCTGGTACACGCTTGCGGCAGAACAGGGTAATCAGAACGCGGCCGATGCCAAGGACAGCCTGGTCGAGGAAATGGCTCCCGGCGAAATGGCCCTGGCTTTGGACCGTCTCGCCGAGTGGCAGAAGCAAAAGGAGAATGCTGAGGCGCTTTCGCTAGAGAAGCCAAAGGCAAAAAACGCGCACGTTAAGAAAGCATCGAAGAAAGCGACTCAAAAGACCAAGATGAACCATAAGAGCCAATCGCGTTAGTTTTTGTTTGTCTTAGGCGAAGTGGCAAACATAATCCAGCATGTCAATCACTTCGATATCGAATCGGCTGTTGCCAGGAATTTCAAATGAATCGCCGGCCCCGTAAGTTTTCCATTCCGTCTCGCCCGCTAAGCGCACTCGGCAAGCGCCGGCATTGATTTCCATGGTTTCCGGCGCGGCGGTGCTGAAAGCCAGGGCGGACGGGAAGATCACGCCGACAGTCTTGCGGCTGCCGTCCGGAAAAAGGACGGTATGGCTGACGCATTTGCCGTCGAAATAGACATTGGCTTTCTTGACGACGCTGACGTTGTCGAATTGCGACATGGTGGCTCCTTAAAAACAAAGGCCGCCATTATACGTGACGGTTCGGCGTCTTGAAGAATCTCGCGGTTTCACGGAGAGCGTAATCGATATCGAGTTGGTGAATGAGCATTCAGGCCACCTGGCCGTCAAAGTCCTTGCCGGTTAATATGAAAGGTTTCGTAAACCTCGCACCTGTCGAATGTTCGAGCAACTCCTCTGGTCCTTGATCCATCGTCCGTACATCACGGTTTTTCTGATCGCATTCCTGCTGCTTTCCTGGCTGGAGCAAGGCGCTCGGCGAACGGTGATCTGGGTGATCAGCAGCTATTTGGTGGCTCTGCTGGCCGAATGGGGGAGCATCAACCATGGAATTCCGTTCGGGAAGTATGTCTACCATTACGAGGCGCTGAGCAACGATTTGGTCGTTTTTGGCGTTCCGTTCTTCGACAGCCTGTCGTTTTCATTTCTCAGCTATGTCAGTTTCTCGCTGGCGCAGTTCTTTATGTCTCCCCTATGGATCAAGGCGTACGACGTGCAGCGCGTAACCTCGGTAGAGGTCCGAAATTCGGTGTCGGTGTTGCTGCTCGGTGCATTTCTTATGCTGGTCGTCGACCTTATCGTCGACCCGATCGCCAACCTCGGCAAATATTGGTTCTTGGGGGACATTTATCATTATCCTGACCCTGGCGTTCATTTCGGCGTGACCCTCGAAAATTACGCCGGCTGGTATATCGTCGCGACGGTGACGATTTTGCTGAATCAGCGCATCGATCGGCTGTTGCTGGACCGGGAGCAAAGGCGCGGAGAGCCGGTTAGACTGGTCTATGTGCCGTTGAAGGGATTGTTCGCTCCGTGTTTCTGGAGCGGCATCGTGATTTTTCAACTGGGAGTGACTTACTGGCTCGCCTATGGGGTAGAGGCGGTTCCCGATCAAGAACAATTGAAGTTACAGGCGCTGACCGGCAGCTTCATCATCGCGCCGATCCTGGTACTCGCCGCGGCGCAGCTGACCAAGCCTTCCAACCGTGTAAAGGGCGACGATATACGGGAACGAATCGGTACCTATCCGTTGGGTTCTGCTGTCCGCAGCGACGACGAACCACGCGGGGCGTCGCCGCCGGCAACGCTCGTTGCGGCGTCGCAAGACCATGAAGGTTTTTGACAGCTCCGGCGTCGCACAAACCGGCGCGGCCCACATCCGACCGGAGATAATTCTTGACATAAGATCCCGGCAGGGTTACGAGGCCTTGGCGCGTGCCGGCTTTGCATGTGAACCGGTGTCGGCGTAGCGCCAGGTCAGGCCCAAGGATTTTTGCAGGCTGTTCAGCAAATCCCCGAGATCTACCGGCTTGGTGATGAAGCCATCGAAGCCCGATGCCAGGCACATGTCTCTGATGTCATCGAACGCATGCGCGGTGACTGCGATGACTTTGACGTTTTGCCCGGATTCCGTCTGCCGTAAATGTTTGACCGTTTCTGCCCCATCCATATCGGGCATCAAGAGATCGATCATGATCAGGTCAGGTTCGAAAAGCGCGAACTTGTCCAAGCATTCTCTGCCGTTCGAGGCCGTTTCTATGACAAAATCCAGTGATTCCAGAAGCGCCGACAGCATCGTCAGATTATCCGGATTATCGTCGACGATCATGATCCGTCGCGCTTTTCCGGTGTAACCAATGACCTGATTCTCATCGGCTTTCGGTTTCGACGGATTCGATGCTGCCGGCAACGCCAGCGAAACCGTAAAAACACTGCCTTGGCCGCGAGTGCTTTGCACGTCGATTTGTCCGCCCATGGCATCCACCAACCGCTTGCTGATAGCTAGCCCTAAGCCTGTTCCTTCCGTAGAGTCGTGATCGGCCACTTGCTCGAAGGCCAGGAAAATTCGTCCCATATCCTCTTCGGCGATACCCTGGCCGGTATCTTCAATCCGGAAATAGACGGTTTCTCCATGACTGAAGACTTTCAGAGCGGCATACCCCTGATGGGTGAACTTTATGGCGTTGCCGAGGAGATTGATGAGTATCTGCCGTAAGCGCTTTTCATCACCGATAACGTATTCGGGTAGAGTCGCGGCCTTTTCATAGATAAAACCAACGCCCTTATTTATTGCTCGGAATTCGAACATCTCGGCAATGCCGTCGAGAAACTCTACGAAATGGAAAATGGAATTTTCCACCTCCAGTCGCCCCGCCTCGATTTTGGATAAATCGAGCAGATCGTTGATCAATGTCAGCAAATGATGTCCGGAGCGGCCGATATAACCCAGATATTCCTTGTGTTTTGAGGTGAGATCGGTCTGTTTTTGAAGCACCTGGGTAAACCCGAGTATTCCGTTCAAAGGAGTTCTCAACTCGTGGCTGATGTTGGCGAGAAACTCGGTTTTGGCGCGATTCGCGGCTTCGGCGGCCTCTTTTGCTTCCTTTAGGGCCAGTTCGCCTTGCTTGCGTTCCGTAATATCGACCCAGGCGCCGATCGCTTCGATCATGTTTCCCTCGGAATCTCGAAGCGATCTAAGCTTGTCGTGAATCCACCGGTACGAGCCGTCCTTGTGTCGAAACCGGTATTGATGCGTGAGTTCGCCTTGACTAATCAGGAGGCTTTGATTTTCCAGAGCGGCAGCACGGTCGTCCGGATGAACATGATCGATCCAGAAGGTCTCGTCGCAATACCATTGGTGCGGTTCATAGCCGGTCACCAGGGTTATGGTTTCGCCCATGAAATCGACCTTGAAGGGGCATTCCGGATTGCCCGTTCGGGAGAGTATGTAAATTACGGATGGGCTGGTATTGACGATATATTCGAGCCGATTCTGGGATTGCTCCAATTTCTGCTGTTGGGTGCGCAGAGCAAGTTCAAGCTGTTTGTAGTCGGTGATATCTGTGAATACCGCTTGGATCAATTTTTTTTGATTGAGCTGAATGACCTTGGTGGTGACGCGGATATTCCGTACGATGCCGCTTTTTGTAATATGCTCGGTTTCGAATACATCTTCCCCGGTATCACGAGTTTTCTCGATATGTCGCCTGATGTCCTCTTCCGATTGCTGCCGATCGATATCGCTTATTCGCAGTTTCCGGAATTCGTCACGCCTATATTCGAGATTTTGGTGAGCCTTCGGATTGAAGTCGATCAATTTGCCGCTTTCGATATCCATCAGCACCAGCGCATCGGGCATTTGCTCGAATAACGTGCGATAGCGGCTTTCCGATTCGCGTAACGATTCCTCGATGCGGAGGCGCTCCAAGATTTCGTCCTCGAGTTGGGCGTTTGCTTCGACCAGTTGCGCGGTGCGTTGCTCCACCATTTTTTCGAGATTGGCGTTTAGTTGTCTGATTTCCTGCTCCTTCCCTTTGCGCTCTTCGATCTCATGCTGCAACTGGCGGTTTGTCTCTTCGAGCTTGGCAGGACTCGGGAGTTTGAGGGCGTGGGGAATCAGCGGCCAAAGCAGGACCGAGGTCGCGATCGAGACTAGGCCGGTAAACAGTTTGACGAATCCTTCCAGCACGTAATTGGGATGCCAAATCGTCCAGATTTCCATTAGATGCGTTGTCCCGCACGCCATGATGAAGATGCCGAACAGGACAAAGATCGAGCGGAACTCAAGGTCCCGCCGCTTGAGGACGAAGAAAATCAGTGCCGCGGGGATGGAATAATAAGCCGCCGTAATCAGCGAATCCGATAGGACATGAAGAAGCAGCAAATCGGAGCGCCAAAGAAGGCATGTCCCGTGAGGTATGAAATCTTTGATCGTCTGAGAATCGAAGAGATTTTCGAACATGGTAGGCGCACTTGAAGTGAAAACCGCATCCGGTTGCGCAGTCAGATCCGATTAAGGATTAACCTTTACCAGTTCCACATCGAAGATCAGAGCCGCGTTTGGCGGAATCACGCGGCCTGCGCCACGTTCGCCGTAGGCCAGTTCAGGGGGGATGAAAAAGCGGTATTTGGCGCCTTCCTTCATGAGTTGCAAACCTTCGGTCCAGCCGCGAATAACCCCGTTCAAAGGAAAACTCACGTTTTCGCCGCTGTCGAATTCCTGGCCCGAGATCAGGCTGCCGCGATAGTTAACGGTTACGGTGTCGGTGGCCTTCGGTGAAAGGCCGTTGCCCTCGCTAAGGATCTGGTACTGCAACCCGCTCGCGGTACTCAAGATGCCGGGCTTTTTCTCGTTGTCGACCAAAAATTTCAAGCTTTCCCGCTTGTGTTTTTCTGCATCGGCAGACGGCGAAGGGGTGCAGCCGGACAGCCCGAATATGACAAGAGCAACTGCTCGGGCAAAAGATCCGAGTTTCTTCATAGTGTTTACACTCCATTTTAGGTTTGATGTGCGAACCGGATGCCGTGTTGGGCGCCTCGAAAAAACTACTTGCGGCCCGAGTCCAAGACGTCCGGACAAATCCGCCGAAAGCGACCATTCCGCAGGGAGCGGAATGAGACGAACCGCGTTCGTCCGAAGGGCAAAGTCCACGGAAGGACATTGCCAATTTGGACTGCCAATGGCAGGCCCCGTTAAGGGCGGCTCCCACGGATGGGAGCCGCGACACAGGAACCGGAGTGTACATGGAGTACATGAGGATTCCGCAGTCCTGTGCGGCGTACGTCCCTGTGCCGCAGGACTGTCCGAGCACGCGCAACACAGCAATCGGGCCGCAAGTAGGTTCTTCGAGGCGCACTGTCGCACGGGCTCCAATGCGCGGCATATTGTCGGACAAGAAAAAAAGCCGAGTCCGAATAGCAGCTCGAATCATCGAGCGAACCACGTTTTTACTCGGCTGGGCCTGCTTCTGCAAGAGTGGCGTCAAGTAAACAGTCTCGCTACTGCGCTGCATAACGCGAGAGATCTGTGCTCGTATCGGGAAGAAAACCCCCTGCCTGCATGGTCCACAATTTGTGGTAAAAGCCTTTTGCTGCAAGCAATTCCCGGTGATTCCCGTCCTCGACGATGCGGCCTCGGTCGAAGACCAGGATACGGTCGAGATGCGCGATCGTGGATAAGCGGTGGGCGACGACGATGACCGTTTTTTGGCCCATTAGCCGATCGAGATTGTCCTGAATCGCCTTTTCCGTTATCGAATCGAGACTGGACGTAGCCTCGTCGAGTATCAAAATCGGCGCGTCTTTGACCATGACCCGGGCAATTGCGATACGTTGCCGCTGGCCGCCGGACAACTTGACGCCGCGTTCGCCCACCAGGGAGTCGTAGCCGTCTTTCATGCCGTCGATGAACTCGTCGGCGCGCGCCATTCGCGCTGCGGCGGCGATTTCGGCATCTTCGGCGTCCGGCCGTCCGTAACGTATATTTTCCCGCAGCGAACGATGGAATAGGCTGGGATCTTGGGGAATCAGACTGACTTGCTCGTGAAGCGAGTCCTGGGTTACGTGAGCGATGTCGGTGCCGTCGATCAGGATCTGACCGCCTTGAGGTTCGTAGTAGCGGAGGATCAGCCCGACGAAGCTGGATTTTCCGGAGCCCGAGAATCCGACCAGGCCGACCCGCTGACCGGGCTCGATGACGACGCTCAACCCGTCGAATACCCACTGTCCCGGCACATAGCCGAACCGGACATCGCGGAATTCGATCCGTCCGCGCGTTATTCGCAATGGTTGTGCCTTTGGCGTATCGACGATGTCATGGGGTCTGACGATGGTGGTGACGCCGTTGCCGACATTGCCCACATATTCGAAGAACTCCAGAAAGCGGCGGCTGAGATTGCGGGCATCACCGATGATCAGAAGCGCCAGTCCGGCGCTCATCGCGAAGTCGCCGACCCCGATCAGACCTTGGTCCCAGAGCCTCAAGGCGAAGTATATCGTGCCTACCTTCAAGGCAGCCGCGGATATGAACTGAAACCAGCGCACCCGCTCCATGTACCAGAAAGTCCGGCGCCCGGCTTTGACCTCCGTTTCGAGATAACGGTCGAGATAATCCCGCTCGTGACGCAGTCGGGCGAACAATTTGACATTCAGGATATTAGTCACGGAGTCGACGATTTTGCCGTTCACTTGGCTGCGGGTTTCGGCATAAGCCTGAGCGTAAGGACGGCAGCGTTTGGCCAGCCAGAACGATACGCCTACGTAGACCAGCACCCAGGCCGCTACGAACCATCCGAGATTATCGTGAGTTCTCAGCAGCAACGCGACGGACACGGCGAATACGACTCCGACCGGCCAGAAATCGAAGAGAATCGCCCAAGCGGTATGATTGACGCTCATGGCGGTTTCGGTGATCCGGTGCGCGAGTGCGCCGGCAAAATGCCCGCTGAAATACCGGACGGAATGGTGCTGCAGGTAGGCGTACAGTATTTGCGTTGTCCTTTTGCGCAAGCGCGGTCCCACCATGATCAGACAGGCGCCGCTGGCCCGGCTGAACAGGATTTCGGCGATATTCAATGCGGCGAAAAGCATCAAGGGCGTTTTCAAGCGCTCCGTCAAGGGAATCGAATCACCGCTTGCCTCGGTCACGCCATCGATGATTTGCCCGATGGCGTAGGGTACGAGGATGTTGCTCATGGCCTGTCCCGTTTCCAGAATCAGCATCAGCAGAAACCATCCACGAAACCCTGCCATACAGTGAATAATGAAGCGAACGCTGGTATTCGGCAGAGCGGGGGCGTCAGTTGCGCGTTTAAAAGCGAACCTTGTCGAATCGTTCATGATGAAGGCAGTGTGTTTGGGGAAACGGTGGCGGCGGTCAGTTTCAGGGCGACTCAGGCGCTATCTATCCGCACGAGCCCGGAAAATCTCGTCGATTACTGCTTTTGGGGCAAGAGGACAACTCTGTCGCGAAAGTCGCAAGACAGGCGTTGTTGACGACATGAGCGGCGGGCGGACTACGCCCGCGTCTGTGGTTAGCTTCGTTGCCCGAACGGATCGGGCAACGAAGCGAGGCGGAGCCTCGGGTCCTCGGGATTATAGGGATAGCCGAAATGCTCGGACGAGTGGGGTCGCGTCAATCCGTAAGCATTCGCTAACGGGCTTGCGCGTGGAAGCCAGACTCGAAGCCGATCGAATGGGGGCGTTCATAGCGGTCTTCGTTGTCTGCATCCATTTCGTCATCGGGTTGAATCCGGATATCCAGCCTATCAACATCGTCTGCCCATTTGTCTAAAAGCGCTGGCAGACTCTTCCTCAAATAGTCTCCTTTGATTCTCATGGTACTTTCCTTATTTTGAGTGAGTTTGCGAATTAAGTCCTGCACCTCGGCAAAGCCTCGGTAGTCAATTTATAAAAAAATTCAAGTCGCAGGTAAATCAGAATTCCTTATGAATATCGAGTTATAGATAAGTAACTATGAGTCATTCCTGAGACAGTGAACGTAAAAAAACCTTACGGATTCGAGCTCGAATCCGCCGGTTTCAGTACTGCCCGCAAGGGCAGATGATCGGAGGTTTCGCGTGCCAGAGGCGTTGAGTATGCCGCAATGTCCGCAAGAAGCTCGCGGGGTTTGACCCAAATTCGGTCGAGAGGGAACAGAGGAAATATGGACGGGTAAGTGGCGATATCGGGTATGTGTCCGAAATGGTTGCGCAGCCAGCGAAAAGGCCTTCCCCATAGAAACCACTCATTCAGATCGCCGAAGAGAAGCGCGGGCGGCGGGGCATCGGCCAGTATGCTCAGAAGCCGGGTCATTTGTTTCCGCCGCTCGCCGGGAAACAATCCCAAATGAGTCCCGATCGCGCGAAGAGGCCCGCAAGGACTGTCGACCGACAAATCGATCGCTGCACGGGGTTCCCGGTGCGGTATGCTGAGATCGACACGCCTAATGTTACGAACCGGCAGCCGGGTAAGGATGGCGTTGCCGTAGTGCCCGTTGCGGCGGAGCAGCGTCGGGCCCGGAACGGCCCGGTAGTGCAGACGGGAGGCGAAATGCTGAAGCAGGTCGAGAGCGACTTCAGGCTCCCATTGCAGTTCCTGGAGCGCGATGAGGTCGGCATCGAGTTCCCGAATGATGGTCAGGACTCTCTCCGGATCGTAACGTCCGTCTCGTCCGATGCAGTCGTGAACATTGTAAGTTGCAACGACTAACGACATGCCGGACCCGTTACCCGATCGAGCCGCCGGCGCATGCCGTGTTTTCCGCTTCGCGCCGACGCAGCCATCGGTGCGTAGCGAATGCGGCAGCCCCGATAATGGCGGCGGCGGCGACGAGCAAGGCGATATTGATCGGACTCGGGTGATGGACCGCAGCAGCCAAGCGATCCGAAAAAACCGTGATGGCCATGGCGCCGGGGACCATCCCAAAGATCGTTCCCAATAGAAAGTCGCGGAAACGGATATGGGAGGCTCCCGCAACTAAATTGACCACGGTGAACGGCGCGACGGGTATCAACCGGACCGTAAGCATGGCCAGCAAGCCACGATGACGCAGCCAGCGGCTGAGCGTATTGAGTCGGGCGCCGCCCAGTCGCCGCACGATATCTCGACCGAAAACGTGGCCGAGCGCAAAGGTGAGAGAGGCACCTACCAGCGACCCGAGAATCGCATAAACAAAACCCGTGATAGGACCGAACACAACTGCCGTCGTGAAGATCACCAATGTGATCGGTATCGCTGTTATAGCGGCAAGTATATAGGCGCCGATGACCCATACCGGCGTTGCCGGAGTCCGTTGCAGTGTGCGTCCGACATTGATCAGCGTCTCCTTGTCGAGCCATTCGTGCAGTGGCCCCCAGCGCCACGCGGCCGCAAGCGCCCCGATAGCTGCGAGCAGGCTGAGGGTGGCGGTAATCCGTTTGCGGGCGGAAGGCCGGTGTTCCACGGGGATGAGTTCGTCGATCAATCGATCGGGATCGATGGGCGCTTCCGGATCGACTACGCTGGCCTGGGGTAGAAGGGCATCGGCCTCGGGCGATACTTCGCCTTCAAGGTGCCGAAGCGTGTGCGGGTTTCCCCGTAAGCTTTCTATGGCGACAATCAGCGAGCCCGCCTGTCTGATAGCCAGTTCCATTCGATCCGTTCCGACGCCCAAATGCTCGGCCAGCAAGCGATTTCTTAAACCTGTAATCGCTTTTGCCGTATTTGGCTCGGTCGCTTCGATGGCAAGATTGCATTCCGTGTCCAGCCCCATCGAGCGATTGTTAAGATTCGCCGAGCCGACGAGCGCAAGGCGGTCGTCCACCACCATCAGTTTGGAATGTACGTTGATGCACTGATCGTTCAGCCCATCGCAGTCGGGATAATAGATCCGGAACTTGCCATGTCGGTCGGCTGCGCGAAGGCGGCGAAGCAATCGAGCCCGCAAGACTTCCATTGTCGTTTGCTCGAGCCAACCGCCGCCGGTCAGTCGCGATACGACGACGATCTCCGGCGGATTCGGCTCACGAAGTCTCAATTCGAGCAGAGCGCCGACCGAAGAAGCCGTCAGATACTGGTTCTCGATATAAATCGTGTTCTTCGCTGACCGGATTGCATCGACGTACAGTTCCCTGAGTTCGAGAATTTCGACACCGCCGTTGAACCGTGGGACCGTTCGGACGATTGCGACATCGACATCGCTGATGTCCGGGACGATCGACGGGGGCCAGGGATCGGTTCCGGCATCGCTGTCGGCACGGAGTTGGTTGCCTGTCGCATTGCGCCAGCGCTCACGGGCTAACATGCCGAGCGCCGCAGCTGCTTCTCCGTCCACCATCATCTGCACATCGTGGACCGGGGCGTAGGCTTGGCCGTTGGATCTTCGACGGTAGGGGGCGTTGGGTTCATGGTCCGGCGTATCCCAACGTTCCTGGGCGAGATCCATGCCACCGACAAAGGCCACGGCGTCATCGATCACGACGATTTTCTGGTGGTGCGAGGCACCGACCGGATGCCGGCCATCCAGATAAAAGTGAAGGTGCCGATGTCTTTGCCAGCCAAGCGTGTAAATCGGCAGGACTTCGCGGCCGGGTGCATAAAGCATTGCGAAGTCCCAATTCAAAATATAGACATCCAATCCGCGGCGGTCTTCGATAAGCGCTTTCAGAAAGTCGCCGAGCTGGATCGGAAATCCATCGCTGACGCCGTCTTGGGCTAACTTGGTTCGGCTGTCGATATCCCAGCCGATGATGAAAATAGATCGCTGAGCACGAGTCGCTGCCGCTCGCAAGGCCGGAAAATACGCCGAGCTGTCGATCAAAAATGAAGCTCGACGGGCGCGGGCAATTCGCCAACAGTTGCGTCCAGGTTGCAGTATGCGGTTCTCGCCTTCTCGTTGGGCATCGAAATTCCTCATTCTTGTCCCTTGGTGGTGATCTAAAGGCATTGAAAATTGCCGGAGCAAGTCTGACGGCTTGTATGATCGAGATCGCGGAAACAACGGTCGAATCTCTTTTTAGAGTGTTTGACAAGCTCTAGCCCGCATTTCTCACACCCTTTCGTTGCGAGGGCGTCGAGACGATGCTGTGGGCGCAGCATGGACCGAGCGACGGCGAAGGCGTAGCCGGCACATCAGGCTGTAGGATGTGCCGACGAAGGAAGGGGTGCGACTAAAGCAACCGTTTGCGATTGGAAGGGCGGCTCCGGTGCTCCAGGAGGATTGGAAGGGTCGCGACTAAAGCGACCGTTTGCGATTGGAAGGGGCCGATTAAAGGCCCGTTTGCGATTGGAGGAGTGTGAGAAATGCGGGTTAGCGGCTAGCTCTCCAAACAATGCGGATTCGCTTGTCTAAACGAGAGGGGGCGGGTTCAATTCGGCGTTGCTGTAGCCGTTTGCGAGGTGCGGGATGGGTTGATCGCTAAGATGAATGTCCTTCGCTTCGGAAAAACGATCCGCTGTCTCATCGTGATGCAGCTTGTCATTCTTACGAATATGGTCTCTCGAAACCGATATAGACGTAAGCCTAGGTTTACAAAGCTGTATTTGGGGAGATAGGATAACGTATTCATCGATCATATTTCGGGCCGGTTTGGCTGCATATTCGTATATACAAATGCATGACCTTCATGGAAAATACCGACCGCATACCCTCGAAACCATACTAATTGGAAAGGCGTTAGATATGGCTGTTAATGGACTAACAGTTTTCATCGTCGACGATGACCCCGACGTGTGCGATGCCTTGGCAGCGCTACTGAGGGCTGAGGGATTTGTTGTTGAAACCTACCTGTCCGGGCCTGATTTCCTGGCTTCGGTGAAGCCCGAGCAACAAGGATGCCTCATTCTGGATATCAATCTCCCGCAAATTTCCGGGTTGGATTTGCAACAGATCCTTACTGAGAGGGGATTTAACCTTCCTATCATTTTTCTGACGGGATTTGGCGACGTGCCCAAATCGACAGCAGCCTTCAAGGGTGGAGCCGTAGATTTTCTTGAAAAGCCCGTCGATGCCGACGTCCTGATACCGGCGATAAGAAACGCACTCGCTCTCAGTTATCAGCGTTACGAAGAAAAGTCGCGTCAGCACGAGCTTGATGCTCTATACGCTAATCTGACACCGCGTGAAAAGGAAATTTTGGTGTACCTAGCACGTGGCTATTCGGCCAAACAGGTCGGCAAGGCATTGGGCATCAGTCATCGTACCGCTGAAATCCACCGTGCCCGCATTATGGAGAAGCTGGGCGTTCAGTCACTCGCCGATCTCGTGGCACTCGCGATTCAGATGGGAATCCGTTAATCGTCACGACGAGATTTGACCGGGCGAGCCATACTTGGGCTGAGTTGGTACGGTTTGTAGCGGGTTGATGACTGTCGTTTGGCACGACAGCGTTGGCTTGTGTCGCCGCTTGGGAACCAAAGCTTGTCGCCTATTTGCGAAACCTAGAAGCGTTGCGCTCCAGAATCAGTTCCGGCGTCGGTTAACCGAACGTCACCATCAGGAGCCTATTCCAGTAGGCCATAGAAACCCTTTGACAAGCTTCGAGCGAACGGCTTATTCCATTCGGCATTCGAGTGAACATTACGTAGGGTGGGTTAGCGGAGCGTAACCCACCGATTCGAGGTCGCTCGGTGGGTTACGGCCTCGCGGCCTAACCCACCCTACAAAAATTAATGCCTTATTGAAAGCGATTTGGAATTACTGGCATAGGCCGTAAATTCCTCTTGGTTCTGCGTCACGGGTCCTTTTGGTAGCAGATAAGGCAGAGAGCGTAATCCAGACATACGTAAGAGTACGTACATTCGAATCGGCGTTAGACATCGTACTCTACGGCCACAGAGCGTTCAGGTCTTTCATATGAGCCGAAATGTTCCAATAAACTCGGCGTGACTGAACGAATCGTTCTTATCTTCGAAATATAAGCTACCGATCGTCGCAGCCTGACCGCAGTGCCGCGATGGCCGTTATTCAATCTGTAGCTGATACAAATACGTAGGAGCTTTTATCGTCCATTCCGTCATCGTATTCGGGTTGGGATGGATAAATGTGCTTAGGACTTGGCAAGTGTTGCCCGGGGTTATCGGAACGGAGGTCAGGCGTGTCCAGCTTCAATAAATCCAGCGAGACGTTGAAGCCCAGCAATCCATTCGCCGTTCTTAAGCCCTATATTGCCGTGCTCGCCTCTCTGATGGTTATCCTAGGGTTGATCGCCGCGACCCATGCGATGAACCGACCGGCTCCGATCAGCCTATTGCTGCTAATTCCGGTTGCCGTGGGTGCCTTCCTAGGCGGATTCGGCGCCGGGATATTGGCGCTGATTCTCGGGCTGGCAGCGGATCATTTTCTTTTCGGAGAATCCGCTTTCGGCATCCAGCGACTTTTTCCCTATATGGATGAACAGGTTCGGCTCGTATTTTTCGTAGCCGAGGGGCTGTTGCTGAGCGGGATCGGTCACTGGCACCGGCTTTCCAGATTCCAAGCCCACGAGTCTGCGCGCCGCCAACAAATGCTGGAGCAAGAAATCGTGCGTCGCCGGAAATTGGAGGAGTCGGTGGTGCGCAGCCAGCGTGCCGTCAAATCGCAACTTGCAGAAATCGAGGGTATTTATGCCACGGCGCCGGTAGGTCTCTGCTTTCTCGACCGGGATCTGCGCTTTGTCCGAATTAATCGTCGGCTTGCCGAAATTCATGGAGTTCCCGTGGAAGCACATATCGGGCGGGACATACAGGAGGTGGTACCGGAGGTCGGTCGAGCAATCATTCCCTTACTGCGGCGGGTGATCGTATCGGGCGAGCCGATTCTGGAAAAAGAGATTTCAGGGACAACGCCGAACAGTTCTCAAACACAGCGGGTTCTGCTGGCGAGTTTTTTTCCGATAAAAGAAAACGATGGCTTTGTGTCCGGCGTAAATGTTGCCGTTAAAGATATCACCGGGCAAAAGCGCTTCGAGGACACGCTAAGGGAAAGCGAAGAAAGATACCGGCTTCTCGCGGAGGTGTCTCCTCTCGTGATCTGGACGGCTGCGCCGGATGGCACTTTGGTCTACGCAAGTCATCATTGGCTCGAGTACAGTGGTTTGACCTTGGAACAGAGTCGTGGGCAGGGATGGACGTCGGTATTGCACCCCGAAGATCGCGAGCGAGTATTCACCGAGCAGCCGGAGGCGCTAAGAAAAAAGCGCCCTTACGAGACAGAACTCAGATTCCGCTGTCATCGGATCGGAGAGTATCGCTGGCATCTCATCCGCGCTTTGCCGCTTTGCGACGAACGCGGCGAGGTCCGCCAGTGGGTGGGTATCGCTATGGATATCCATCAAATGAAATGCGGTGAGAAAGCATGGAGGGACGGTCAAGCACGCCTGCTGCTGGCCCTCGAAGCCGGCCGCATGGCGGTGTGGGAGCGTGATTCGTCGAGCGGCGGAATAACGTGGCTGGACCCGACGGATATGCATTCAGCTATCGGTTTCGAGAACCAATTTCTGGCCTGGGTACGGGATATCGCGGAACGGAACTTGCCCTCGGTTCCCGAGAGGGGCGATCAGCCCACCGAGAGCTATAGCCAGGAATTCCACATTGTCTCGCCGGATGGACAATTGAACTGGGTCGAAGCGCGGGGACAGCATGTTTTGGGCAACCGGGAGAGCGGCCGGAGACTGGTTGGCGTTCTTTCCAATGTTACCGACCGGAAACGCGCGGAAGAGAGCTTGCGTCACGTCAAGGAGGTTGAAGAAGCACTGCGCGAGGCCGATCGAAGAAAGGACGAGTTCATTGCCCTCTTGGCTCACGAACTCCGGAATCCGCTCGCGCCGATTTTGACTTCGGCGCAATTATTGAAACGGCGTGGCTCGGAACGGCCGGAATTGCTCGAATCGGCTACCGATAGCATCGAGCGCCAGGTTAAATATTTGACTCGGCTGATCAACGATCTTTTGGATATATCGCGGGTCGCGAGGGGCAAGTTACAGCTGAGTTTTGAAGTCACCGATATGGCTTCGGTGATCGCCCATGCTATCGAAGTCTGTCGGCCGGTGATCGAAAAGAACCAGCAGGAGTTGGTGCATAGTGCAGCCGGCCAGCCGATTTATCTTTGGGGCGACCCGGCACGGCTCTCGCAGATCATCGCCAATCTATTGATGAACGCCGCAAAATTTACGCCTGTAAAAGGCCGGATAGAGTTGGCGATGAAGCAGACGGGACGGGAAATCTCGATTAAGGTGAGAGACAACGGCATCGGGATTGAGCCGGACGCGCTCGAACATATCTTCGAACCCTTCGTTCAGTTCGAACGGCCGCTGCATAGTGGCCATAGCGGACTCGGTGTCGGCTTGGCTCTCGTAAAAAGCCTGGTGGAGATGCATGGCGGTAAAATTTCGGTGGCTAGCGCCGGCAAAGATCAGGGCGCCGAATTTTCGATTCGATTGCCTTTGTTCGACCAATCGTCCGGGCGAAAACCAGATCGGACCGAGGCCGAGGACGAGGCGCAGCCTATTAAAGCCTTAGCTTCAGATCTTCAGTAGCAATCTGACCGGATCTTCCAGCAGTTCCTTTAACGTGAACAGAAAAGTCACGGCTTCGCGGCCGTCGATGATGCGATGATCGTAGGAAAGGGCCAGGTAGATCATCGGTCGAATCACGATCTGTCCGTCCTCGACCACTGGCCGGTCCTTGATGACGTGCATGCCGAGAATGGCGCTCTGCGGCGGATTGAGGATCGGGGTCGAGAGCATCGATCCGAAAATGCCGCCGTTGGTGATGGTAAACGTGCCGCCGCTCAACTCTTCGAAGCTGAGTTTGCCGTCCCGCGCTTTTTGTGAAAAATCGATGATCGCCTTTTCGATTTCGGCGAAATTGAGACGGTCGGCGTCACGCAGGATCGGCACCACTAGCCCGCGATCGGTGGATACTGCGATGCCGATGTCGTAATAATCGTGGTAGACGATGTCGTTTCCGTCGATCGAAGCGTTGATGATCGGAAAGCGTCTGAGGCCTTCCACCGCCGCCTTGACGAAAAAAGACATGAAGCCCAGCTTGATCTTATATTCCTGCTCGAAACGTGCGCGGTGCTGATTCCGCAGGTCGAAGATCTTCTGCAGATTGACTTCGTTGAATGTGGTCAATGTTGCGGTCGTGTGTTGCGCCTCGATCATGCGCTCTGCGATGCGGGCTCGAAGCCGGGTCATCGGCACACGTCGTTCGCCCCGGCCTTCCGTCGCTCTGACCTCGGGTCTCTCCTTCGGTGCCGGCTCCGGCCTCCGAGCCGGCGCAACCGCTTCGACGGTCTTGCGTTTTTGCGATTCCAGATAATCCAGGACGTCCTGCTTGGTCAAACGGCCCTCGCGTCCCGTGCCTTTTATCTGCGCCGGATCGAGGTTATGCTCCATGATCAGCCTGCGTACCGAAGGTCCCATGGGTTGGGCGAACCTCACGGGTCTGGGTACCGCCTCGGGCACAGCCGCCGGTTCCGGCTTTGCCGGTATTTCCGGGGGCGCGGCAGTTTCGGCGACCGCGGGACGGGCCTCTGTTTCAATGACCGCCAGAAGCTCACCGCTCCCGACCACGTCACCCTTGGCGTGTCGGATTTCCTGCAGCACGCCGTTGTCCGGCACGGGAACTTCGAGGATCACCTTGTCGGTTTCCAGGTCGACGAGAGTCTCGCTTTTCTGCACCGTATCGCCCGGCTGTTTACGCCAGTCGAGCAAGGTCGCGTCGGTGATGGACTCGGGCAGATTAGGCACGGTGACTTCGATGCGCATGAACTATTCCTAAAGGCTCTTGACGGGGCACGGTTCCAAACAATGCGTCTTCGACAACTTTCTTCTGCTGCTCCAAATGCCGGTGGAATTGGCCTACGGCGGGCGCAGCAGACATCGGCCGTCCAGCATAGCTGAGGACGATGTCCTTTTCCAGCAGGCTCAGGAAGCGGTGCTTGATCTGGTGCCACGCGCCCTGATTTTCCGGTTCTTCCTGACACCAGATCAATTCTTTCATTTGGGGGTAAGCCGCCAGTTCCTGCATGAAGAGATCGTAAGGAAAGGGATAGAGCTGCTCTATGCGGATAATGGCGACGTGGTGAAGGTTTTCCTTGCGCCGAGTCTCCAGAAGATCGTAGAACACCTTGCCGGTGCAGAGGATGACGCGGGTGATCTTGGCCGGGTCATGGGCGTCGATTTCGCCGATGATGTTGCGGAAGCATCCGTCCGACAATTCTTCCAGCCGCGACGTGGCCAATTTGTGCCGCAGCAGGCTTTTGGGCGTCATGATGATCAGCGGCTTCCGGTAAGGTCGCAGCATCTGCCGGCGCAAAAGATGAAAGATCTGGGCCGGTGTCGTCGGCACGCACACCTGAATGTTCTGTTCGGCGCATAGTTGCAGATAGCGCTCGATCCGGGCCGATGAATGTTCGGGGCCCTGGCCTTCGTAGCCGTGCGGCAGAAGCATGGTCAGTCCGCTGAGCCGTCCCCATTTGGTCTCTCCCGAGGTGATGAATTGATCGATCACAACCTGGGCATTGTTGGCGAAGTCTCCGAATTGGGCTTCCCAAATGACCAGGGTGTCAGGCTCGGAGCTGCTGTAGCCGTATTCGAACCCGAGCACGCCTTCTTCGGACAGCAGCGAGTCGTAAATGTAAAAACGCGCCTGGTTGTCGCTGAGGTTCTGAAGCGGAATATAGGTATCGCCGGAATCTTGGTCATACAGAGTTGCGTGACGATGAAAAAACGTTCCGCGTCCCACGTCTTGACCGGTCAAACGTACGGCGTAACCCTCGGTCAGCAGCGAGGCATAGGCCAGAGTTTCAGCATATCCCCAGTCGAGAGGTATTTCCCCGGCCGCCATTTTGCGCCGGCTTTCCATGATCGCCGCCGCACGCGGATGAAGGGCAAATCCCGGCGGAATGCCGATCAGTCGCTGCGACAGGTCTTGAATCGTTTTCTGTGGCAAACCTGTATCGCAGGGCAGCGTCCACTCGGTGCCGAGGTAGTGATCCCAGCGGGTTTTGTAGTAGCTCATGGCGTCGTGAACGATCGGCCGGAGGAATGTTTCGTCTTTCTTCAGACCATTTTGGTAATCCTCCTCCATGTGCTGGACGACGTCGGGGGTTACCACTCCTTCGGCGATCAATCGGTCGGCGTAAAGCTTCCGAACCGGCGGATGGTTGCGGACAAACCGGTACATCGAAGGTTGAGTCACGGCCGGTTCATCCGCCTCGTTATGCCCGTGGCGGCGATAGCAGATAAGATCGATCACCACGTCTCGCTTGAATTTCATCCGATAATCGAGAGCGAGCCGGGTGACATAGAGCACCGCTTCGGGATCGTCGCCGTTTACGTGAAAAACCGGCGCCTGAATCATGTTCGCAACATCGGTGCAATACAGCGTGGATCGGGCATCGAATGGGTTGCTGGTGGTGAAGCCGATCTGGTTATTAATGACGACATGTATGGTTCCGCCCGTCGTATAAGCACGGGTTTCGGCCATGTTGAGCGTCTCCATGACGACGCCTTGCCCCGCAAAAGCGGCGTCGCCGTGAATCAGGACCGGGAGTACGGCGGTCTCGCCGTCTTCGTCCTCGCGCCGGTCCTGGCGTGCGCGCACGGAACCTTCCACGACCGGATCGATGATTTCGAGATGCGAAGGATTGAAGGCCAGGGCAAGATGCACCATGCCGCCGCCCGTTTCGATGTCCGATGAGAAGCCCATGTGATATTTCACGTCGCCTGCGCTGGCATATGGCGGTGCGTTCGGATATATGCCTTCGAACTCCTGAAATAGCGAGCTGGGCTTTTTCCCAAGGATGTTGATGAGCACATTCAGCCGCCCTCGGTGGGCCATGCCCATCACGATTTCCTTGGTTCCTTTTTCGCCTGCCCGCTGGATCAGATCGTCCAGCAGCGGAATCAGGCTTTCCGCCCCTTCGAGCGAGAACCGCTTTTGGCCCACGTACTTCCGATGCAGGTATTTTTCTATACCCTCGGCGGCGGTAAGGAGCTTCAGCATCCATTTCTTTTCCTCGGCACTGAAGTTTCCGCGGGCGCGCGTGCTTTCCAGCCGCTTTTGGATCCATCGCTTGATGTCGCTGTCGACGATATGCGTGTATTCCGCACCGACGTGTCCGCAATAGGTCTGCCGCAGCATCGAGAGAATCTCGCGCAATGGCAGCCGTTCCGGGCTTCGCAGGATGTCGATGTAAAACGGACGGTCCAGCTCATCTTCGCTCAGCTCGTAATGGGCAGGGTCCAAATCCTTCAGCGCTGCCGGGGGGGATAGCTTTAACGGGTTGTTGTCGGCGGACTGATGGCCGCGGGTTCGGTATTGATAAATCAGCCGGTCTACAGCGGATTGCTTGCGCAGCATTTCTTCCGCTTCGGATTCCCCGATTGCCGCTTTGATGACGCGGCGCTCTCTTTCGGCTGCGGGCTCCTCTCTTGTCAATTCGTGCTGGATCGACCGGAATTTCTCCCGCCAGCTTTCATCGACGGACTCGGGATCCCGCAAGAATCTCTCGTAGAGATCTTCGAGAAAACCGACGTTGTCTTCGCTGAAAGCCGATGCGTCTTTAAAGAGTTGTAAGAGCTTATTCATTAGGTTGTCTCGTGTGTCCGTCCCGTTCTTTGAGATTTTAAACGAAGGTCTTGCGCCTACCGTGTGGTGGTCAGTCCGTTTGGCCAGACTGTGGGACGCGTATACGTATGCGTATACTTAAAGACAATTTTGAGCCGAGTTTTATCTCCGATAAAGCCCGGAAAATTTCCTGCTACCAAGCTGCCGGAGGGACCGACACGGCACCGGTGCCGTCGTTTCTCGCCATTGCGGCAGTCCGTTGTTTCCGTCCACGTCCGTCACAGTCTAAGTCTACGTTATTAACCCGGCTTCTAAATTAGGCCGGGTTAATCCGGGGCGGCGATCAGCCGCGTGAGCTAGGCCTAAGCGTGTAACCGGCCTGGGCGGCGGCCCGAAAGACCAGGAGGGTATTTACGGGCCTGATTAATAAATTATTCCGGAGCAGGCTAAACGACCGGTAGTCGGCCGATTTTGGTCGTCATTCCACGCGGCGACAACACGTCGAGCGCATGAAAGTTTCTTGTGCTAGCCTCTTGCTTGGTTTCATTTTGGACGAAATACGGTGGGGGAGACAGTATGTTCGATGGGTTGATCGGTCGTGTGCCCATATACACGCACACTCTCGATGTATACGGCTACGAGCTTAGCTTTTGCAGCGGTGAAGCTCTGAGCGTAGGGACCAAAGACAGCGAAGATCGGTGGACCGAAGCGGTGCGGCAGGCCGGCCAGGCGCTGGATTTGAGAGATTTGGTCGGCGATAGCCGAGCGATGCTCCGGGTGCCGTCCACTTCTTTAACCGTATGCGAAGGATTGGCCTGGCCGAAGTCCCAGGTGGTTCTGGCGGTATCGGGAGACGTCTTGAATGATAGTGCGGCGGAGGAAACCGTATCCCGCCTGGCCGACGAGGGTTTTACCATCGCGCTTCATAATCCGTCCTGCGATTTGGTCGAACTTAGGCGCGAGGCCGACTTCGTATCGATCTGCTCCCTGGATGCCAGAAAGCTGAACGGTTTTAAGATCAGTTGGACGGCCCGCCACGACCAAAATCTGCATCTTCTGGTGAGAGACATAGAAACGCCGGACGAATACGATCGTTTCCGCAAGCTGGGTTTCGATTATTACGAAGGCATGTTTTTCGAGCGGCCCCGACATTTGCGCAGTTGCGATATACCGGGAAACCGCCTGGCCGTGCTCGAACTGCTTGCGCGGCTCCAAAGTCCAAAGGTCGACGTCGCCGAGGCCGAGGCGATCATCACGCGCGATATGACCCTGAGTTATAAGCTGCTCCGATTAGTCAATGCCGCATTTTTCGGTGTGACGAAGCGGATCGACTCGATCCGCCGGGCCGTGATTTTCTTCGGCGTACAGCGGATCAAAAACTGGGCGTCGGTCATTCTGGTCAATTCCGTCGATTACCGCCCGCGCGAGTTGCTGACCACGGCACTGGTACGGGCGCGAACCTGCGAGCTGCTGGCCGAACGAATGAAACGGCCAAATACCGAGCTTTATTACATAACCGGGTTATTTTCCCTGCTGGACGCCGTCATGGACGTTCCCAAGGAGGACATTCTGCGACACTTGAACCTCGATGACCGCATCGATGAGGCGCTGCTGCATGGTAGCGGCCCGATCGGCGAGGTGCTCCGCGCCGCGATTGCATTCGAGCGCGCCGAGCCCGGTGAAATTCAGGGTTGCAAGTTTGAACAGGGCGTACCGGCGAGCGCTTACGTGGAATCGATCCGCTGGGCGACGGACGTTCGAAAGGCGCTGGAGGTTTCTTAACCGGGACTTTATGAACGGAAGAAGATGGAGATGAAATCCTGAGTGATTTGCTTGGCTATTGGGCCGCCTTCGTGGGAAAATCGTGATTTAAGCTTTCGAACCTACCCGATCGGAATGACTAGACTATGGCGGCTTTACCCGCGCAATTGATAGACCGCTTCGGGCGGCGTATCAGTTACGTTCGCATTTCCATCACCGACCGCTGCGACTTTCGCTGCATTTATTGCATGAGCGAGGACATGGCTTTTTTGCCCCGCGCTCAGATCTTGACGCTCGAGGAAATCCTGGCCGTCGCCACGGCGTTCGTGGAACTCGGCGTCGAAAAGATACGCATCACGGGCGGAGAGCCCCTGGTGCGCAAGGGCGCGGTCGATCTATTGCAAGAAATCGGCAAGCTGCGGGGCTTGAGAGAGCTGGTTTTGACGACCAACGGATCGCAGCTGGAAAAAACCGCATTGCTGCTGAAGTCCGCCGGAGTAAAGCGCATCAATGTCAGTCTCGATTCGCTGGATGGCGACCGGTTCCGGAAGATGACCCGGATAGGGGACTTGGATCAGGTGCTCCGCGGGATCGACGCCGCGCTGGATGCCGGTTTCGAACGACTCAAAATCAATGCCGTCGTGCTCAAGAATCGCAACCATGACGAGGTGAGCGATCTGGTCGACTATGCGATCGCCAAGAACATCGACATCAGCTTCATCGAAGAGATGCCGCTGGGCGCGGTCGATGGGCACGACCGTGCCGAGGAGTATTATTCCAGCGACGACATCAAGCGGGATCTCGACCGGCGTTTTGTCCTGCTGCCCACGCCGGAAACCACAGGCGGACCTTCCCGTTATTACCGCGTGTCCGGCACCCACACACGTGTGGGGTTCATATCCCCGCACAGCCACAATTTCTGCGGAACCTGCAACCGCGTGAGAGTGACGGCCGAAGGCCGGTTGCTGCTCTGTCTGGGCAACGAACACTCGATAGATCTGAAACGGGTCTTGCGAGCCAATCCCGGCGATATGCACAAGCTGAAACATGCGATCGTCGATTCGATGGCGATCAAGCCCGAACGGCATTATTTCGACATCAAGGCACAGCCCGTGATCTTCCGCCACATGAACGCTACCGGCGGCTGAGCCCGCCGTCGAGGGGCGGCGCGCTAAGTACATTCAGGGAAGTCTTGCGGCATAGACAACCTGCAGGACAACCCCGCCAATCAAGCCAATCTGTCGAGATTCCGCAAATATTTGCGGAATGTACTTAGAGCGTTTTTCATCGCTTTATAGCGGCGTGGACGGGGACACCGCCCGTACCCATTCGTAGGTCGGCAATCCTTTGCCGACGAACGTGTTTGAAGGAACTACTCCAGAGCGATCTCGCCGTCTATGACGTGATGGATGTTCAGGGCCGGAACTTCCAAGGTCATCTTGACGGCGAATTTCTCGTTTCCGACGAGCTTGCCGGCTTGCAGCGCGTCGTGCACGGCCAGCTCGATCTCCCGCTGCGAAGTCACACCGACCTTTTTCAGGAACTTGCGGATGTCCATGTTGAAAGTATCGTCGTTCATTGCCGTGACTCCTAAATTTCAAGAATCTCAAGTTTCGATGCAAAATTTCGGGACTTGATCCCGGTGCTGTTATTAACCCGGCCTATCAATATAGACCGGGTTAATCCGGGGCAGGGATGCGCCCCGGCGCGGCGACCAGCCTCGTGAGCCAAGGCCTAAGCGTGTAGCGGCCTGGGCGCCGGCCCGAAATACCAGGAGGGTATTTACGGGCCAGATTAATAAACTCAGAAGAGCGGCGAAACTCCGAATAGTTTGCTGTGGAAATGCAGTATTGCGAGATAAAGCACTACGGCCAGCGTGATGCGCCACCAACCGATCTCGGTCAATTTGAGCTGATTGCGCCCTTCTCGGATGGCGTTGAAAGGTATATTGGATGTAACGGCCGTGAATTTCGCCCATTGCTCTCCGAAGTGCCTTTGACGCTTGGCATCTATCGAGCGGGTTCCACCTATCGTTAGGATCAGCAAGGACCCGAACAGTACGAGTGCTGCGGCATCGCCGTTGGCGATCAGGTGCACGACGGCCCACAGGCCGATTCCCCAAAGAAAGGGATGACGGGTGATCCGCAGAATGCCTCGTGCCGGCTCTGCTTCAGAGAGTAGAGACTCACCGTTTACCGCAGTCGGATTGGGTGTCGTTACGCCGGCGACAGCCAGGAAAAAAGCGACCAGCATCAAAAGCGCCGCGATAGGTTTGAACCACGCGAGCTGCCCCCAGGTTTCGATGTAAGGCGCATGGCGGTAGGCGTAAATCAGCCAAACTAGACCCACCAGCGAAAGCACGGAAAAACCGAAGCGGTAGACGCGCTCGCCGTATTTCTCGGCCAGCCGATCCCGCCATTGGGTGCCGGCGATCAAGAAATGAATGCCGACGAAAAACAAGGCGGCAAGTGTAAGCTGGATCATATGGATGCTCCGGGTTCGAGTTGGCTACGGTTCGTGGGTGTTTATTTCAAGTCGCGAGCTTCGCCGCGAGCGGCGTGCCTTCTGTTCGGCTCATTTCTCCAGCAAGCGGGGCATCAATTCCACCAGATTGCACGGACGGGTACGGTAATCGAGCTGATCTCGAATGAGCTGGTCCCAAGCGGTTCGACATGCGCCCGAAGAGCCTGGCAGACAGAAGATATAGGTCCCGTTGGCTACCCCGGCAACGGCGCGGGACTGAATCGTGGACGTCTTGATATCTTGATACGAGATGGCGCGAAAGACCTCGCCGAATCCGTCCAGAGTCTTGTCGAACAGGACTGAAACCGCTTCCGGTGTGCCGTCCCGTCCGGTCACGCCGGTGCCGCCGGTGGTGATGACGACCTGTATCGTCTCGGAGGCGATCCATTCCGATACCACGGCGCGGATTCGGTAGATGTCGTCGGCTACGATGCGTTTATCCGCCAGGCGATGTCCGGCGGCGCTTAGCCGGTCGACCAGGGTTTTCCCGGAAACATCGGTGTCTTCCGTGCGCGTGTCGGATACCGTCAATATCGCGATGTTGAGGGGAACGAAATCTCTTTCCTGGGACATTGAGATGCTTTCCTGTGGTACGTGTTGTAAATTCCGTTCGTGAAACGGTCGGCGGCCTCTTCATTCGCCCGCGCGAGACTGCGGGCTGAGGGGCGAACATTAAAAAGCTATCGAACATCCCGAGGGGGTGCAATCCTTTCGAGCAGGATGCGGACTTGATTAAATATTAGCAAACGCTTATATTTTAGCTTGTCCATGATCGAGCGGTATTCGCATTACGGAGTGCGCTGACAGATCCGGGGTAGGCATTCGAGTTTCGAAGCACTTGGCGGTTTTCAAGCATCAAGGCGCAAGACGATGAGGAGCAAAGGCAGGATATGAGTTTGAAGCTTTTCCAGTCGAGACTTTTGGCCGCGGGTTCGACGCTCTGTCTGATACTGATCGGAGCCGGGTCTGCCGCAGACGCGCCGGCGGAAACAAGCGCTCGCCATCCGCTCAAGCTGGAGGAAGCCATCGATTTGGCCTTCGAGCAAAATCCCGATCTTCTCGCGGCCGCCGCCCGGATCGGCGAGGCCGAGGCCAAGGTTGCCGAAGCCGCCGCGAACTTCTATCCCAAGCTTATGGCGCGGGTCGGTTACGCCTATTCCGACGATCCTTCCCAAGCCTTTTCCTATATCGTGGCACAGCGTCGTTTCAACTTCGGCGTGGATATCAATCATCCGGGCTGGGTGGAAAACTTTCGCCCCGAGATCGTCGGCACCTGGTCGTTGTATCGAGGCGGGCAGGATAGTTATCGGAAGAAAGCCGCCGAATTGGGCGTCGAAGCGGCCGAACTGGAGCGCTCGGCGATTCGCAACCGTCTGGCTGCGGCAGTGACGGCGGCGTATTACGCGCTGCTGTCCGCGCCGCAGCAAGTGGATGTGGCGCGCCATTCGATCGAGGCCGTCGAGCGCGAACTGGAGCATACCAAACATCGGGTGGCGGAAGGCATGGCGCTCAAGGCGGACGTTTTATCCTTGGAAGTCCGCGCGGCGGAGGCCCGCGAGTCCGAGTTGAAGGCCCAAAACGCCATCGAATTGTCCCGTTCGGCGCTTAAGACGCTCCTCGGCATCACGACGGGCGAAATCCTGGAGCTGCGCGAACCCGCGGACAGACTTGCCGACCATCCAGCTCAAGATTATGCGCGGCTGCTGGATCAAGCCTTGGCCCAGCGTCCCGAGATGCAGGCCGCGATACATCAGTCGCAGATCCGGCGCGAGGAACTTCAGGCCGAACGGGGAGCGCGCTGGCCGCGGGTCAATGCCTACGCTGCTTACGGTCAGAACAGCCGCTCGCCGGATTTCGCATTCAGCCGGGACAACGTCACCCTGGGCGTCAACGCCGAGGTGGATCTATTCTCGGGCGGCGCGGTCAGCGCCCGTATCGCCCAGGCGGAACGCCGGCTGACCGAAGCTCAGGCCCTGGAGCAGCGCACCCGGCTGGAGATCGGGGATGAAGTCCGGCGCGCCTATACGACCCTGGAAGAAGCGCTGCAACGCCTTAAAGTGGCCGAAGCCGGCGCTGCCGCCGCCGACGAGGCTCTGCGACTGGTCAATGAGCAATATCGAGGCGGCGCTGCTACCGTGACGCGGTATCTGGAAGCGGAAACCGATCGTGCCGATGCCGCCCTGCGCGTCATCGTCGTCCGTTACGAAGCGGAGGTGGCGCAAGCGCAGCTGAAGAAGGCGGTGGGACACTGGCGGTAAAGTCTCCGGACAACCTGTTCTTCAACCCCCGCTCTGGCCGGCTTTCATGCAGGTGCCGGGGGCTTTTGCCCGACTACGAACAAGCAAGAAACCGATAGGCCAATTCATGACGCATGCCACGCATTCCCGGACCAAGCTTATCTACGCCCTGATCGCGGTATCCGTTTTGATTCTTCTTCTCGTCTGGATGCAGGGAGGCTTTAAGGACAAGGTGGAACCGGGGGTGAGCGAGTCCGTGGCGAATGGGAAAGCCGACGAGCGCACGCCAACGGCCAAGGTGGTTCGAAAGGAAGTCGAAAAAGTCTTTGCCTGGCCCGGAACCGTCGCGGCGCGGACGGTGGCGCAGATCGCTCCCAAGATTCCCGGCAGGATTCTGGAAATCACGGTTCGCGCGGGCGACCGCGTCAAGCAAGGCCAAGTGCTGGCACGCCTCGACGAACGGGAAACTCGGTCGCGCCTCGGCCAGGCGCGCGCCGCTCTCGCCGCCGCCGAGGCGCAAGCCGGACGCGCTCGTGCGGATGCGCGCCGAATCCAAAACCTCTACGACAAAGAGGCCGCGACCCGGCAAGCCCTCGATGCCGCCCTGGCGGCGGCCCGGACCGCGGAAGCGCAAGTGCGGGAAGCCAGGGACGCAATTCGCGAGGCGGAATCCTCTCAGACGGAAACGGTGCTGCGCGCGCCCTTCGACGGTGTCATCGTCGAACGCCGTCTGGAACCGGGCGACATGGCCTTGCCCGGTGCGCCGATACTGGTTCTTCAGGAATCGCAGCGGCTTCGGATCGAGAGCGCCGTTCCGGCCCAATGCGCCGGTCTGGTCGAAATCGGGAATGAACTCAAGGTCCGCATCGCCAATCCGGAACGAGAACTCGATGCCGTGGTGGACGAAATTCAGCCCGCTGCCGATCCCAAGACCCGAACCGTGCTGGTGAAAGCCCGTTTGCCCGAAGATTCGGCCGTGCAGCCCGGCGCGTTCGGCTGGCTCTATCAAGCCTGCGGTCAGGACGAGGTGCTGTTGCTGCCGGTTTCCGCCGTGAGCCGCGTCGGACAGCTCGAGAGCGTGCGGCTGGTGGTGGACGATAAGGTCCGGCTGCGCCACGTCCGCACCGGCAAGCGCTACGACGGCCAGATCGAAATCCTTTCGGGGCTCAAGGAAGGCGACACCGTGCTGCTCCGGGAGGCCGGCCGATGAGCGCGGAAACCTCTGTCGAGCGGGGTTTGACGGCCCGCATCGTCGAGCTGTTCATCACCTCCAAGCTGTCGGTGTTGTTGCTGATCGCGTCCTTTCTGGTCGGGTTCGCCGCGCTGGTGCTGACGCCGCGCGAGGAAGAACCGCAGATCGTGGTGCCGGTGGCGGACGTTTTGATCAGCGCGCCGGGCGCCGATGCCGAGGAAGTCGAAAAACTGGTGTCGACGCCGCTCGAGACCCTGCTGAGGGAAGTGGACGGCGTGGAATACGTGTATTCCGCTTCGCGCGAAGGCGAGGCCCTGGTGACGGTGCGCTTCTATGTCGGCGAAGACCGCGAGGACAGTCTGGTCAAGGTCTGGAACAAGCTGATGTCCAACCAGGACCGGATACCGCCCTTGGTCAGCTCCTGGACCGTGAAGCCGGTGGAAATCGACGATGTCCCCATCGTTACGCTGGCGTTGTCGTCGAACGATCCGGTTTACGATGCGGCGGCGCTGCGCCGTTTGGCCGACGAGATGAAGGACAAACTGGCCGTGGTGGAGGATGCCGGCAAGATTACCGTGGTCGGCGGAGAGCGCCGGCAGATCTCGGTTTATCCCGATCCCGCGCGTTTGGCGGCACACGGCGTAACCGTTCTGGACGTGATGCGAGCCTTGCAAGCCGCCAATATCAACCTGCAGGCCGGGACCTTCGAACAGGCCAACCGCGCCGTCCGCTTGGAGGCCGGTCCGTTCTTTACCAGCGCGGACGAAGTCGCCGGCACGCCGGTGGTGGCCGGGCAGGGCGGCAAACTGGTTTATCTCCGCGACGTGGCGGCGGTTATCGACGGTCCGCAGGAAGCATCGAGTTACACCCGGATCGGCTACGGGCCGGCAGCCGCCGAGAGCCCGCACCTGGGCGAAACGGAAGCCGCGAAGCCCGGCGAAGAGCGGCAATCGGTCACCGTAACCGTGGCCAAGCGGAAAGGGGCCAATGCGGTTGCGGTGGCCGAAGAGGTCATCGAGGCGGCGAACGAACTGTACGGCACCGTCATTCCGGAAAACGTCACCGTCAATATCACCCGCAATTACGGCGAGACCGCCAATCACAAGGTCAACGAACTGGTCCGGCACCTCTTCATCGCCATCGCCACGATCATCGTCCTTTTGGCTTTCGCCTTGGGGCCGAAGGAGTCTTTCATCGTCGCCCTGGCGGTGCCGATGACTTTGGGCGTGACCCTGTTCTGCGATCTCATCTTCGGCTACACCATCAATCGCGTGACCCTGTTCGCGCTGATTCTGTCGCTGGGGCTTTTGGTGGACGATCCCATCGTCGATGTGGAAAACATCTTTCGCCATTTCCAGCTGCGCCGGGAGCCGCCCCTGGACGCCACCTTGACCGCGGTCGACGAGGTCCGTCCGCCCACCATCTTCGCGACCTTCACCGTCATCGTTTCCTTTCTGCCGATGTTCTTCATCACCGGCATGATGGGGCCGTACATGGCGCCCATGGCTTTCAACGTACCTATCGCGATGCTGATGTCGCTCCTGGTGGCGTTCACCGTAACCCCCTGGGCGAGCTATTACCTTCTCAAGAGCGAGTACGGCAAGGGCGAGGAAGCGTTCGATCTCAAGCAGAGCACGGTGTATCGGTTTTATCACCGCACCTTAGGCGGACTCTTGGCAACTGCCGGTCGGGCGAAGATTTTTCTATGGCTGGTGCTGGCGGCATTCGTAGTCTCCGCCTTGCTCGCGGTTTTCCGCATCGTGCCGCTCAAACTCCTGCCTTTCGACAACAAGAACGAACTGCAAATCGTCGTCGACATGCCGCGCGGCACCACGCTGGAAGCATCCGACGCCGCCGCGCGGGCGCTGGGCGATTATCTCGCCACCGTCAACGAAGTGACCGATTACGAGACCTTCGTCGGACTCGCATCGCCCATGGATTTCAACGGTTTGGTGCGGCATTACTATCTGCGGCGCGAGCCCCATCAGGCCGAGATTCGAATCAACCTGCTGCCCAAGGAGCGGCGCGAGCAACAGTCCCACGAGATCGCCCTGCGCATCCGTCCCGATATCGAGCGGATCGCCAAGGCTTACGGCGCCAATGCCAAGATCGTCGAAACCCCTCCGGGTCCCCCGGTGCTGTCCACCTTCGTGGCCGAGGTATACGGGCCTCTGGACGCGGCTTATTCCGATCTGGCGCGCGTCGCAGAGCGGGTGAAACAGGAGATCGCCGGGATAGAGGGGGTCGTGGATGTGGACGATACCGTCGACGAGCCGCAGACCGTGATCCGCTATCAGTTGGACCGTCAGCAGGCCGCGCTGCACGGCGTAACCGTGGCGGAGGTCGCGGAAACCCTGCGCGCAGCGTTGAACGGAATGTCCATCGGCGTCGTGCACATTTCGTCCGAGCGCCAGCCCTTGGAAATCGTCATGCGGCTGCGGCGCGCGGAACGTTCCTCCATGGCCGATCTGAGTACGCTCCGGGTGAAAGGCCTGGACGGCTCGCTGGTGCCGCTCGGAGAAATCGGCCATGCGACGGAGGAACCGGCGGATCTCACGATTTATCATAAAGACCTCAGGCGCCTGAGCTACGTGACCGCGGAAATGGCGGGGCGGAGTCCGGTGGAGGCCGTGTTCGACTGGTGGGACATCGAGGACGAAAAACCGCTGCCCGCAGGCTATACGGTCGATCTGGCCGGGGAAGGGGAGTGGAAGATCACGGTGGATGTGTTCCGGGATTTAGGGCTCGCGTTCGGTGCGGCCCTGCTCATGATTTACGTGCTTCTGGTGGCGCAGACGGGTTCCTTGGGGATGCCGCTCATCATCATGGTGGCCATTCCCCTGACCGTCATCGGCATCATGCCCGGCTTCGCGCTGCTCAACCTGCTGATTACCGAGCCCGTGGCGGGTTTCGACAATCCCATCCTGTTCACCGCAACGGCCATGATCGGCATGATCGCTCTGGCCGGCATCGTGGTCCGGAACTCCATCATTCTCATCGACTTCATCGAGCGGCTGCGGGCTCAGGGCGAAACCCTCGTCGATGCCCTCATCGAGGCCGGTGCCACCCGTCTCCGCCCGATCTTTCTCACCGCCGCCGCCGCGCTGTTCGGCTCTTTCGTCATCACGCTGGATCCCATCTTCTCCGGCCTTGCCTGGAGTTTTATCTTCGGCATCTTCGCGTCGACCGCATTCTCCCTCTATGTGGTGCCGATGGTTTATTACCTGCTGAATCGGAAAGCGGCGCAATAGCCGCCATCAGAGCCTTTTCCGGTATGTCGTAGCACTATCGGGAGGCCTTCGTCAGCAAGGGATTGCCGATCTACCGCATCTTTTCCAGGCTATATCTCTTGAAGGTGGAAGGCGCTTTGCCGGTCCGCGCCTCATCCGATCACTTCCTCGGCATCGGCCGGGATCTTCGCTCACGCGGCGGCACCTTTGCCGCAACAATTTGTACACAGCAGGCAACAAAATTTCGTGTGCGCATGAACTAACGGGCTGCCACGCTGTCTACATGTATGTGTTCTTCCTCCTCTTGACCCACCGTATGGTGGGTTTTTTTATTTTCGGGGATGCTGAAAGATAAGAGCTTGAAAGCTCGGATAATTGAGCAACGAACTCCGCGACCGTCAATCCTCTCTCGCTCCGAAAGCGGAAAACGGGAAAGGCATGCGGTCGGTGCTGTAGGACATGAAGAGCATCATGTTGTAAATCCACGCCGACAGGGCTTCACCCCATTTCACGCCGAGGCGGGTGGCTCGGCCGGTAAAGAGATGGGCGATGAACTGGAACAGGACGATGGCCCACAGAACAAAACGTACGATACCGAAGAGCGCAAAAAACAGAGCCATGAACAACAGGCGTTTAAAGGCGTTCATGCTGACTTGATTGTTGTCAATCGGGTCTTTCATAAAATGCAAAGGATAAGAAACATAGTGGAGCTACTCAAAAAGGTATTGCCAACGGTCTAGCACAGCCATCGGGGACATGGCGCATGACAGCCGGCGTTAAAAGATGCGACGTCGATCATATTCGCAATCCAATCGCTCGATCCCGAGTTCATTTGCTCAAAAAGTTGGCGGCCAAGGATTTTAGGAGGCGTGTGGTCATGGGACAACTATTATCTGCCAAGCAAAATAGCGTCGTCAGGTCTTCGCACTCGCCGGGAGGCTTACGCGTGATTGCGATAGTCGAGTTGAGCAAAGGTGTGCTGATCGTGCTGGCGGGATTCGGACTCCTCTCGCTTATCCATCATGATGTGCAGCAACTGGCTGAGGAAATTGTCGGTCATTTTCACCTCAATCCAGCCAGCCGGTATCCGCGAATTTTTATCGATTTGGCAGGACGGCTTTCTGATAAGAGGCTTTGGCTTTTTGCCGGTTTTGCATTTACGTACAGTGGGTTGCGGTTTATCGAGGCTTATGGATTATGGCGAGGACGGCGCTGGGCCGAGTGGTTCGCGGTGGCGAGCGGTGCCATCTATATTCCCATAGAGCTTTTCGAGCTGCTGGCCGGCGTCTCGTGGATCAAGGTCCTGACTTTCGCCGTCAATATTGGGATTGTGTCTTATGTGGGCTTTTCTCTATGGCAATCTCAAAGGAATAACCTGAGCCTGCCTGCGTAGGCGGTTCGAACTGAAGTGAAGCAACTTTGATGTTCGAGGATGAAGAAGGTGGGGGACGTGGAGCGGGTGATGGGAATCGAACCCACGTCATCAGTCGGGTAAGGAGATGACCTCGCGGCCATCCCCTCCCCTAAGAACCGGACATGCGTATTTCTACGCATCCGGCTCAAGCAGCACTTAAGCCTGCTTCTCGCGAAGCAGGCCAGCAACGTCGTCTGGCTTCGCCTTCGCATGGACCTGGCGATGGCAGTTCTCGTGCAGGAGCACGAGGTTACTCATCGCGTCGGTTCCGCCCAGCCGCCGTGGTAGGACGTGGTGCAAATGCCACCCCGTCTCCACGGTGATTTTCTGAGAACAGACTGGGCAGGTTCCTTCCTGGAACAACCATAGCCAGCGCAGCCTCCGTCTGTCTTTCAACGTTTGCAGCATCCGTGCCGCAAGCCGTTTGGAGAAGTAGTCGTCAAACGCCGAATCATAGGGATTGGCTTCCGCCGCGATCTTGATGTGCGTGCGTTTCCGCACGCTCCCCAGATACAGCAGTAGCTGGTCCTTTTCTCCAAAACGCCAATCACGTCCCCGGAGACACTGAAAATAACGCTGCTTGATCCATCGCTTCCCTTTGGCAGGGTGACGGCGGACCGCCCAACGCCATATCGCGTTCCAAATGTGATGGTCGCATCGAGTGAATGTACGGCTGGCCATTTGGCTGCGGTGGTAATTTGCCCATCCCCGGAGAATCGGGTTCAGGGTTTTTATTACGTCCTTTTGCCGGGCTTGCCGCATGTCCTTGAGTACCTGTCTGACATGACCGAGGAATGACTTCACGTTCCGTTTTGACGGCTGTATGAGCAGCGTCGAACGTCTCATTCGGACATTCCACCCGAGGAAGTCGAAGCCTTCGTCCACATGGGTAATGTGGGTTTTGGTCTCCGACAAGGTCAGTCCGCGTTCCCGCAGGAACTCGGCGACCACAGGCTTGATCGTCGTTTCCAGCAGTTCTTTCGAGCTACCGGTGATGACGAAGTCGTCGGCGTATCGCACCAGATGGACTTTGGCGTCACGGGCTTCGCGTACCGTTCGGAAGAGCGAGTCGAGCCGCTTTTGGAGTCCATCCAGTGCCCAATTGGCGAGTACGGGAGAAATGATGCCTCCCTGCGGTGTACCCGCTTCAGTTGGGAACAGGTTTCCGTGTTCCATGTATCCCGCTTTCAGCCACTTCCGGAGCAGGCGCTTGTCCATGCAGACATTTGCCAGTAGCCAGTCATGACCGATATTGTCAAAACACCCCTTGATGTCCCCTTCCAGAACGAACCGTGGCGAAGCTTTTCGGCCAAGTACGTTGCGTACCTGTTCGATGGCATCCACCGTGGCACGTCCCTTTCGGAAACCGTAAGAGTGAGGATCGGCGATTGATTCCGCCACAGGATCTAAGGCCAGGAGATGCAGAGCTTGCATCGCCCGATCACGCATGGTGGGAATGCCCAAGGGCCGTTTGCCACCACTTGCTTTTGGGATGTGTATCCGGCGTAGAGGGGCAGGTTTGTAACCCTTGCTGCGCAGGCTATGCGCCGCGTGCCACTTTTCTTCCGGGGTGCTCCACGTCTGACCGTCGACGCCGGGCGTCTTCCGTCCTTGATTCTCCGTGACACGCTTGACCGCCAGCACTTTCGCGCTGGTGGAACGAGTCAGTAGAGATTGCAAGCGCCTGACTCGTCGCCAGTCACCTGCTTTCGTTGCTTTCGCGATACGAGTCTGTAACCTTCCGACCACACGATGCGAATCAGACCACGAAATCTCGTGCCAGCTCGACCATGCAGTGGAAGCGACATCGCTAGTTGAAGTAGCGTCCATATCAACCTCCAAGTTGGAGCGGGTGATGGGAATCGAACCCACGCCTGAGGCTTGGGAAGCCGCCGTTCTACCATTGAACTACACCCGCCCGATTCCTTCGGAGATGGACACATTGCCCCTAAGGGGATGTTTCCATCCCCTTAGGGTTAGGTTAACAGACCTGTCTCACGACAGGCTACCACGCGGAAGTCAGCCCCCTTTCGGGGTGGGGCGATCGTTTCATCCCCTATCCCTCCCGTTACAGGAAGGCATTCGCTTTTTCCGCGATCCTTTACCCACACAGGTAAAGACAAACCTTGCGGTTTGCCGTGTACCGTTGCCGGCACACCCGTTTGGGCTTACCACGTTCCGTTCGAGTAGCAAGAGCCAGGAGGATTCCGCCCTTTCGCCGGTGGTGCTTGATGTCAGCGTGCCTCTACCAAGCAGAGAGAACACCCACCACGTCCCGTTTGGGTCAAGCCTGTCAGTCGCTTTGGCTTGTTCAGCTTTACGACGATTAACAGCGGTTCGCTTACGCTAATCCTTTGGCTCAGCCTAGCGCCTCAACCGGGTTGCGACTCCCAGTATCACACTAGACCCCTCGCGGGGTCAGTGTACCCCGTAAGGTGGCTACATTGTCAGTACGCTTAGCACCGGACCGTT
The DNA here is from genome assembly GCF_017832375.1 of Methylocaldum sp. RMAD-M. Taxonomy (NCBI): domain Bacteria; kingdom Pseudomonadati; phylum Pseudomonadota; class Gammaproteobacteria; order Methylococcales; family Methylococcaceae; genus Methylocaldum; species Methylocaldum sp. RMAD-M. Next base: position 14,177 of record NZ_JAFIBZ010000018.1, on the reverse strand, counting down.
ACCAGTCCCGCACTGTACTTAGGCTACCGGCGGCTGAACGCCGGGTCTTGTCAAATCTTGCGATCAGCAAGACAACTACTTAAACGGCCTTCGCCGCTATGTCGATATTGTCCGCTCAGAACCTCCGCTCTTTCGAGCTTCAGGTTCTGCCATCAGGATTTCACAGACGCGCTGATGGTTAAAGGGGCTATTTTCCTCGCTATGACGCTGCGAGTAGGCTAGCTACCGACGCGACTCGTGTCGCACGCTTGGGAAGCTGAGGTTCTACCATTGAACTACACCCGCTTGTCTTCATGATTTTAAGCGCTTTCGCTGGCCAGGATCAATCTTTTCGACCACTTTTGCGGTCTATAGCTTGCGTAAGATAAATTGCGTCTTTGGTCGGCCTTAAGTCCGTGGCATGATGTGGTCAGAGCGCCAAAACTTTGGGGTGGAACATGGGGCAAGAGATAGAAAAAGCCCGGTTCTCCGATGCCGATTTCGATAATTTTCGCCAGCGCCTGGAAGCGGAAACTGGATTACTCAGCCGCTATGTCCGTAAGGGCGTGTGTTCGTCGCTGGGACCGATTACCGGGTTCGAGCTGGAATCCTGGCTAGTGGATTCGGAAATGAACCCCGCGCCGGTCAATGCCGCGTTTCTCGAAGCTTTCGGCGGCTCGCTCGCCTGTCCGGAGCTCGCGAAATTCAATGTGGAGTTCAATAGCGTGCCGCAATTCCTACGGGGACAGGTGCTTTCGCAGCTTCGCCTCGATTTGGGCGAACTCTGGCGAAAGGCCTGCGCGGCGGCGGAATCTTTGGGCGTCGAACTCGTGGCGATCGGAATCTTACCTACGGTGCCCTCGGCGGTGCTCAATCTGAACAATATTTCGGAGATGAACCGATACCGGGCGCTAAACGAGCAGATTCTGTCGGCACGTCGCCAGGAGCCTTTGAAACTCGACATTTCCGGTCATCAGCATCTCGCGGTCGAACACCAGGACGTGATGCTGGAATCGGCGGCAACATCGTTTCAGATTCATCTCCAGGTTCCGCTTGAACGGGTACGGGAGTATTTCAATACCGCCATTCTGGTCTCCGCGCCGCTGGTAGCTGTTTCCGCCAATTCGCCGTTCTTGTTCGGAAAGGATCTGTGGGCGGAGACGCGGATTCCTCTGTTCGAGCAAGCGGTCGACAGCGGCGGTTTCCATGAGGCGAGCCACGGCCCCTTGCATAGAGTCGGCTTCGGCAGCGGTTATGCGAGGCACGCTATTACCGAGGTGTTCGAGGAGAATTTTCAACATTATCCGGTTTTGCTGCCGATACTGTCGGAGTGCCCGCCCGAGCAGTTCGCCCATTTGCGGCTGCACAACGGCACCATCTGGCGCTGGAACCGCCCTCTGGTCGGTTTCGATCCCGACGGCCGCCCCCATATCCGAATCGAGCATCGCGTTATTCCCGCAGGGCCGAGCATTGTGGATATGATCGCCAATGCGGCATTCTTTTACGGTTTGGTGGAAGCGTTCGCGAACGAGTACCATGAGCCGTTGATTCCGTTCGCTCAGGCCAAGGATAATTTTTATCAGGCGGCTCGATACGGCCTGGGGGCGCACGTGATTTGGCGGGACGAGACAAAGCTGCCGCTCAAGCCATGGCTTCTGCATGAACTGCTCCCGAAAGCGGAATCCGGTTTAAAGCGATTGGGGTTGGCGGAAGCGGATATCGCCTATTTTTTGGGCATTATCGAGCAACGGATATTATCCGGCCAGACCGGCAGCGAATGGCAACGCCGCTTTATAGAGAAACATCCTGGGGAATTTTCGACCATGACTCGCGAGTATCTGAATCGTCAGAAGAGCGGGGAGCCGGTTCATCGATGGCCGCTCTGATGGATGCTCCGTCTCTGACTCAACTGGACCATGTCCCGCAAGGATTGACCGAGATAGCCGCGGAACGCCTCCATACGATATTGCCGGGACCTACGCTCATTCATCTCCCGGGACGTCAGGAAAGACCCTTGTTCGTGTCCGTTCTGCTTCACGGCAATGAGCCTACCGGCCTACTTGCTGTGCAAAGCTTGCTCAGAAAGTATTCGGACCAGACTTTGCCGCGCGCGCTGTCGGTTTTCATCGGCAATGTCAGTGCGGCGCGGAATGGTGTGCGGCGGCTGGATGGGCAGGTGGATTACAATCGCATTTGGCCCGGAACTACGCATTCCGCTTGCCCTGAGACGGCCATGATGCAGTCGGTAATGGAAGAAATGGCCAGGCGTCGCGTTTTCGCCAGCATCGATGTGCACAACAATACCGGGGTGAACCCTCATTACGCCTGCGTCAACCGGCTGGACCACCGGTTTTTTCGATTGGCGTCCATGTTCAGCCGGTTGGTGATTTATTTTACCTATCCCAAAGGCACCCAAACCTCTGCTTTCGCCCGGCTGTGTCCTGCGGTTACCCTGGAATGCGGCAAACCGGGACAAAAATACGGGAGCGAGCATGTCTTCGAATATTTGGACGCCTGCCTGCACCTCACCGATATACCGGACCACCCGGTTGCATCGCAGGATCTGGATTTTTATCACACGGTCGTACAAGTCACCGTGCGCGAGAACGTGTCCTTCGACTTTTCATCCGAGGACACCGACCTTCGGCTGAACGAAGATTTGGATCATCTTAATTTCACGGAATTGAGCGCCGGGACGGCTTTGGGAATGGTCAAGAACGGCTCGTCCACTCTTCCGTTCATCGCCTGCGACGAATCGGGGCACGATGTCGCCGCCGACTATTTCGAAATTCGCGAAGACCGGCTGGTGCTGAAAAGGGCGGTGATGCCGTCCATGCTGACCTTGGACAAGCGAATTATCCGACAGGACTGCTTCTGCTATTTGATGGAGAGGAAATCGCTCAATCTTTGATGGTGAAAGGAGTCCGGATCTTTTGTATCGTACGCTGTTACGAAGTGCTTACCATCTCCCGGAGCACGGTCTGGACAAGACAGCTTCGCGATGCCGGAACAACCGGCAAATCTACAACTATTAAAACAATATCACTCAGAGGAGAGGCACCATGATAGGCGGCGTTGTCGCAGTGTTGATCGCATACTGGTTTTATCGGAGCGCGGAAGATCGCGGTCTTCCGACTTTTCAATGGGCTTTCGCGGGGCTATTGGCGTTTTACGTACCCAATTTCGCTTGGAGCTTGTTGGTCGCAAAGCCGTGGATTGCTTCACTCCACGTACAGCAAGCAAGCTTCTCGACCGGGCTGATCAATTTTTCATCGGTTGCCCTCGGTCTCGTGTGCGCCGTGCTGGTTCGGCATTTTTTCTTGCTCAAGGCAGCTAAGGCGCAGTAGCAGAAGACAAAAACGCCCCGCCGGCGTGCGCAGGCGGGGCGTTGATGCGGGAAAAACCCGGATTTTAGAGATTGGCCGCGTTCTTGCTCAGGTAATCGGCCACGCCTTCGGGGTTGGCGTTCATGCCGGTCTTGCCTTTGTTCCAGCCGGCCGGGCAAACTTCGCCGTGCTCTTCGCAGAACTGGAGTGCGTCGACCATGCGGACGAGTTCGTCCATGTTACGGCCCAGCGGCAAATCGTTGACGACCTGGTGACGGACGATGCCGCTCCGGTCGATCAGGAAACTACCGCGATAGGCCACGGCCGCGCCTTCCACTTCTACATCGTAAGCCTTGGCGATGGCGTGGCTGACGTCCGCCACCATGGTGTACCGCACCGGGCCGATGCCGCCTTTTTCGACCGGCGTGTTACGCCAGGCGTTGTGGGTGAACTGGGAATCGATGGAAACCGCGATGACTTCTACGCCGCGCTTTTTGAATTCGTCGATACGGTGATCGAGGGCGATCAATTCGGTCGGGCAGACGAAGGTGAAATCCAGCGGATAAAAAACAATGGCGGCGTACTTGCCTTTGGTTTCCTTCGAGAACCAGTAGTTGTCGACGATCTTGCCATCGCCAAGAACAGCGGCCGCTTGAAAATCGGGGGCGGGTTTACCGACTAATACGCTCATCAATCGTCTCCTTTAATTGTGAATTGTGTCAGGTTTAGATGTACTGGCCATAAGCCACGGAAACCGATCCGGTGGCTTCAAAAGCTTCGGTCATCCTTAAAATGACGGCCGAAAGATCAAAATCAAGAGCTATCGATTCTACACAAAAATAGTCAGAAATTCTTCCCGCAATCCACGCGGGATGACGAACGGAAAAGCCTGCCGCGCTTAGATTGTTGCCCGTCGTTTTGCCGGCGACACAGTATTTTTCCGCCGGCAACAATGGCAGGAATACCGCTTGCTCGTGAATTATTAACCCGGCCTATAAATATAGGCCGGGTTAATCCGGGGCAGGGATGCCCCGGCGCGGCGACAAGCCGCGTGAGCCCAGGCTGGGCGTGTACCGGCCTGGGCGGCGGCCCGAAATACCAGGAGGGTATTTACGGGCCTGATTAATAAAAGAACAGCCCTGATTCGGGTGAGGAGGCCGAAGCGTAGCGGCGGCGCGGCATGCGGCCGGCGAGAAAAGCCTCGCGGCCCGCTTCCACGGCCTTTTTCATGGCTTGTGCCATCAGTACGGGGTTTTTCGCCTCCGCAATGGCGGTATTCATCAATACGCCGTGGCAGCCGAGTTCCATGGCGACGGCGGCGTCGGACGCCGTGCCCACGCCGGCGTCCACCAGAATGGGAACCTTGGCGTTTTCGATGATGGTCAGAATGTTGTAGGGGTTGCGTATACCCAATCCGGAGCCGATCGGCGCAGCGAGCGGCATGACGGCGACACAACCGAGCTCTTCGAGTCGTTTGGCCACCACCGGATCATCGCTGGTATAAACCATGACTTCGAATCCTTCCTTGATCAGAATTTCGGCAGCCGCCAAAGTGCCGGTAACGTCCGGATACAGCGTTTTGGGATCGCCCAGCACTTCCAGCTTGACCAGCTTGTGGCCGCCCAAGAGCTCTCGGGCGAGCCGGCAGGTACGCACTGCGTCTTCCACGGTATAACACCCGGCCGTATTGGGCAGCAGGGTGTAACGATCCGGCGGAACCGCATCGAGCAGATTGGGCTGACCGGGGTCTTGCCCGATGTTGCTGCGGCGTATGGCGATCGTGACGATCTCGGCCCCGGAAGCCTCCACGCAACGGCGGGTTTCGTCCAGATCCTTGTATTTCCCGGTCCCGACCAGGAGCCTCGAATGATAAGTGCGGCCGGCGATAACCAAGGGATCGGCTTGTCCGCCGCCAATGGCATGTACGATTTCTATTTTATCGTCCATAGCGAGTCGATGATCTTCATAGTGCCCGTGAGGCACGATTTCGCGGTTCAGTTCTACGGCGATGCGTTTGCCGCCCAGATTCAATTCGGCGATAAGGTCCGCGAGCGTCGCTCCATCAGCTACGGTACGCGGTTCGCCATTGACGAAAATACGCATGATTCAGGTGCTCGATCGGATAAGCTCTGCGGCGGTTTCTTGGCGGCCATGTCGGCGCCGGCGAGCCACGCCTTTCGCCAAGCGTTGCAGCAGAGAGTTGCTGTCGTCCCAGCCGAGGCAGGGATCCGTAATGCTGAGGCCGTATTCCAGCGGCTTGCGCGGCTCGAGTTTCTGATTGCCGGCTTTTAAATGGCTTTCGATCATGACGCCGAAGATGCGGTAATCGCCGGCTTCGAGTTGCATCGCCACATCCGTTCCTACGCTCAATTGGCGGTGATAATCCTTCATGCAGTTGGCGTGACTGAAATCGATCATGATGTTGGGTGGCAGGCCCGCCTTTTCCAGAGCCTGAGCCGTGGCCTCCACGCTCTCGGCATCGTAGTTCGGCTGCTTTCCACCGCGGAGAATTATGTGACTGTCTTCGTTGCCCGTGGTCGAAAAAATGGCTGAATGGCCCGCCTTGGTCAAGGACAGAAAATGATGCGGACGTCTGGCCGCGCTGATGGCGTCTATGGCCACTTTGATACCGCCGTCGGTGGCATTCTTGAAGCCGACGGGGCAGGAAAGGCCGGAAGCCAGTTCACGGTGCACCTGGCTTTCCGTGGTGCGGGCGCCGATCGCCCCCCAGGCGATAAGGTCCGACACGTATTGCGGCGTAATCAGATCGAGATATTCGGTGGCGGACGGCATGCCAATCTGGTTCAGATTGAGCAGCAGTTGCCGGGCTAATCTCAGCCCTTTGTTGATATTGAAGCTCTCGTCCAGACATGGATCGTTGATCAACCCTTTCCAGCCTATCGTGGTCCTGGGCTTCTCGAAGTAAACCCGCATGACGATCACCAGATCGTCGACCAGCTCCCGCTTCGCTTCCAGCAAGCGTCTGGCGTACTCCAGAGCGGCTTCGGGATCGTGAATCGAGCACGGACCTATGACGACGAGCAGGCGGTCGTCCTGGCCGGCCAGAATACGGTGGATTTCCCGGCGCGCTTGTAAAGTCGTCAGCGCGGCCTCTTGGGTGATGGGAAATTCTTCGTGAACCTGTACGGGCGGAATGACCTCCTTAACTTCGCAAATGCGCAAATCGTCCGTGTTGTATTCGTTATGCATTACCGCCATGATCTCCGAGAGCTGTTTCATAGCCTTGTCTTACCGCAGGAATCGCCTCGTTTGCCCAAATAGAAGCGCGTTATAAAAGGTTAAGTATTGTACTCTCCCGAGGAGGGTGGTTCTACCCGATGCAGTGTTTTCCAAAGAAACGGTCCCGAGCGATATCCCGGTTCGGCTTAGGCCGACAAGAACACCGATACCCTACCCGTGAGAAGAACGTTGCCGTTCGATTCGACGGCAAAAGCGTACAGCAAACCGGTTTCATTTCCGTGAAGTTTTTCCGCTCGAATTACGAGCGTGGATTCGATTCTGTTCAAGTACCCGACGGCGAGTTCGAGCTCGCGAACGGCCGCCAGATAGCCCGGTTTCACCGGAGCATCTTGTTTTCCGGCCAACAGGCTCCCATGTATCGCGGCCGCTTGAGCGGCATATTCGATGCCGCATACGGCGCTTAAGCCCTCTTGACGGCGTAGCGGATTATCCGACCGCCGGTGGTTGGTGGCCGACGCGACAATGCGGGTTTCATCCCAGTCGAGTATGTCATCGAGCAAGCACATGGTACCCGCATGAGGGAGCAGGCCAATGAGCTCCGATCGGTCTAGGCGCATGGCTTAAGCCCGACCCGCGCTTGGCCATAACTCAGTTCGGCAGGCTCGGAACGCGCCAGAGCCGCCAAAAGCGGCAGGCTTCGAGCCGCGGGATTGCCGGCGCGCAAGGCCTCGAGCCCCGCATCGTCCATGTGGCCTATGTCGCCCGCATTGGCGGTATCGAGGCCGATCGTCAACTCGCCGAGGCTGTGCTCGGATCTTTCCGAAGCAAGCAGCAGGGAGACCGCAAACGGTGCCAGCAACGGACGAGCCCGGAGAATCGGATCAAGCGGCGGGAAATCATAGGCGACGAGTAGAACCTTCGTGTCTTCGACGAATGCCTGGCCGGCGGTTTCCAGCAGTCCCATGGCGAAGGAGTCGTCGAAGCAGGACAGGCTGGTGGACGCCTGCCGCGAACCGGTCGCGATGCTCCAGTATCCGGATGCCGCGTTGTGGACCGAGTTGTGGAATTGGGTCGGCGAGATCTGCCGCTCGACGGTGGCCAATTCCTCGAAAATCCGATGAATGATTTCGACTTCGCCGCCCGAGGACGTGAATACCGTCGCGATATCTCCCGCGTTTACGTCCGGCGGTAGCGCTTGTTCCGCCACGTCGATCGCGAGCCGGGTAACGGCGGTGCTTCTTCGTCGCTCCGCCGCAGGAAGTCGGCTCGCCAGGAGCCGCGGCAGCTCGCCGCCAGCATAGGCTTGCCGTCCGGCCAAAATCTCGCGGCTCTCCTTCCAGGAGGAAAGCCCGGGACCGATCATGCCGACGCCTTCGACGAATACGCGGATCATGAGCGTTTTCCCAGAACCAGGCTGGCGTTGTTTCCGCCGAAACCGAAGGCGTTGCTGAGGACGGTCCGGACCGGCCGCCGCAGTTCCTCGGTGGCGATCCAGGACGCGATCTCCGGATCGACCCGCTCGGTGTTCAGGCTGCGCGGCACGAAGCTTTCGCGAATGCTCAGGCAACCGACGATGACATTCACGATTCCCGCCGCTCCCAGGGTATGGCCCGTCCAGCCTTTGATCGAGCTGCACGGTACCGCTGCGGCGAAGAGGCCGGACACGGCTTTGTCCTCGGCGGCATCGTTGGCTTTGGTGGCGGTGCCGTGCAGATTGATGTAATCGATAGCGCCCGGATCGATCCCGGCCCGCTGCATGGCCTTGTTCATGGCCTCCGCCGCACCCAGGCCATCGGGATGGGGCGAAGACATGTGGTAGGCGTCGGTGCTTTCGCCGTAGCCGAGCAGCGCGATATCGCCGGTGCCGCGTTCCGGTTTTTCCAGCAGGGCGAAACCGGCCGCTTCTCCGATGGAAATGCCGTTGCGGTCCGCATCGGCAGGGCGGCACGGGGTGGACGATACCAGTTCGAGCGCGGTGAAGCCGTATAGGGTGGTAAAGCAGAGACTGTCGACGCCTCCGACGACTGCCGCATCGCACAGCCCCGTCTGAATCAGGCGCGCGGCGCTGGCGAAAACCTTGCTGCTGGACGAACAAGCCGTGGAGACGACGGATGCGGGGCCCTGCAGATCGAGATAGCGCCGGGTGAAATCGCCCACGGAAAACGTATTCTGGGTCTGCCGATAACGAAAGTCGGGCGGCAGCGCCCCGGTTTCGGGATTGCGCCTCCGATAAGCGGATTCCGTTTCCAGGATGCCGGATGTACTGGTGCCGAGAATCACCGCGATTCTTTCCGGCCCATAGCGCCGCCGGGCGCTTTCCACGGCTTGAACGAAGCCGTCCTGCTCGAGACCGATCCGGGCCAGGCGGTTGTTGCGGCAATCATAATCGCTTAAGCGTCCGCTTACGGGTTCGTTTTCGATTCCGTCGATCCGGCCGATGTAAGTGTCCAGTTCGGTACCCGGAAAGTCGCAGTGGCGAAGACCGCTGCGCTGTTCCCGAAGCGCCGCCGAAGTCGCATTCAGCCCCCTTCCCAGACAGTTGGTCAGGGTGAATGCGGAAATAATCAAAGGCTGCATCAAGTGGGTGTGGAGAAAGATAGCGTGAGATGGCGATGTGAAGAATTCAAGTATTATGCCGAAGACGGATTCCGTCTGGCCAGCATCGCTGCGAAAAGAACCGCGAGAGCCGCGCCCATGGCCACGGTGCTGCCGATGGCGTTGAGAATGTTGACGCTCGATGTTGCCAGAATGCCGAAAGCCATTACTGCGCTGAAGCTGCAAATCAGAAGCGACAGGAGGGTCCGGTTGCGTTCCTCCGGGGTTCGGCTGGGTTTGTTGAAGAACAATGCCTGGTCCATGCCGAGCCCCATTACCAGGAGCAGCGAAACCAGGTGATAAAGCGACAGGCCTCCGTACAGCCTCATCAATACCGCTGCGGTGACGAAAGCCGCAGCGGCCATGGGCGTCACAACCCGCAGCATGCCGCCCGGCGAGCGGAGTCCGAAAGTCAGCAGGATCACGATGGCTGCCACGCTCGCGCCGAGCAAATGAACGGCTTCGCGCCGGTAATCCCGAAGCAGCCGGCTCGATGCCTCGCGAAGATCCAGATAGATGAGGTTCTTGTCCGCCGCGAGCGCCGCCTGCAACTGCGCGGCATCGGCCACGCCGACGAGCGGAACCAGGCCGACCCAGAGCTCGCCATGCCGGAAAAGGAGCGATTCGATCTTGAGCCGGAACGAGGTTCCGGCAAAGCTCGTTTCATCGAGCAGCGGCGTATGTTTCGCATGCGATACGTCGGCGATGAAGGGTTCGAAGGCATTGGGCTTGAAAGACGTTTTCCGGAGCGCTTCATCCAGGTTGCGCCGCAGGATTTCCGTCTCGGGCAAGGCCGACTGCCGATGGCTTTGCGTTTCATGGCTGGGCAGGTAAAGCGCCGCCATGTCGAATCCGGCCATCGTTCCGTTGTCGGCCAGGGGCTGTAGGATTCTTTTCAGATCCTCGCTCCGCCTCAGAACGGTTTCGGCACCGGCGCCGGTTACGACGATCAACTGGCGAAGATCCGGTGCGCCCAGATCGCGGCGCAGGGCTTCGTCCAGCGCTTTGCGGGACTCGGGTACCGGGCTCAGGGCATCGATATCGTCGTTCCAGAGCGACGCGCCGGAGCCGGTTATCCATGCAATCGCGGCGAAGATCAGCAAAGGCGGAACGAAGCGGAACCGGCTTAGCCTTCTGAGAAACTCATCGGCATGCAACCCTCTGACGATCCGGTCGGGTAGGGCGATATGCTGGGGCATGAGCGCCGGCATGATCCAGCGGCAGGTCAGCCCGGCGGCCAGGAGTCCCGTCGCCGCGAAAACGCCCAATTGTGAAAGGCCTTCGAAGCCCGAAAACAGCATCGCGGCAAAGCCCGCCACGTTGGTGAGTATGCCAAGGCGTAGCGTCGGCCAGATCAGGCTTACCGTCTGGCGGCTGGTCTCTCCACGGCGCACATGGGTGAACAGATGGTTGGGATAATCGGCGGCGACGCCGAGCAAGGTCGCGCCGAATCCCAGGGTGATGCCGTGTATCCCGCCGGACCAGAGGCTCACCGCGCAGGTCCCTGCCAAGGCGCCCGTCGCCAGCGGCACCAGGCCGAGCAGGATGACCCGCAGCGACCGGTACACCGCCGCCAACAGCAGCGTGATCGCCAACGTATTGAGCAGGGACAGCCTAACGGCATCCTGCGTGATGGTGGCGTTGGCTTCCACCGAAAACGCGCCAGGGCCGCTCAGGAGCAGCTCGACCGAGCGGTTTCCCTTGACCGCCGCGAAGCTCTCCCGAATCGCAGCCACGGCTTCGGCCTGGGCATCCAGATCGAAAGCAGGCTCTTTCGTCTCCGCCACGAGCAGCGCCCGACGGCCGTCCGGCGAGAACCAGACGCCCTGTCGGAGCGAAGGCCCCGCGGATTTCATCCAAGGCCGCAAGGTTTCGAGGAATTCGCCGGTCGGATCGCGGGGCAGGAATTCCTTTTCCAATAAACCGGCCGGCGAGGCCAGTTCCGCCAGGCGCGCTTCCAAGGCTTGCCGGAGCCCTTCCGCGCCGAACCGCTGTTCGCTGACCTTAGGGCTCAAGAGATAGCGATTTTCGAACAGAAATTCCCGGTCTGCCGCGGAAAGCCCTTGAGTCCCGTTGTCGATCCGCACGAACGCGCGGTTCTCCCGCAACCGTTCCGCCAGGCGTCGACTGACCTCGGCCAGATCGGATTCCTTGTCTCCCTCCAGCGCCATGAGCAGCAGGCGGGACGCGACTCCGTGACGCAACTGCTCGACCAGGATCTGCTCCGCGATTCCCGCCTTTTTCGGGAGAAAATGCGTGAGGTCGGTGGAAATTGGTGTGCGGAACAGCGCGATCCATGCGCCTGCCGCCATGAGGACCAGCCACACGAAGACCGGCAGGCGCTCCCTCACGGCCGATGCTCGATGGTCATGACGGAGGTGTCGCCCCCGGTTTCCTCGATTTCGACTCGATCGATGCGGTCGCCGCTGCCTCGAATCCGGATGAACCGAACCAGCTTGGCCATATCCGGTTCGGTGGGCACCAGGGCCAGCAGCCAATTACGTTTCGATCCGCCGAAGCTGACTTTGTAAAAGCGGTTCAGGGTCGCGAGATCGCCCGCCAGCGGCGCCCTGATGCTTTCCACGAAAGCCCAGATGGCGGGTTGGGAAGCCAGCGAAAGGGTCTGTTTGACGCCTTTTGCGGGATTCTCGATGGTCAGGGAGTCGCCATCCACCGTATAGCGCTCCTCGAAGGGGGAAAGCACCCGTTTTTCGAGGAACGACGGCGCGCGGTAGATCAACGTGCCGCTCAGGCGCATGGGTTCCTTGAGGAGCGCCATGGTCTTGATTTCGGTATAGCGTTTCTCGCCGCTCTCGATGCGGGACAGTGCGCTCATCAGCGCATCGATGTCCCAGCGCTCGGCCGCGCCAGCCAGGGTTACCGCCAAAATGAAGCTGAGCGGAATGACGAGCCAACGCGAGATATACGGTATGCGTCGCGCCAGGCAGCACGCCCGGCCCGTTCTTGTCCCAAAAGTCATAGGATGCCTATTGTTCTGATTCTTCGAGTAGGTTTCGGCGATATATCGAACGCCGGAAGGGTATCTGAATAATCAATGATCGCGATGGGTGATGCGAGGTTGCCTACATGATAGTAAGGCGTCCCCCGGCAGGGAATAGCGGCGCGCTTTATCCGCTCCCATCTGGACGTTTCTCAAGGTCTAGCCCGGATTTCTCACGTCTCTTCGTCGCGATGGCGCCGAGGCGCCGGTGTGGCGCGCCGCACGGATTGAGCGACGGGGAAGGCGTAGCCGATACTACGTCGAGTCGGCGCGAGGGGCGAGGCGGAGAAGCCCATCCTCCGGTGAAGGATGGGCCTGCCGATCGGGCGGCCAAGGAAGGCCGCCCTGGACGTTGCGCGCAGCCGGATGGCGCAGCGCAAAGACGGCGCGTCACGGCGAGCGAATAGGCGTCCGCAGTAGAAGGGGGGTGAGAAATGTGGGCTAGAGCATTTTCATACCGACTGTACGGGCATTCGCGCGTAGGTCGGGAATCCTTCCCAATCGCAAACGGTCGCTTTATTAACCCGGCCTATAAATATAGGCCGGGTTAATCGGGGGCAGGAATGCCCCGGCGCGGCGACAAGCCGCGTGAGCCCAGGCCGGGCGTGTACCGGCCTGGGCGGCGGCCCGAAATACCAGGAGGGTATTTACGGGCCTGATTAATAGTCGCGACCCTTCCAATCGCAAACGGGCCTTTAATCGGCCCCTTCCAATCGCAAACGTCGCTTTAGTCGCGACCTTCCAATCGCAAACGGCGTCGTCGGGAGCGCCGAAGCCGCCCTTCCCGACGCCACGTCCCGGCCGAGCGTCTTCGTCGGAAGGGTCGCGACTAAAGCGACCGTTTGCGATTGGGAAAGGATTGCCGACCTACGAATGCTTGAATCAATTCACCCGAGCCGAAGGCGCCAACGACTTTCGCCAAGCCTGTTTTGCCGTACGAGCGAGATGCAAACGCTCTAGGGGCTATTCGCCGCCGGTTTCGGTGCTGAATTACGCCATAAGAGCTTGGATGTAGATAACGGCGTGATCAGCGACGTGGATCGCCGCCACATGAATTGCAATTTCATCCTGTGAAGCGGTTTTTCAGGGCTGGGTGTGAAGGTTCTTATAAGTGCCTGTTTTTACGTTAAAACCGAATCGAATAAGCTTGGCACATAAGCTGCTACCTGCTATAGGCCTGTCCGTCAGGCTTGTCCTAGAACTGATAACCTTTTATTCCAGAGGAGATGTTTCATGTACGAGGACAGACCCCCACTCGATCCCCATCCGTTGAGCCCCTACGTGGCTTGGGCGGGGCATCGCAACCGTGATTCCATCTTGGAAATGCTGAAAACGCTGCTCCCGAAAAACGAGGCCCACGTGCTCGAATTTGCCTCGGGGAGCGGCATGCACCTGCATTACTTCGCGCCGCATTTCGAGCATCTGCAATTCCATCCCACGGACATGAACGAGGAGGTGTTTCCGAACATCGAGAAGCTGACGGCGGAGAGCGGCCTCGGCAATATCCGGAAACCGCGCCGGCTGGATCTCACCCAGCCGGACACATGGCCTGATCCGGACGAGGAGGAGTTCCACGCCATTTACTGCATCAACATTTTTCAGGTTGCACCGGTCTCCATCGCCGACGGCATGATGCAGTGCGCTTCCGAGGTATTGGCGGACGACGGCCTTCTGTTCATCTATGGCCCCTTCAAGATCGACGGGCGATTCACCACACCATCGAACGAAGAATTCGATCGGACCCTGCGTTCGGCCGGCGTGCCGGAATGGGGCTTGAAGGATACGGCCGACCTGAACCGGGCTGCCGCCAAACACGGCATGAAGCTGGACAAAGCCATGGACATGCCCGCCAACAACTTCGCCCTCATCTACCGCCGGGGCTAATAGGCGGCTTGTCTTTTACAACAACAATCCTTAGGAGGAAATCATATGAGCCAGATCCTGACCGAAGTTCTAAACGCCAACCAAGGCTATGCTGCCAGTTTCAACAAGGGCCATCTTCCCTTGCCGCCGGGGCGGCATTTCGCGATCCTGACCTGTATGGACGCGCGCCTCGATCCTGCCAAGTACGCCGG